>CAYZGL010000341.1:0-2566 GCA_964477985.1 uncultured Rubrivivax sp. | reverse complement strand
TCACCACCGGCCAGATCTACAAGAGCGTGCTCGAGAAGGAGCGCCGCGGCGACTATCTGGGCAAGACGGTGCAGGTGATCCCGCACGTCACCAACGAGATCCAGGACTACATCCGCCGCGGCGCCGAGGGCGTCGACCTGGCCATCGTCGAGATCGGCGGCACGGTGGGCGACATCGAATCGCTGCCCTTCCTCGAAGCCGTGCGGCAGCTGAGCCTGAAGCTCGGCCCCGCCCACAGCGCCTTCGTGCACCTGAGCTACGTGCCGTGGATCGCCGCGGCCGGCGAGCTGAAGACCAAACCCACGCAGCACACGGTGCAAAAGCTGCGCGAGATCGGCATCCAGCCCGACGTGCTGCTGTGCCGCGCCGACCGCGCGGTGCCGTCCGAGGAGCGCGAGAAGATCAGCCTGTTCACCAACGTGCCGATGCACGGGGTGATCAGCATGTGGGACGTCGACACCATCTACAAGGTGCCGCGCATGCTGCACGAGCAGGGGCTGGACGAGATCATCTGCATGAAGATGCAGCTGCTGACCCGCCCGGCCGACCTGAAGCGCTGGGACCGGCTGGTGCATGAGGTCGAGCACCCGGCGCAGCAGCTCAGCATCGCGATGTGCGGCAAGTACACCGACCTGTCGGACAGCTACAAGTCGCTGAACGAGGCATTGCGCCATGCCGGCATCCAGAACCACGCGCGGGTGCACATCGAGTACCTGGATTCCGAACTGATCGACGACGGCAACGTCGACCAGCTGGCGCGCTTCGACGCCGTGCTGGTGCCGGGCGGGTTCGGCAAGCGCGGCGTCGAAGGCAAGATCTGCGCGGCGCGTTATGCACGCGAGCACCGCATTCCGTACCTGGGCATCTGCCTGGGCATGCAGGTGGCGACGATCGAGGTCGCGCGCCACCTCGCGGGGCTGCAAGGGGCCAATTCCACCGAGTTCGACGCCGGCACACCGCACCCGGTGATCGCGCTGATCGACGAATGGCAGGACCGCGACGGCTCGATCCAGCGGCGCGACGCCAATTCCGACCTCGGCGGCACGATGCGCCTGGGTGCGCAAAGCTCCGACGTGTTGCCGGGCACGCTGGCGCACCAGATCTACGGCGACGTGGTCACCGAACGCCACCGCCACCGCTACGAGGCCAATGCGCATTACCTGGACCGCTTGCGCCAGGCCGGGCTGGTGATCAGCGCGATCACGCAGCGCGAGAAGCTGACCGAGATCGTCGAGCTGCCGCGCGAGGTGCACCCGTGGTTCGTCGGCGTGCAGTTCCACCCCGAGTTCAAGTCCACGCCGTGGGACGGCCACCCGCTGTTCAACAGCTGCGTCAAGACCGCGCTCGAGCTGAAGGCCAGCGCACAGACCAAGCTGAAGGTGGTGGGATGAAACTGTGCGGCTTCGAGGTCGGCCTGCGCCAGCCCTTCTTCCTGATCGCCGGGCCCTGCGTGGTCGAGAGCGAAGCGCTGCAGCTCGATGTCGCCGGGCGGCTGAAGGAGATGTGCGCGGCGCTGGGCATCCCCTTCGTGTTCAAGAGCAGCTACGACAAGGCCAACCGCTCCAGCGGCTCGAGCTTTCGCGGCCCGGGCATGCAGCGCGGGCTGCAGATCCTGGCGCAGGTCAAGCGCGAACTCGGCGTGCCGGTGCTCACCGACGTGCACCACGAAGCCGAGATAGCTGCCGTGGCGCAGGTGGTGGACGTGCTGCAGACCCCGGCCTTCCTGTGCCGCCAGACCGACTTCATCCGCGCGGTGGCGCAAAGCGGCCTGCCGGTGAACATCAAGAAGGGCCAGTTCCTCGCACCGCACGACATGGTCAACGTGATCGACAAGGCCCGTGCCGCGGCGAAGGAAAAGGGCCTGGCCGAAGACAACTTCATGGCCTGCGAGCGCGGTGCCAGCTTCGGCTACAACAACCTGGTGTCCGACATGCGCTCACTCGCCATCATGCGCGAGACCGGTGCGCCGGTGGTGTTCGACGCCACGCATTCGGTGCAGTTGCCCGGCGGCCAGGGCACGAGCAGCGGCGGCCAGCGCGAGTTCGTGCCGGTGCTGGCGCGCGCGGCGGTCGCCGTCGGCGTCGCCGGCCTCTTCATGGAGACGCATCCGGATCCGGCGCACGCGCTGTCGGACGGTCCGAACGCGGTACCGCTGCGCCACATGAAGGCGCTGCTCGAACAACTGCAGTCGCTGGACGCCGTCGTCAAGGCGCAGCCGCTGCTGGAGGACGACTTCACCTGCTGAGGAGCCAAGGAGCGCCATGCCCAGTGCCTACGTCATCGCCAACGTGCGCGTCACCGACCCCGTGCAGTACGAGGAGTACAAGAAGTTCTCAAGCCTCGCCATGCAGGCGCACGGCGCCGAGGTCTGCGTGCGCGGTGGCGCGAGCGAGGTGCTGGAAGGCGACTGGACACCCGAGCGGCTGGTGGTCCTGAAGTTCGCCAGCGTGGACAAAGCGCGCGCCTTCTACGCCTCCAGCGAATACGCCAGGGCGCGCGCGGCGCGCGCAGGCGCGGCCGTGATGCGCATGGTCGTGGTCGAAGGTTTGTGAACTGAAAGAACGGA
>CAYZGL010000340.1:0-2598 GCA_964477985.1 uncultured Rubrivivax sp. | reverse complement strand
GGCCGTCGAGTTCGACGCGCGCACAACGCCCCGGGTGCAGCGCCGGGTGGGTGTCGGGCACGAAGCGCGGCTGGCGCGGCGCGAGCAGCGCTTCGACGTCGCCCTTCAGGTCGTAGAAGTCGGCCTGACGTTCCCCGAGCCCCCATTGCGCGCTGGCCGCGGCGCCGTAGGCCAGCGCCCCCAGGCGCAGCGGCTGGTGCACACCGGCCACGCTGAGCGGGCCGTCGGCCACCGTGCCGTCGCGGCGGAAGACGCGGCCGATCTCGAACACGCGCACCCGCGGCGCGCGGCGCGCGAGGTTGTAGCGCAGCACGGCCAGCAGGCTGCCCATCAGGCTGGAACGCATCACCGCCAGCGGCGCGGCAATGGGGTTGAGCACGCGGATCGGCTCGGGGTTGCCGGCCAGTTGCTGTTCCCAGCGCGGCTCGACGAAGCTGAAGTTGATGGTCTCCTGATAGTCCAGCGCGGCCATGGTGTGGCGCAGCGCGTGGCCGCTGCGCCTGGATTCGCTGAGCGCACGCGCGCGGATCGGCGCGACCGGCGGCGTATCTGGCAGCCGCTGGTAACCGACGATGCGCGCCACCTCCTCGATCAGGTCTTCTTCGATCTGCAGGTCGAAGCGCCAGCTCGGCGGCGTGACCGTGATCGTGCCCTCGCCTTCGCTGAAGGCAAATCCCAGGCGGCGGAACACGGCAGCGCATTGCGCCTGCTCGAGCGGCATGCCGATGACCTTGGCCGCGCGCGCCACGCGCAGCAGCACCGGCCGCTGCGGCGGCAGGCTCGAGCGTTGGTCATCGAGCGGCCCGGGCTCGCCGCCGCAGATGTCCAGGATCAGCTGCGTCACGCGTTCGATGTGCTCGGCCGTCAGCGCAGGATCGACGCCGCGTTCGAAGCGGTGCCCGGCGTCGGTAGAGAAGTTGAAGCGCCGCGAGCGCCCGGCCACCGCCTGCGGCCACCAGAACGCCGCCTCGACGTAGACGTGGCGCGTGTCGTCCGACACCGCGGTGGCGTCGCCGCCCATGATGCCGGCCAGCGACTCCACGGCCTGCGAGTCGGCAATCACACCCACCGAGGCATCGATGTCGATGGTGTTGCCGTTGAGCAGCTTCAGGCTCTCGCCGGCGCGGCCCCAGCGCACCACCAGCTTGTCGTGGATCTTGTCCAGGTCGAAGATGTGCGTCGGCCGGCCGTACTCGAACATCACGTAGTTGGAGATGTCGACCAGCGCTGTCACCGAGCGCTGGCCGCAGCGCGCCAGGCGCTCGACCATCCAGGCGGGGGTCTTCGCCTTCGTATCGACATTGCGCACGATGCGGCCGGAGAAGCGGCCGCACAGGTCGGGAGCTTCCACCTGCACCGGCAGCTTGTAGTCGTGCCGCGGCGCGATGGCCTCGATCAACGGCGTCATCAGCGGCGCGCCGGTCAGCGCCGAGACCTCGCGCGCCACACCGTGGACGCTCAGCGCATGCGCCAGGTTGGGCGTGAGCTTGAGCGTGAAGACCGTGTCGTCCAGGCCCAGCACGGCGCGGATGTCGGCGCCCAACGGCGCGTCGGGCGGCAGTTCCAGCAGCCCGGCGTGGTCGTCCGACAGCTTCAGCTCGCGCGCCGAGCACAGCATGCCGAAGCTGTCGACTCCGCGCAGCTGGCCGACCTTGATGGCGAATGGCGCGGCGCCGTGTTCGGCCGGCGGCAGTTCGGCGCCGACCAAGGCCAGCGGCACGCGGATACCGGCGCGCGCATTGGGTGCGCCGCAGACGATCTGCAGCAGCCCGTCGGAAGACGACGGGCCGGCATTGACCCTGCATACACGCAGGCGGTCGGCATTCGGGTGCGGCAAGGCCTCGACGATCTCGGCGACGACCACGCCCTGGCACGGTGGCGCGACCGGGCGCGTGTCTTCCACTTCCAGCCCGGCCATCGTCAGCAGCTCGGCCAGCTCGGCGGTGTCGATCGGCGGGTTGCAGAACTCGCGCAACCAGGATTCGGGGAATTGCATGCGGGTGCCCTTGCTGTGTCTCGCTTGTGCCCTACTTGAACTGCGCCAGGAAGCGCAGGTCGCCGTCGAAGAACAGGCGCAGGTCGTTGACGCCGTAGCGCAGCATGGTCAGCCGGTCCGGCCCCATGCCGAAGGCGAAGCCGATGTTTGTTTCCGGGTCCAGGCCGAAGTTGCGCACGACGTTCGGGTGCACTTGGCCGCAGCCGCAGACTTCGAGCCAGCGCCCCTTCAACGGGCCGCTGCCGAAGGCGATGTCGATCTCGGCAGAGGGCTCGGTGAAGGGGAAGAAGCTCGGGCGGAAACGCACCTCGAGGTCGTCGGTCTCGAAGAACTGGCGCAGGAAGTCGCTGAACACGAACTTCAGGTCCTTGAAGCTGACGTTCGCACCGATCCACAGGCCTTCGCACTGGTGGAACATCGGTGAATGCGTGGCGTCGCTGTCGACGCGGTAGGTGCGGCCGGGCGCGATCACGCGCACCTCGGGCATGGTCGCTGCGCCGGCGTGGCGCTGCGCATGCGCTTGCGCATAACGCACCTGCATCGGGCTGGTGTGGGTGCGCAGATTCAGCCAGCGGCCTTCGGCGTCCTTCAGGTCGACATAG
>CAYZGL010000339.1:0-2622 GCA_964477985.1 uncultured Rubrivivax sp. | reverse complement strand
GCTGCTGCCGCTGCTGGATGCGGCCACCGTGCAGCCCGGCCAGGGCACCTTGCAGGGCGCCGGCCGGCTCGATTCGCAGCTCACGCGGCGGCTGCGCGATGCGCTGCACCGCGGGCTGGCGCACCTGCAGTTCGGCCAGGTGGTGCTGGCGTCGGTGGGCGCGACCGCGCCCTTCGTCGGGCTGTTCGGCACCGTGTGGGGCATCTATCACGCGCTGGTGGGCATCTCGCTGGCCGGCAGCATCACCATCGAGAAGGTCGCGGGCCCGGTCGGCGAGGCGCTGATCATGACCGCCGCCGGCCTGGCGGTGGCGATTCCGGCGGTGCTGGCCTACAACGTGTTCGGCAAAAGGGTCGGCGCCTGCGAGGCCGATCTCGAAGGCTTCGCGCACGACCTGCGCGAGATGGTGCTGGACCAGCAGCGCACCGCCGCCTGAAGTCATGGCCTTCGGCCGTCTCGAACGCAGCGCCGCGCCGCGGCCGATGAGCGACATCAACATGACGCCGCTGATCGACGTGATGTTGGTGCTGCTGGTGATCTTCATGATCACCGCACCGCTGATGACCAGCAGCCTGAAGCTCGACCTGCCCAAGACCGAAGGCGCGCAGCCGTCCGACTCGCCGCGCTTCATCGCGCTGGCGATCGACGAGCAAGGCCAGCTGTTCGTCGGCGACGACAAGGTCGATGCCGAGCAACTGCTGCAGCGCGCGCGCGAAGCCGCGCAGCGCGACCCGGCCACCGAGGTGCACCTGCGCGCCGACCAGCGTGTGCCCTACGGCCGTGTGGCCGAAGTGATCGGGCTGGTGCAGCAGGCCGGGCTGTCGCGCGTGGGCTTCGTCACCGAGGCGGCGGCGCCCGCGGCCGCCAAATAGTCGCTCGGCAGCCGCTCGTCAGCCGCGCAGCAGCCGCGAAATAGCGGCTCCTACAATCGCCCGGATGAACGAAAAGTACATCCCGGGCGAGGTCGAAAGCCGCGCCCAGCAGGCCTGGGACCAGGCCGATGCCTACCGCGTCACCGAAGACGCGAGCCGCCCCAAGTTCTACGCCTGCTCGATGCTGCCCTACCCCAGCGGCAAGCTGCACATGGGGCACGTGCGCAACTACACCATCAACGACATGCTCGCGCGCCAGCTGCGCATGAAGGGCATGAACGTGCTGATGCCGATGGGCTGGGACGCCTTCGGGTTGCCGGCCGAGAACGCGGCGATGAAGAACAAGGTGCCGCCGGCCAAGTGGACCTACGACAACATCGCGCACATGAAGGCGCAGATGCAGGCGATGGGCTTGGCCATCGACTGGTCGCGCGAAGTCGCCACCTGCGACCCGGCCTATTACAAGTGGAACCAGTGGCTGTTCCTGAAGATGCTGCAAGCCGGCATCGCCGAACGCCGCACGCAGGTGGTCAACTGGGACCCGGTGGACCAGACCGTGCTGGCCAACGAGCAGGTGATCGACGGGCGCGGCTGGCGCAGCGGCGCCGTGGTCGAAAAGCGCGAGATCCCGGGCTACTACCTGAAGATCACGCAGTACGCCGACGAGCTGCTGGACTACACCGAAAAGCATCTGCCCGGCTGGCCCGAGCGCGTCAAGCTGATGCAGGAAAACTGGATCGGCAAGAGCGAGGGCCTGCGCTTCGCTTTCACGCACGACATCCGCGCCGACCGCGAAGGCTCGCACGGCGAGTTGATCCAGGGCGGGCGTTTGTACGTGTTCACCACACGCGCCGACACGCTCATGGGCGTGACCTTCTGCGCGGTCGCGCCCGAGCACCCGCTGGCCGCGCACGCGGCGCGGCGCGACGCCAAGGTGGCGGCTTTCGTCGAGGCCTGTGCGGCCGGCGGCACCACCGAAGCCGAGCTGGCGGCCAGGGACAAGGAAGGCGTGCCCACCGGCTTGACGGTCACGCACCCGCTGACCGGCCAGCCGCTGCCGCTGTGGGTCGGCAACTACGTGCTGATGGGCTACGGCGACGGCGCGGTGATGGGCGTGCCGGCGCACGACGAACGCGACTTCGCCTTCGCGAAGAAATACGGCTTGGCCGTCAAGCAGGTGATCGACATCGAAGGCCAGCCCTTCGGCACCGGCGCCTGGGCCGAGCACTACGCCGACAAGCAGCGCGGCCGCTGCGTGAACTCCGGCGTGCTCGACGGCCTGGGCTACCAGGCGGCGGTGGACAAGGTGGCCGAACTGCTCGGCGCCAAGGGGTTGGGCGAAAAGCAGACCACCTGGCGGCTGCGCGACTGGGGCGTGAGCCGCCAGCGCTACTGGGGCACGCCGATCCCGATCATCCACTGCGACGCCTGTGGCGTGGTGCCGGTGCCCGAGAAGGACCTGCCGGTGGTGCTGCCCGAAGACCTGATCCCCGACGGCTCGGGCAACCCGCTGAACAAGTGCGAGGCCTTCCTGAAGTGCAGTTGCCCGTCGTGCGGTGGACAAGCGCGGCGCGAGACCGACACGATGGACACCTTCGTCGACTCGTCGTGGTACTTCATGCGCTATTGCTGCGTGCCGCCGCGCAGCGGCGGGGGCGACCCGAAGCCGGCCGACACCATGGTCGACGACAGGCTGCAGTACTGGATGCCGATGGACCAGTACATCGGCGGCATCGAACACGCCATCCTG
>CAYZGL010000338.1:0-2642 GCA_964477985.1 uncultured Rubrivivax sp. | reverse complement strand
CGATCGTGCCCACGTTCACGTGCGGCTTGGTGCGCTCGAACTTGCTCTTTGCCATTGCTGCCTCTTGTGACTCGCGCGACCGGCGCGCGAAAAGAACGATGCCCGTGGCTGTTTAAGGTCTCCACGCATTGCCGGACCACGGGCAGCCCGACGCCACCCGCTCGCGGATGGGCCGAAGACCGGTGTCGCTTACTTGCTGCCGCGCGCGGTGACGATGGCGTCGGCCACGTTCTTCGGGGCCTCGCTGTAGTGCTTGAATTCCATCGTGTAGGTGGCACGGCCCTGCGACATCGAGCGCAGCGCCGTCGCGTAGCCGAACATCTCCGACAACGGCACCTCGGCCTTGATGATCTTGCCGCCGCCGGGCATCTCGTCCATGCCCTGCACCATGCCGCGGCGCGACGACAGATCGCCCATCACCGAGCCGGCGTAGTCCTCGGGCGTCTCGACCTCGACCGCCATCATCGGCTCGAGGATCACCGGCGAGGCGCGCCGGCAGGCCTCCTTGAAGCCGAGCGAGGCGGCCATCTTGAAGGCGTTCTCCGACGAGTCGACCTCGTGGTACGAGCCGAAGGTCAGCGTGACCTTGACGTCGACCACCGGGTAGCCGGCCAGCACGCCGTTGGGCAGCGAATCCTCGATGCCCTTCTGCACCGCCGGGATGTACTCGCGCGGCACGACGCCGCCCTTGATGGCATCGACGAACTCGAAGCCCTTGCCCGGCTCCTGCGGCTCGAGCTTGAGCACGACGTGGCCGTACTGGCCCTTGCCGCCGGACTGGCGCACGAACTTGCCCTCGACGTCGCTCACCGGCTTGCGGATCGTCTCGCGGTAGGCGACCTGCGGCTTGCCGACGTTGGCCTCGACGCCGAACTCGCGCTTCATGCGGTCGACGATGATCTCCAGGTGCAGCTCGCCCATGCCGGCGATGATGGTCTGCCCGCTCTCCTCGTCGGTGCGCACGCGAAACGACGGATCCTCGGCCGCCAGGCGGCCGAGCGCGATGCCCATCTTCTCCTGGTCGCCCTTGGTCCTGGGCTCCACCGCCTGATGGATCACCGGCTCGGGGAACACCATCTTCTCGAGCGTGATGATCGAGTTCGGATCGCACAGCGTCTCGCCGGTGGTGACGTCCTTGAGGCCGACGCAGGCGGCGATGTCGCCGGCCAGGATCTCCTTGATCTCCTCGCGCTGGTTGGCGTGCATCTGCAGGATGCGGCCGATGCGCTCCTTCTTGCCGCGGATCGGGTTGTAGACCTGGTCGCCCGACTTCAGCACGCCCGAGTAGACGCGCACGAACGTGAGCTGGCCGACGTAGGGGTCGGTCATCAGCTTGAACGCCAGCGCCGAGAACTTCTCGCTGTCGTCGGCCCTGCGCGTCACCTCGTTGTCGTCGTCGTCGTGGCCGGCCACCGGCGGGATGTCCACCGGCGAGGGCAGGAACTCGACGACGGCATCGAGCATGCGCTGCACCCCCTTGTTCTTGAACGCGGTGCCGCACATCATGGGCTGGATCTCGCCGGCGATGGTGCGCAGGCGCAGGCCCTGCCTGATCTCGGCTTCCGTGAGTTCGCCCGACTCGAGGTACTTGTTCATCAGCTCTTCGCTGGCCTCGGCGGCGGCCTCGACCATCTGCTCGCGCCACTTCAGGCACTCGGCCTCGAGCTCGGCGGGGATGGGGCCATACGTGAACTTCATGCCCTGCGACGCCTCGTCCCAGACGATGGACTTCATGTTGAACAGATCGACCACGCCCTTGAACTGGTCCTCCGCGCCGATCGGCACGACGATCGGCACCGGGTTGGCCTTAAGGCGCGTCTTCATCTGGTCGTAGACCTTGAAGAAGTTGGCACCGGTGCGGTCCATCTTGTTGACGAAGGCCAGCCGCGGCACCTTGTGCTTGTTGGCCTGGCGCCAGACGGTCTCCGACTGCGGCTGCACGCCGCCGACCGCGCAGTACACCATGCAGGCGCCGTCGAGCACGCGCATGCTGCGCTCGACCTCGATCGTGAAGTCGACGTGCCCGGGGGTGTCGATGATGTTGATGCGGTGCTCCGGCATCGACAGGTCCATGCCCTTCCAGAAGCAGGTCACGGCCGACGACGTGATGGTGATGCCGCGCTCTTGCTCCTGTTCCATCCAGTCGGTGGTGGCGGCGCCGTCGTGCACCTCGCCGAGCTTGTGGTTGACGCCCGTGTAGTAGAGGATGCGCTCCGTGGTCGTGGTCTTGCCGGCATCGATGTGCGCACTGATGCCTATGTTGCGGTAGCGCTCGATGGGTGTCTTGCGGGCCATGCTCAATCTCCAGATACAGAAACCGCCTCGGGTTGGGGGCAACCCGTAGAGGCAGCCGACAAGCCGTGGGGTTCGCGCTGCGGTGCCTGCGCGCCGCCGCCGGCAGGCGGCTAGAAGCGGAAGTGCGAGAACGCCTTGTTGGCCTCGGCCATGCGGTGGACTTCGTCGCGCTTCTTCACGGCGCCGCCGCGACCCTCGCTCGCCTCGAGCAACTCGTTGGCCAGGCGCGCGGCCATGCTCTTCTCGCCGCGCTTGCGTGCGGCCTCCTTGAGCCAGCGCATCGCCAGCGCCTGGCGGCGCACCGGGCGCACCTCGACCGGCACCTGGTAGTTGGCGCCACCGACGCG
>CAYZGL010000337.1:0-2694 GCA_964477985.1 uncultured Rubrivivax sp. | reverse complement strand
GCTTGAAGGTGCGGTAGTTGATGGTCTCGGGCTTCTTCACCTCGCCGAACGACCACGAGCGGATCTTCTCGGGCGAAGCGAGCCCGATCTTGATGGCGTCGAAGTGCTCGTCGGGGGTGAACTGCTTGAACAGGTCCAGCAAGCCTTTCATGTGACTCTCTCTCCAGGTTGACTGCGTATCGGACGATGGAACAACGGCGTGCAACGGAGCGCGCAACCGGCGCGCTCAGTTCTTCTCGAGCTCCATGTCGATGCCCAGCGAACGGATTTCCTTGACCAGCACGTTGAACGACTCCGGCATGCCGGCGTCGATCGCGTGCTCGCCCTTGACGATGCTCTCGTAGACCTTGGTGCGGCCGGCCACGTCGTCGGACTTGACGGTGAGCATCTCCTGCAGCACGTAGCTCGCGCCGTAGGCCTCGAGCGCCCACACCTCCATCTCGCCGAAGCGCTGGCCGCCGAACTGCGCCTTGCCGCCCAGCGGCTGCTGCGTCACCAGGCTGTACGGGCCGGTGGAGCGCGCGTGCATCTTGTCGTCGACCAGGTGGTGCAGCTTGAGCACGTGCATGTAGCCCACCGTCACCGGGCGCTCGAAGGCGTCGCCGGTGCGCCCGTCGTGCAGCGTGGCCTGCGTGCAGGTGGGCGTCAGCCCCTTGCGCGCGGCGACCTCGGGCGGGAACGCCAGCTTCAGCATGCCGCGGATCTCGGCTTCGTCGGCGCCGTCGAACACCGGCGTCGCGAACGGCACGCCGTGGGCGAGGTTGGCGGCCATCTCGCGCACCTCGTCGTCGGAGAGCTGCTCGAGCTGCTCGCTCGTGCCGCCGCTGCGGTTGTACAGCTCGTCGAGGAAGCTGCGCAGCTCGGCGGCGCGCGCCTCGTGCTGCAGCATGTCGCCCAGACGTTCGCCGATGCCCTTGCCGGCCCAGCCCAGGTGCACTTCGAGCACCTGGCCGACGTTCATGCGCGAGGGCACGCCCAGCGGGTTGAGCACCACGTCCACCGGCGTGCCGTCGCTCATGTAGGGCATGTCCTCGACGGCGACGATCTTGGAGACCACGCCCTTGTTGCCGTGCCGGCCGGCCATCTTGTCGCCGGGCTGCAGGCGGCGCTTGACCGCCAGGTACACCTTGACCATCTTCAGCACGCCGGCGGGCAGTTCGTCGCCCTGCGTGAGCTTCTTGCGCTTCTCCTCGAATGCGAGGTCGAAGCTGTGGCGCGTCTGGTCGAGCGAGTTCTTGATCGACTCGAGCTGGTTGGCCAGATCCTCGTCGGCCGGGCGGATGTCGAACCAGTGATAGCGCTCGACCGCGGCCAGGTACTCGGCCGTGATGACGGTCCCCTTGGCGATGCGGTTCGGGCCGCCGTTGGCGGGCCTGCCCGCAAGCAGCTTGGCGATGCGGTCGAAGGCGTCGGCCTCGACGATGCGCAGCTGGTCGTTGAGGTCGAGGCGAAAGCGCTTCAACTCGTCGTCGATGATCTGCTGTGCGCGCTTGTCGCGCTGGATGCCCTCGCGCGTGTAGACCTGCACGTCGATCACGGTGCCGCTGGTGCCCTGCTCGACGCGCAGCGAGGTGTCCTTCACGTCGGAGGCCTTCTCGCCGAAGATCGCGCGCAGCAGCTTCTCCTCGGGCGTGAGCGTGGTCTCGCCCTTGGGCGTGACCTTGCCGACCAGCACGTCGCCGGGGTTGACCTCGGCGCCGATGTAGACGATGCCGCTTTCGTCCAGGCGCGCCAGCTGCTGCTCGGAGAGATTCGGGATGTCGCGCGTGATCTCCTCGCTGCCGAGCTTGGTGTCGCGCGCCATCACGGCCAGCTCCTCGATGTGGATCGAGGTGTAGCGGTCGTCGGCGACGACGCGCTCGCTGATGAGGATCGAGTCCTCGAAGTTGTAGCCGTTCCAGGGCATGAACGCGACCAGCATGTTCTGGCCGAGCGCGAGCTCGCCCAGGTCGGTACTGGCGCCGTCGGCGATGACGTCGCCGCGTGCCAGACGGTCGCCGCGCTTGACGATCGGGCGCTGGTGGATGTTGGTGTCCTGGTTCGAGCGCTGGTACTTGATCAGGTTGTAGATGTCGACGCCGACCTCGCCGGCCACCGTCTCGTCGTCGGCGACGCGGATGACGATGCGGTTGGTGTCGACGTAGTCGACGACGCCGCCGCGGCGCGCCGTGACCACGGTGCCCGAGTCGATCGCCGCCACCCGCTCGACGCCGGTGCCCACCAGCGCCTTCTCGGGCCGCAGCACCGGCACCGCCTGACGCTGCATGTTGGCGCCCATCAGCGCGCGGTTGGCGTCGTCGTGCTCGAGGAACGGCACCAGCGACGCGGCCACCGAGACGATCTGCGCCGGCGCCACGTCCATGTACTGCACGCGCTCGGGGCTGACGAACATCGACTCGCCCTTCTCGCGCGCGCTCACCAGCTCGTCGACGAGGCGACCGTCGGGGCCGAGCGCCGCATTCGCCTGCGCGATGATGTACTTGCCCTCCTCGATCGCCGACAGGTAGTCGATCTGGTCGCTGACCTTGCCCTCGAGCACGCGCCGGTACGGCGTCTCGAGGAAGCCGTACTCGTTGAGCTGCGCGTACAGCGCGAGCGAGTTGATGAGGCCGATGTTCGGGCCTTCGGGCGTCTCGATCGGGCACACGCGGCCGTAGTGCGTGACGTGCACGTCGCGCACCTCGAAGCCGGCGC
>CAYZGL010000336.1:0-2694 GCA_964477985.1 uncultured Rubrivivax sp. | reverse complement strand
GCACCGAGGACGGCAAGTCGACGCTGCCGCCCCATCTGACCGGGCATCGCCACGAGCGGCGCTGAAGGCGAGCGACCGGCAACGTTTCAAGCGGGAGACGCCCAAGGACCGGCGCTTCTCGAAGACCGACTTGGCGAAGTACATGAACACGTGGGAAGGCTACCCGCATCAGGTCAGCTTCGGCGGTCAGAAGAACTTCCAGTTCTTCATGCAGCGGCTGAAGGAGCGGTACCCGGACGGCTTCGTTCCGGATGAGGCGTGGTTTCACCGTCTCGTCGCCGTCGCCATCATGCACCGGGCGTTGACGAAGGTCGTCCGCGGGATCGGGTTCCCGGCGTACCAGGCGAACATCGTCACTTACGTGCTCGCATGGCTAGGCTGGGCGACCGGTGGCCGGATCGACTTCGAACTCGTGTGGCAGCGACAGTCGGTGTCCGGTGAGCTCGCCGGGCTGTTTGATCGGTGGGCACGCGCGGCGGACCAAGTCCTCAGGACGTCGGCCGACTCGCGCATGCCGACCGAGTGGGCGAAGAAGGAAGCTTGCTGGGATGCCTTCAAGACTGCGTTGCCGGCGTTGCCGGAGCTGCTGCCCCCCGAACTTGCGCAGCAGCAGGGCGGTGCGTCGGCACCCGCTCCACAGACTCCGTCGGGCGGGCCGATCCTGACGGTCGACGATCTCATGCTGATCAGTAGGGCCCGCGAGATCGATGCGACCAAGTGGCTGCAGATCGCGGCGTGGGCCAAGTGGAACCGGAGCACCTACAGGCTGGCCGGCATCGCGTCGACGATCGCCGAGTACGCCGCCGACGCATGGGTGCGGAGCCCTTCCGTGAAGCAGGCGAAGTGGGGGCTCGAACTCGCGCGCCAGCACGAGGAAGCGGCCGTCGAATGAGCAGATGCCTGGAGGCAGAGGGTTGAAAGGGCTTGAAGCGTTCGCGGCAGGCGCGCAATGCAGTTCCTGCATGAGATCTTCGGGGCTGTTGACACGCGCCCAAAGGTCAAAACGAGCGCCCGTTCGCTTTGCGCGAACCCTGTGACGTCACAGAACCTGTCACAGAACCTGTCACAAGCGCCGAAACCTTAGAAAGCCCGTGGTGGACGAGCACCTGCAAGTGCTTGTTCTTGTTCAGGTAAAGCGATTGTTTGCTTGGCGCGGCTGGCGGGGATCGAACCCACGACCCTTGGCTTCGGAGGCCAATACTCTATCCACTGAGCTACAGCCGCGCTGCTGCGCGAGGCGCGCCGGATTCTATCAGCGGGCCCGTCGCTATAATTTTGCGCTTTGGCCGGCGGCAGCGCCGCGCAGCCGGCCCCTGCCCACCGAGGACTTCATGACCGATCCACAGCAGCAAGACGCAGCGCACGAGGGCCCGATCAAGACGCCCAGGCAATTGATCTGGACCGTGATCGCCGCGTTCGTGGTGCCCATCACGATCATCGTGCTGCTGGCCAATTTCGTCGCTGCCGGCGACACCTCGGGGGCCGGCAGCCGCGCGATGAGCGAGGAAGCCATCGCCCAGCGCATCCAGCCGGTGGGCGCGGTGACGCTGAAGGACGCTTCGGGCGCAACCGCGCTGCGCAGCGGCGAGCAGGTGTACACCGCGCAGTGCTCCGCCTGCCACGGCGCCGGCCTGGCAGGCGCACCGAAGTTCGGCGACGAGGCGGCGTGGGCGCCGCGCATCAAGACCGGCTTCGACGCGCTGGTGCACTCGGCGCTGAAGGGCAAGGGCGCGATGTCGCCGCAAGGCGGCGGCGAGTTCTCCGACTTCGAGATCGGCCGGGCGGTGGTCTATATGGCCAACAAGGGCGGCGCCAAGTTCAGCGAGCCCGCCGCGCCGGCCGCGGCCGCCAGCGCGCCGAAGTGAAAAGCCGCGAGACGGTGCAGCCCGGCGCGGCCGTCCGATCGCGCAAACAACGGCCGCCCGCGGGCGGCCGTTTTCATCAGGGCCGCGGCTGCAGCACGTAGCCGAAACATGCGGGCATGGAGGCGAAATCCATCGCCTGCGGCTGCCACGCCGCCGCCTCGATCTGCTGCGCCGCCAGTTCGACATCCAGGCTGTGCACCAGGCCGAAGCCGCGGTCGCACTGCAGGTACAGGCGGCCGTCGGCATCGGTCCAGGCGGCCTGGTATTGCGCCGCCAACCCGGTGTGCGTGGCGATGCCGCACCGGCCGGCAGCGGCGCCGGGCGACAGCCGCCACACCCAGGGCGCGGCCTGCAGCTCGACATACACCCGCTGCGGCCCGTTCTGGAAATACCAGCAGCCGCGCGCGTCGGCCTCGTAGTTGCGTTCGATGAACTCGCGCAACGCGCGGTGCTCGATGCGGCTGCCCTTGATGCGCGCAAAAGGCCCCGCCGCCTGCGCCTGGGCATCGCGCAGATACCAGTCGCCGCGCGCATCCAGCGCCAGCCAGCCGTAGCAGTGCGGCACGTTCGGCCATTTGCGCAACGCCGCCTCGACGATCTCGTCCATCGGAGCGACCTTAGCAGGCTGCCTGCAAGCGCGCGCGCGGCTTGCGGCCGTGCTTGCGGCCGTGCTTGCCTCCGTGCTTGCCGCCGGCGCCGCAAGGCGGCGCTCAATGCAGCGTCGACGGCGCCTCGCCGGGCGGCGGCTCGGCCATCGCTGTGCCCGGGCTCGCGTGGTGCGCCACCATGCGCCAGCCGTGCGCGGTCTTGACGTAGACGTTGGTGGCCA
>CAYZGL010000335.1:0-2716 GCA_964477985.1 uncultured Rubrivivax sp. | reverse complement strand
CCAAGTTGACTCATCCCCCTCGGGGGGCCTGGCGCGAAGCGACAGGTCTGGGGGCTCTCTCAGGCCGGCGGCGTGCGCGCGCCGAAGTGGCGGCGCCGGCCGGGCGGCGGGCGTTCCGGCGTGCCGGGCGCGCGCAGCAGCGGCCTGGCCAGCTTGCGCAGCCGCTCGCCGGCGCCGCGCGGCAGCTTGCCGGCCACCGCGATGGCCGCGCCGGCTTCGAGCATGCGCGCGAAGGCCTCGCGCACCGCGTCGGCGCTGGCCGACTGCAGCGCTTCCAACTGCTCGTCGCTGCGCCGCACGCGGCCGGTGGCGAACAGCTCCAGCGCCGCTTGCTCGAGCCGCTGCGCCGGCTGGTCCTGGCGGCGCAGGTGGCGCACCAGCAACTGCCGCCGCGCGCGCGCCAGCTGCGCGGCATCGACGGCTTGCGCATGCGCGAGCAGCAGGCGTTGCGTCTCGGCAAAGAACTCGTCCAGCCGCTGCGGCGAGGTCGACGCCTCGATCACGAACTGCCCGGCCAGCTCCAGCACGTCGGCCGAACACGCGGCGTAGTAGACCAGGCCGCGGCGTTCGCGCAGTTCGTCCATCAGCGGCGAACTCATGCCGTCGCCCAGCAGCGCGGCGGCGACCACGGCCGGCGTGTGCGCACCGCCCAGCCCGGGAATGGGGAAACCCAGCACCGCGTGCGTCTGCGGCGTGCCGCTCAGTGTGCGGGTGCTCAGGCCGCCATGCCACAGCGGCGCGGCCACCTGGTTGGCAGCGCCGTGCGGCAGCGCGCCGAAGCAGCGTTCGGCCTCGCGCGCGATGGCCTGTGCATCGACGTCGCCGGCCACGGCGACGAGCAGATTCGCGCCGGTGTACTGGCGCTGCACGTAGGCCCGCAGCTCGTCGCGCGTGAAGCGCTCGATGTTGCGCCGCGTGCCGATCACCGGCAGCGCCAGCGCATGCGCGCCCCAGCAGCCCTTGTCGAACAGCCTGAAGGCCACCGACAGCAGGTCGTCCTCGTCGTCCAGGTATTCGTGCAGGATCACCTGGCGTTCGCGCTCGAGTTCGTCGGCCGGGAAGGTGGGCGTGAGCACGATGTCGGCCAGCATGCGCAGCAGCGCCACCGCGTCGTCCGCCAGCCCCGACATGTGGAAGGCGCTGTGGTCCTTGTCGGTGTGTGCGTTGACCTGCGCACCCAGCATCTCTGCATCGAGGTTGATGCGCTGGCAGTCGCGCGTGGCGCTGCCCTTGAACGCCATGTGCTCGACCATGTGGCTGATGCCGCTGTCGCGCGCGCTCTCGTGCTGGCTGCCGGTGTGCACGAACACGCTCAGCTCGAGCGTGCGGCGCTGCGGCGTGCGCAGCACCAGCACGCGCACGCCGTTGGCCAGCGTGGCGAAGAAGGTGTGGTCGTCGACGGTGTTCAAGCGCGGGCCGGTGAAGGGCGCGCATTGTAGGGAGCAGCGCGCTGCTAAGCTCGCGCGCCACTTGGCTGACCCTGCCCCCCTGGAGACCCATCCGATGCATCCCGCGATCCGCCGCCAAACCCTGGGCGACCTGCTGACGCGCAGCGCCGCGCGCAGCCCCGACAAGCTGGCCATTGCCTGCGGCGAAGTCCGCTGGAGCTACGCGCAGTTCGATGCCCTGTGCACGCGCCTGGCCGCGGGGCTGGCCGAGCGCGGCATCGTCAAGGGCACGCGCGTGGCGGTGCTGGCGCGCAACTCGCACGGTTTTGCGGCGCTGCGTTTCGCGCTGGCGCGGCTGGGGGCGGTGCTGGTGCCGATCAACTTCATGTTGAAGGCCGAGGAGGTGGCGTACATCCTGCGCCACGCCGGCGCGGTGATGCTGGCCACCGACAGCGGCCTGGCCGGCCTGGCGCGTGCCGCCGCGGCGCTGGACACACGAGTGCAGCAGTTCGTCTGGCTGCCGTCGGAAGCCCCGACCACGCCCGAGCCGGGCATGGTCGGCTTCGACGAACTCGCCGCCTGCACCGCGCCGCTGCCCGAGGTGGAGCTGGCGGCCACCGACCTGCTGCAGATCGTCTACACCAGCGGCACCGAGTCCAGCCCCAAGGGTGCGATGCTGACGCACGACGCCGTGCTGTGGCAGTACGTCAGCTGCCTGGTCGATGCCGGCATCGGGGGCGACGACCTGATATTGCACGCGCTGCCGCTGTACCACTGCGCGCAGCTCGATGTGTTCCTCGGCCCGGCGGTGTACTGCGGCGCGAGCAGCGTCATCACCGCCACGCCGACACCCGACAACCTGCTGCCGCTGCTCGCCGAGCACCGCATCAGCAGCTTCTTCGCGCCGCCCACGGTGTGGATCTCGCTGCTGCGCTCGCCGCTGTTCGACCGCACCGACCTGAGCCACCTGCGCAAGGGCTACTACGGCGCGTCGATCATGCCGGTGGCGGTGATGCGCGAGATCCTGCAGCGGCTGCCCGAACTGAAGCTGTGGAACCTGTACGGCCAGACCGAGATCGCGCCGCTGGCGACCATGCTCGGCCCCGACGAGCAGCTGAGCAAGCCCGGCTCATGCGGCCGCGCGGTGCTGAACGTGCAGACCCGCGTCGTCGACGATGCGATGCGCGACGTGCAGCCCGGCGGGGTCGGCGAGATCGTGCACCGCAGCCCGCACCTGATGCTGGGTTACTTCCACGACGACGAGCGCACCGCTGCCGCCTTCGACGGCGGCTGGTTCCACAGCGGCGACCTGGGCACCATCGACGCCT
>CAYZGL010000334.1:0-2728 GCA_964477985.1 uncultured Rubrivivax sp. | reverse complement strand
CTCGAACCAGGGACCTACGGATTAACAGTCCGGCGCTCTACCGACTGAGCTATCGAGGAATCAGCGCGCATTATAGCTGTGGCATCGCAGCCTACAGCTCGGCTTGTATGGACAGTGCAATAGTGCGCGGTGCCAGCGGGAACAGGTACGAATGGTCGAACTGGTAGGGCGATTCGCGCCATGCCCGCTCGTTGGTGAGGTTCTCGATGCCGGCGCGCCAGGTGAGCATGCGAGCGCCGAGCTGCTGCTCGTAGCGCAGCCCCAGGTCGATTCGGCCCGTGCCGGGGATTTGCAGGCTGTTGTCCGGCAGCACGATGCGGCCGCTGTCGTAGGCGCCCACGGCCAGCAACTCCAAGCCCGGCACGCTGTCGACGCGGTAGCCGAGTTGCAGCCGCAGCGTGTAGGCCGGCACGTTGGTCGGACGCAGCCCGTTGATCGCTGCGGTGGCACTGCCTTCGCGGCGCGCATGCAGCGCCATCGCACCGGCTCCGGCGCTCCATGCGCCGACGCGCGCCGCGAGGGTGCCTTCCACGCCGCGGTGCACGACGCCGCCGTCGCGTTGCCACACGCAGCTGTGGGCGACGTCGCATACGCCGGCGCTGGCCGATACCGGCCGCTCGATGTCGAAGGCGGCGATCGTCCAGGCGCCTTGTTCGAAGCCGCCCTTCGCTCCGAGCTCGAATTGCTGGCTGCGCAGCGGGCTGAGCAGCTCGCCTTGGTTGACGTAGCGCGGGTTGTTCGGCGCGAGGTCGGCCTCGTAGCCGGTGCCCCAGCTGGCGTACAGCATGGTGCCGCCGGCCAGCTTGTGGCTGAAGGCCAGCCACGGCGCCGCATAGCTCTGGCTGTAGCCCAGTGCCGCGCTGCCGTCGGTGCGCACGGTGTCCACGTTTTGGTGCGTGTAGCGCAGGCCCAGCCACAAGGTGTTGCGCTCGTCGAAGGCGACGGCGTCGCGCGCGTAGGCCTCGCCGGCGCGGGCGTCCCGGTTGGTGTTGGTGCCAGTCAGTGCCGGCGCCGGCGGCACGATCAGCGTGCCTTGCACGTTGCCGGTGCCGGCGTAGTTGAAGGCCAGGTCCTGGAAGCGGTTGCGCACCTGCTGGTACTGCAGGCCCAGCGTCAGCGCGTGCCGCAGTGCGCCGGTGTCCAGGCTGCCGTGCAGCGACAGATCGACGACATTGCTGCGCCGCCGCTCGTTGTCGCTGCGGAAGTCGTACATGTCGTAGGTGCCGTTGCTGCAGTAGCGGTCGTAGCGGTTCTCGGCGCTGCAGCCGTAGGGGAAGGCGGTGTTGTCGTCGGTCTTCAGCTGCTGCGTGGCGGCGTGGGCGACGAAGCTCCATTGCGCGTCCAGCGCCTGGCGCCAGCGCAGCGACGCGGTGGTGGCGTCGAACACGCCGGGCTGCGACCACGGCTGGTTGTTCAGGTTGATGCGCGGGTTGCCGGGGCTGGGCACCACGGTGCCCAGCACGCTGAAGCCCGGCACGCTGGGCTGTTCGCGGTGCGAGACTTCGATCTCGGCTTCGAGCAGCGTTCGTGCCGCGACGCGCCAGTCGCCGGCCAGCGCCACCAGCCAGCGGCTGCCCTTCGCGTCGTAGGTCTGCGGGTCGAGGTGCTCGTAGGCCGCGTTCACGCGCAGCCCGAATTCGCGGCGTGCGCCGAAGCGGTCCGACAGGTCGGTGGCGGCGAGCACGCTGCCGTCCTGCCGCCAGCCCAGCGTGGCTTCGCGCAGCGGTGCTTCGGTCGGGCGCTTGACCGCGAAATCGACCATGCCGCCCGGCGAGCCCAGCCCGGCCAGCATGCCGCTGGTGCCCTTGAGCACTTCGACGCGCGACTTGTTGTCCAGCGGGATCGTGGTCTCGGCGCTGATCGGCAGGCCGTCGCGCCGGTAGTTGAAGCGGTTGTCGAGCACGAAGCCGCGCACCGTGAGGAAGTCGTAGTAGCCCTCGGCGTTGTAGCCGTCGCCGACCGCGGCGTCGATGTGCGCGATGTCCGACAGCCGGCGCACGCCGAGGTCGCGCATCTGCTCGGTGGTGGTCACGCTGGCCTGCATCGGCACGCTGGCCAGCGGTATCTGGCCGAAGCCGGTGACGCCGGCGGCGGGCTTGGCGGCGCGGATCGTCACCTGCTGCGGTTCGGCTTCGGCGTCGGCTTGCGCCGTGGCGGCCAGTGGCACGCAGCTGCCCAGCAGCGCGCTCAGGCTCAGGCAGTGGCGGCGCCAGGCGGCCGCATGGGGCGTGGTGGATGCCATCGTCGTTCACTTGTCGATGGCAGGTCGGCAAGTGCCCGATGCGGCCGGCGGCCTGCGGGCATGCTTCCCTGCGCGAGGATTACCTCAATCAGGTTCAAAGGGACTTTCTCAGTCGGCACCGCCTGCAAGGCCATGCCAACACCCCCAGCGAAAACGCCGCGGCGAGCCGCGGCGCAGCAGCACTATACCGGCAATGCGTCGGGCCTAAACGGCAAGGGCCCGCGCTGGCGCGGGCCCTTGCGGCGCAGGCAGCGGGTGGGCCGTCAGTCGAAGACGGGTGTTTCCACGCCCAGCACCTTGTGCAGCTTCGGGCTGGTGGTGGTGTACTGCAGCAGGATGCGCTTTTGCGGGAACACGTACGGCGCCGCACCGAAGGCGGCCAGCGCCGCTTCGTGGAAGCCCGACAGGATCAGCTTCTTCTTGCCCGGGTAGGTGTTGATGTCGCCCACCGCGAAGATGCCCGGGATGTTGGTCTCGAACTTCTCG
>CAYZGL010000333.1:0-2757 GCA_964477985.1 uncultured Rubrivivax sp. | reverse complement strand
GTGCTCGGCAGCGACGGGCCGCCGGGGGCACCCAGCGTGGTGCCGCAGGCGGTGCCGGCCGATGCGCGCTTCAAGCTGGTCGGCGTGGTGGCGCCGCGTGCACCGGGTGCCGGCGGCGTGGCGCTGATCGCCACCGACGGCAAGCCGGCCAAGGCCTATCGCGTCGGCGCCGCGGTGGATGGCGAACTGGCGCTGCTGTCGGTGCGCCCGCGCGCCGCGTCGCTGGGCCCGCGCGGCCAGCCGGCGCAGGTCGAACTGCAGTTGCCGGCGCTGCCGGCGCCCGCCAGCGGCACGCTGGGCGCCGCGGCACGCGGCCGTGTGCCTGCGGCGGTGGCGGTGCCGCCACCGCAGCCCGGCGAGCCCGACGATGCCGAGCCGCCGCCGATGCCGCGCACACCGGCCAGCCCGGAGCGTGCGCCGAGCTGAGGCGGTTCAGCCGGCCGCCGCGCCGGCGCCGGGCATCGGCGTGGGCTGCGACGGGCCTGGATCCTCGCCGTCGGCCACCTCGGTGAGCAAGGCCGCGGCGCTGCGCACCAACGGCCAGGCCAGCGTGGCGCCGGTGCCGTCGTTGCTGTCCATGTCCAGCTCGAGCAGCGCCGAGGCGCGAAACAGGTGCAGCGCCTTGCTCAGCCCGCGGTGCGCATGGCTGCGGCAGAACACGCAATAGTCGGTGACCGGCGTGGCGATGCGCGCGGCCAGCAGCAGCGCCGCACAGGCGGCGATGCCGTCGATCATCACCAGGTGGCGCTTGCTGGTGGCCACCAGGATCGCGCCGACCATCATCGCGATCTCGAAGCCGCCGAGCGCGGCCAGCAGCTCGATCGGCTCGCGCAACTCGCGGTGGCGTGCAAGCGCCGCCTGCGCGACGGCCAGCAGGTGGTCCAGGCCTTCGGCGTCGGCGCCGCGGCCCGATACCAGCAGCTCGCGCACCGGCGTGTCGCTCAGCCGCGACAGCAGCAGCGCGGCGCAAAGGTGCGAGCCGACGCCGATGCCGGCGCAGATCAGCGCGTTGCCGGCCAGCGTGTCGCCGATCTCCATGCCGGCGCGCATGGCGGCGTGCGCCTGGTCCAGCGACATCGCCGCGCCGATGCGCGCGTTGCGCGTGCCGTGGGCGATCTTGCGCATCAGCAGCCGTTCGTGGGCGGCGATGTTGTCGGCCACGCCGCAGTCGACCACGGTCAGCGCGATGTCCTGCAGGCGTGCGAAGACCGCCAGCGGCAGTTGCCCGGCCAGCAGCCGGCGCACCTGCTCGAGGGTGGGCTGCCGGGCGCCGGCCTCGATGCCGTCCACCGCGATGCCGTGATCGGCCGCGAACACCAGCAGTTGCGGCTCGCGCAGCCGCGGCTTCAGCGTGTTCTGCATCAGCCCCAGCCGCAGCGCCAGCGGCTCGAGCTTGCCCAGGCTGCCGGCGGCCTCGGCGCGGCGCGACAGCTTTTCCAGCAACGCGCGTTCGAGCAGCGGGTTCGAGGTGGGGGCGATGAGCGAGCGGCTGACGGCCATGCGGTCGAGTGTATTTCCTGCGCCGCGCGGCCCGGGGGGCGCCGCCGCCGGGCCACGCTGCCGCTTCAGCGCAGGAACAGGCGGTAGACCGGGTTGTCGGATTCCTCGACGCACGGGTACGCCAGCGCCTGCAGGAAGGCCTTGAATTCACGCTCGTCGGCCTTGGGCACCTGCATGCCCACCAGGATGCGGCCGTGGTCGGCACCCTGGTTGCGGTAGTGGAACAGGCTGATGTTCCAGCCCGGGTGCATCGCCGCAAGGAAGCGCATCAGCGCGCCCGGCCGCTCGGGGAAGGTGAAGCGGAACAGCCGCTCGTCGCGCGCCAGCTCCGTATGGCCGCCGACCATGTGGCGCAGGTGTTCCTTGGCCAGCTCGTCGTCGCTCAGGTCCAGCGTGGCAAAGCCGTGGCGCTCGAAGCCGCGGGCGATGCGCTCGGCCTCGTCGCGGCGCGTGATGGCGATGCCGACGAAGACGTGCGCCACCCGGGTGTCGGCGATGCGGTAGTTGAACTCGGTGACCGCGCGCTTGCCGATGAGTTCGCAAAAGCGCTTGAACGAGCCGCGCTCCTCGGGGATCGTCACCGCGAACAGCGCCTCGCGCTGCTCGCCGACCTCGGCGCGCTCGGCGACGAAGCGCAGCCGGTCGAAGTTCATGTTCGCGCCGCTGGTGATGGTGACGAAGGTCTTGCCCTTGAGCTTGTGCCGCTCCACGTACTGCTTGATCGCCGCCACGCCCAGGGCGCCCGACGGCTCGAGGATGCTGCGCGTGTCCTGGAACACGTCCTTGATCGCCGCGCACACCGCGTCGGTGTCGACCACCACGTAGTCGTCGACCAGCGCGCGCGCCAGGCGGAAGGTTTCGGCGCCGACCTGCTTGACCGCGGTGCCGTCGGCGAACAGGCCGACGTCGGCCAGCTGCACGCGCTTGCCCGCGCGCACCGAGCGCAGCATGGCGTCGGAATCGACGGTGTGCACGCCGATCACCTGGATCTGCGGGCGCACCGCCTTGATGTAGGCGGCCACGCCCGAGATCAGCCCGCCGCCGCCGATGGCGACGAACACCGCGTCGATCGGCGCCTGGTGCTGGCGCAGCAGCTCCATCGCGATCGTGCCCTGGCCGGCGATCACGTCGGCGTCGTCGAAGGGGTGCACGAAGGTCAGGCCCTGGGCCTTTTCCAGCTCGAGTGCGTGGCCGTAGGCGTCGGAATAGCTGTCGCCGTGCAGCACCACCTCGGCGCCCAGCGCGTGCACCGCGTCG
>CAYZGL010000332.1:0-2791 GCA_964477985.1 uncultured Rubrivivax sp. | reverse complement strand
TCCAGAACTACGCGCTCTACCCGCACATGAGCGTGTTCGACAACATGGCCTACGGGCTGAAGATCGCCAAGCTGCCGCCGGACCAAATCCGCGCGCGGGTGGACAAGGCGGCGCAGATCCTCGAGCTGGGCGCGCTGCTGCAGCGCAAGCCGCGCGAGCTGTCGGGCGGCCAGCGCCAGCGTGTGGCGATGGGCCGCGCCATCGTGCGCGAGCCTGCCGTTTTCCTGTTCGACGAGCCGCTGTCCAACCTGGACGCCAAGCTGCGCGCGCAAACGCGCCTGGAGATCCAGAAGCTGCACCGCGAACTCGGCATCACCTCGCTGTTCGTCACGCACGACCAGGTCGAGGCGATGACGCTGGCGCAGCGCATGATCGTGATGAACGCCGGGCGCATGGAGCAGTTCGGCACGCCCGAACAGGTCTACCAGACGCCGGCCAGCACCTTCGTCGCCGGCTTCATCGGCTCACCCCCGATGAACCTGCTGCGCGGCCGCGCCGAAGGTACGCATTTCGTCGTCGGCAGCCAGTCGTTGCCGCTGCCGCAGCCGGCGCCGCGCGCTGGCGAACTGATCCTCGGCCTGCGCCCGGAGCATGCCGTCTGGGGCGAAGGCGCGTGGCAGCTGCAGGTGGAGGTGGTGGAAACACTCGGCGCCGAGCGGCTGGTGTATTCGCGCATCGGGCAGGCGCTGTTCACCGTGCGCATCGACGGCTCGCTGCCGGCGCCGTTGCCCGGTGAGCGCGTGCCGCTTGGCGTGCCGGCCGGCCGGCTGCACTGGTTCGACGCCGGCAGCGGGCAGCGCATCGCATGACGCCCTGGCCCTGCCCGCGCTGGATCGCGCACCGCGGCGCCGGCAAGCTGGCGCCGGAGAACACCTTGGCCGCATTCAGGCTGGGCGCGCGCCACGGTTACCGGGCCTTCGAATGCGACGTCAAGCTCAGCGCCGACGGCGTGCCCTTCCTGCTGCACGACGCCACGCTCGAGCGCACCAGCAACGGCCGCGGCAAGGCCGGCGAGTGCAGCTGGCACGATCTGTCACGGCTCGACGCCGGCGGCTGGCACAGCCGCGCCTACGCCGGCGAGCCGCTGCCCAGCCTGCAAGCGATCGCCGCCTTCGTGCAGCGCAACGGCTTCGCGCTGGACATCGAGATCAAGCCCAGCCCCGGCAGCGACACCCACACCGGCGCGGTGGTGGCGGCCGAGGTGGCGCGGCTGTGGCACGGCCACGAACGGATGCCGCTGCTGAGCTCGTTCCAGCCCGATGCGCTGCGCGCCGCGCGCGCGGTGGCCCCCGAACTGCCGCGCGCGCTGCTGCTGGACCAGTTGCCGCTCGATGTCATCGAGCACGCCGAACAGCTGGGCTGCGTGGCGGTGATCACCGACCACAAGCTGATGGACGCGGCGCTGATCGCACGCTTGCACGCCGCCGGCCAGCGCGCGCTGGTCTACACCGTGAACGAGCCCGAGCGCGCGCAGCAGTTGCTGGCCGGCGGCATCGACGGCATCGTCACCGACGCGGTGGACCGTTTCGTGCCGGATTGATCGCCACGCGGCACGCACCACACGCGCCGGCCACGCCGCGCGCAGCAGGCGCGCTCAGCTGCGGTAGTCGGCGTTGATGCTGACGTAGTCGTGCGACAGGTCGCAGGTCCACACCGTGGTGCGGGCCGCACCGCGGTGCAGATGCACGCGCACCGTGATCTCGGCTTGCTTCATCACGCGCTGGCCCTGCTCCTCGGCGTAGGCCGGATGGCGTGCGCCTTGCGTGGCCACGTGCACGTCGTCCAGGAACAACTCGATCAGGCCCTGGTCCAGGTCGGCGATGCCCGCATAACCCACCGCCGCCAGGATGCGCCCCAGGTTCGGGTCGCTGGCGAAGAACGCCGTCTTCACCAGCGGCGAATGGGCGATCGCATACGCCACCTGGCGGCATTCGGCTGCGTCGCGCCCGCCGTCCACCTGCACCGTGATGAACTTGGTCGCGCCCTCGCCGTCGCGCACGATGGCCTGCGCCAGTTGCACCGCGACTTCGGTCAGCGCCGCGCGCAGCGCCGCACCCTCTGCGGTGTCGAGCCGGGTGATGGCCGCGTGGCCCGCCTGCTGTGTGGCGATCAACACGAAGGAATCGTTGGTCGAGGTGTCGCCGTCGATGGTGATGCGGTTGAACGAGGCGTCGGCCAGCTCTTGCACCAAGGGCTGCAGCAACGCCGCGTCGATCACTGCGTCGGTGGCGATGAAGCCCAGCATCGTCGCCATGTTCGGGCGGATCATGCCGGCGCCCTTGGAGATGCCGGTGATGTTCACGGTGCGCCCGCCCAGCGTGATCTGCCGCGACGCCGCCTTGGGCACGGTGTCGGTGGTCATGATGGCTTCGGCCGCCAGCGCCCAGTTCGCGGCTTTGGCGTCGGCCAAGGCCGCCGGCAGCGCCGCTTCGATGCGCTCGTGCGGCAGCGTTTCCATGATCACGCCGGTGGAAAAGGGCAGCACGGCTTCAGGCGCCACACCCAGCAGCTTGCCCAGCGCCGCGCAGGTGGAACGCGCACGCGCCAGGCCGTCGGCGCCGGTGCCGGCGTTGGCATTGCCGGTATTGACCAGGATCGCGCGCATGCTCTTGCCCGCCGCCAGATGCTCGCGGCACAGCAGCACCGGCGCGGCGCAGAAGCGGTTGGCGGTGAACACGCCGGCCACGCTGGCGCCCTCGGCCAGCTTGACCACCGTGACATCGCGCCGGTTGGCCTTGCGCACGCCGGCCATCGCCACGCCGAGTTCGACGCCGCGCACCGCGTGCAGCGC
>CAYZGL010000331.1:0-2818 GCA_964477985.1 uncultured Rubrivivax sp. | reverse complement strand
TGCGGTCATTCTTCGGGCATCCATCTGTTGCCTATATTACTGACTGCTGAGTAAGACCATCGTCTACGGCGGCGCGCCGATGTACCTGGCCGACATCGAACGCGCGCTGCCGCGAGCGGCGTGCCTCGGTCGGCGTGGCGCAATGGCCGGTACAGCTGCGTGTGGCCGACGAAGGCGGGTGCGAACTGCCCGCTGGCGAAGTCGGCGAAGTGCTGCTGGGCGCGCCGGGTGTGGCCGAGGCGGCGGTGGTCGGCGCGCCCGATGCCCAGTGGGGTGAGATCGTCGTCGCCTGCGTGTTGGCGCAGCCGGGCGCGCGGATCGACGCCGATGCGCTGGACGCGTTTTGCCTGCAGCACATCGCGCGCTTCAAGCGGCCCAAGCGCCATGTCTTCGTGGATGCGCTGCCGAAGAACCGCTGCGGCAAGGTGCTGAAGACCCCGCTGCGCGAGCGCTTGCGCCGCTGGACGCGCCGTTGCACGTGCCGCTGCGGCGCCGGCGCCGGCGCCGGCAGGCCATGCACGCACGCCAATCGACGCACGCCAATACACGCACGCCAATACACGCACGTTCCAGTGCGGCATGGCCCCCAGGGTTTGGTGCTTCGCGGCATCGCCGCTACAGTGCGGCCCATGTCCTCCCTGATCTGCCTTCGCAACGCGCTGCGCGTTGCACCCAGCCAAGCGGCCGTTGCGGCCGCCGGCGGGTTGGCCGCACCCGTATCGCGGGCCGCGTCGGGGAGCAGCACCCGGTCGCCGGCCGCACAGTCCTAGGCCCGGCGATCGCTTCCACCCAGTTTGCGCACACCTTCGATCGCCGGGCCTGCAAGCCCGCGTGACGGTGCGTGGCCGCCTTGGGCCCGTGCCCCGATTCGACGAAGGAATGCCCCGTGGAAGCTCTGGCCCTCGAGCGTACGCTCACCGAACTCGATCATGTGCGCCTGTGCAGTCTGCTGCGGCGCGGCCCGCGCGGCACGGGCTCATCGGCCCAGCGCGAAGTGCTCGAGCCGCTGCTCGACGCCTGCGCGATCGTGCCGTCGCGGCAGGTGCCGCCCGACGTGGTGACGATGTACTCGCAGCTGGAACTGCGCGATCTGGACAGCGGCCGTGCGCAGACCTTGACGCTGTGCTATCCGGCCGATGCCGCGCCGGCGGCGGGACGGGTGTCGGTGCTGTCGCCGGTGGGTGCCAGCCTGCTCGGGCTGACGGTGGGCAGCGTGGCGCGCTGGTGCACGCCGGCGGGCGAGGAGCGCCAGGCCGAAGTCGCGGCGATCGGCTTCCAGCCCGAGGCCGCCGGCGACTACTCGAAGTAGGCGCAGCGGCGCATGCCGATCGGCTGCGATGCGCCGATCGTGCCGCCGCCCGCCGGTACCCGGGCGGCGATGGCAGCGATGAATTCGCGGCTGCACGGGGCAGCCGCTTGACCACCGAGGAGGAGCCCATGAACTTCCCTGTCGTGCCCTGGTTCGATCTGGCCGCGATGCAGGCGCGGCGTGCCGCCGAGCTGGCTTGGTTCGTGTACGGCTGCGCGCAGCGTGAGCAGCACCTCAACGCCCATGCCTGGTTCGGCTGGTGGACGCGCGGCGCGGCCGCCTTGCCGCGCGCGGCGCCGCCGCTGTCGCTGCTGTCGCCGCTGGCCGGCCCGCCGCTGGCGCGCGCCGAAGCCGCGGGCGCTGGCTGAGCGCGGCCCCTGCGGCGCTGGCATGGCCGAGCCGGCCGGCCAGCGCCGCTCAGGGTGCGGCCGCATCGTCGGCCCACCAGTCGCCGCCGAAGCGCTGCTGCAGGAAGTCGATGAAGCCCTTGACCTTGGCCGGCAGCATGCGCGGCGAGCTGAACACCGCGTGGATCTCCTGCTCGGGCAGCGCCCAGCCGGGCAGCAGCGGTTGCACCGCGCCTTCGCGCACCGAGGCGTGTGCCACGTACCGCGGCAGTGCCGCCACGCCGAAGCCGGCGCGCGCCGCCGCCAGCAGGGCCGACAGGTTGTTGCTGCGCAGCGGCCCCTTCACCGGCACGGTCTGGCGCGCGCCGTCGCCGCCGATGAAGTGCCAGCGTTCGTCGCCCTGCACGCTGCTGTAGATCAGTGCGTCGTGCTCGCGCAGCGCCTCGGGTGAGGCCGGCGTGCCGCGCCGGTGCAGGTAGTCGCCGGCCGCCACCAGCACCCACGGGTTGGTGCCCAGGTAGCGTGCGCCCAGCGTGGAGTCGGCCAGCCGGCCCATGCGCACCGCCAGGTCCACGCCCTGTTCGATCAGGTTCACGTAGCGGTCGTCGAAGCCCAGCTCGATCTGCAGCCCGGGGTGCTGGCGCATGAAGCGCAGCACCAGCGGCGTCATCACGCGCCGCCCGAAGGCCACCGAGGTGCTGATGCGCAAGCTGCCCTGCACGCGCGACTGCAGCAGCGCGGCCAGGCTGTCGGCTTCCTCCAGCTCGCGTGCGATCACCTTGCACTTGTCGTAGTACGCGGCGCCGACCTCGGTGGGCGCGACGCCGCGCGTACTGCGGTGCAGCAGCCGTGCGCCCAGCCTCGATTCGAGCGCGGCCACGTGTTTGGTGGCGGTGGGCTGCGTGATGCCCAGGTCGGCCGAGGCCTTGCTGAAGCTGCCGGTCTCGACCACGCGGATGAACAGCTGCAGCCCGACGACGGTATCCATGGCGGCGACTGTAGCGGCTGCTGCCTTAAGCTCGCGTCAGCCGCGGCCGTTGATGGCGAGGCTCACCGATGCGCATCTTCCTCAGCCACGCCAGCCCGAGCAAGGCGCGGGTCGTCCGCCTGACCGAGCCGCTGCCGCCGCACGTGCAGGTCTGGCTGGACCGCGACGCGCTGG
>CAYZGL010000330.1:0-2830 GCA_964477985.1 uncultured Rubrivivax sp. | reverse complement strand
CGCACGTCGGTGGCCACCTGGTCGTTGCGGCTGCGCCCGGTGTGCAGCCGCTTGCCCGCATCGCCGACGAGTTCGGTGAGCCGCGCCTCGATGTTCAGGTGCACGTCCTCCAGCTCGAGTTTCCATTCGAAGCGGCCGGCTTCGATCTCCTCGGCGATCTGCGCCAGGCCGCGGCGAATGGCGTCGTGGTCCTGCGCCGGGATGATGTGCCGGGCGGCCAGCATCTCGGCGTGCGCCAGGCTGCCTTCGATGTCGGCACGCCACAGCCGCTGGTCGAAGCCGACGCTGGCGGTGTAGCGCTTGACCAGCTCGCTCATCGGCTCGCTGAACAGGGCCGACCAGGCCTGGGCTTTGTTGGCTAGCGGGTTGGCGGACATCGGCGGTGCACCCAAAAACGACGCGCGGGGCGGGGGTCCGTATTATCGGCGGCGCCATGTCACGCCCCACGGCCGCCGAGCCGCCAGCCAGCGACGCCGCAGCCGCCAGCGCGTGGCCGGCGAGCACCCGCCCGGCCGGGCTGGACACGCCGGCGCCGGCACGCGCCCAGGCGCTGCCGCCGGCGCCGGCCGCAAGCGTGCCGCGCCGCATCGCGCTCGACGTGTGCCAGCCGCTGCTGTCGCTGCGTGTGCTGCTGGGCGTGCAGGGGGTGCTGGCGATCGGCGTCCTGCTCGGTGCCCACAGCGCACCGGCCTGGCGGCTGCAGCAGTCGGCCGCGATGTACGTCGGCGTGGCCGGCACCTTGCTGTGGCTGGTCGCGGTGTGTGCGCTGCGCGGTGTGCTGGCGCGCTGGACCACGCCGGCGCGGCTGGCCAGCCTGATGGCGCTGGGCGCGGCCGCGGCGCTGCTGGCCTGGTGGCCGCTGTGGTGGCTGGGCCTGGCGCGGCCGCCGCTGGGCTTCAGGCTCGGCGGCGTGGCGCTGGCCGGCGCAGCGCTCGGTGCGGCGTGCTGGGCCTGGCTGGACCTGCGCGCGCGGCTGTGGCGGCCGGCCGATGCGCGCGTGCGGCTGGCCGAACTGCAGTCGCGCATCCGCCCGCACTTCCTGTTCAACGCGCTGAACACCGCATTGGCGCTGGTGCGTGTCGACCCGGCGCGCGCCGAAGGTGTGCTGGAGGACCTGGCCGAGCTGTTCCGCGTGGCCTTGGCCGATGCCGGCAGCTCGGTGTCGCTGGGCGAGGAGATCGATCTGGCGCAGCGCTATCTGGCGATCGAGCAGATCCGCTACGGCGCGCGGCTGCGCCTGAGCTGGGACATCGACGCCGCCGCGACGCGTGCGCGCGTGCCGCCGCTGGTGCTGCAGCCGCTGGTGGAAAACGCGGTGCGCCACGGCGTCGAGCCGTCGGTGGACGGGGCGCAGGTGTGGGTGCAGGCGCTGGCGCGGCGCGGGCAGGCGGTGGTGCTGGTCAGCAACACCGTGGCAGACGGCGCCGGTGCGCCCGGCCACGGCATGGCGCTGCACAACGTGCGCGAACGGCTGCGGCTGCTGCACGACGTGGCGGGCCAGCTCGAGGTGTGGCGCGAGGGCGCGCTGTTTCGCGCTCGCATCATCGTGCCGCTGTGAGCAGGGCGTCGTGCCACCCTTGAAGCTGCTGCTGGTCGACGACGAGCCCTTGGCGCGGCTGCGCCTGCGCACGCTGCTGGGCGAGTGCGACGACCCGCGCTGCGAGGTCGTCGGCGAGGCCGGCGACGCCGCGGCCGCATTGGCCCTGCTGCGCGAATGCGGTGCCGAGCTGCTGCTGCTGGACATCGGGCTGCCGGGTCTGGACGGCCTGCAGCTGGCCGATGCGCTGCGCCGCCTGCCCGATGCGCCCGCCGTGGTCTTCGTCACCGCGCACGGCGAACACGCGCTGCGGGCCTTCGAACTGGACGCGGTCGACTACCTGACCAAGCCGGTGGCGCGCGAGCGGCTGCGCGCGGCGCTGCAGCGCGTGGCGCAGCGCCGGCGCCGGGCGCAGCCGCCGGCGCAGTCCGACGCGGCCGCGCGCTTGCTGGTGGTGCACGACGGCGGCCGGGTGTTGCGGCTGCCGCTGGCCGAGGTGGTCTACCTGAAGGCCGAGCAGAAGTATGTGACGCTGCGCACCGCCGCGCACAGCTACGTCGTCGACGACGTGCTGGCCGACCTGGAACAAAGGCTGGGCGAAGGTTTCCTGCGTGTGCACCGCAACGCACTGGTGGCGCGCGCTGCGGTGCGTGCGCTGCAGCGCCGCCGCGGTGGTGCTGCCGGGGGCGACGAAGAGGGTCACGCCGAGCACTGGGCCGTGCAGGTCGTGCCGACCGGCGAATGGCTGGCCGTGTCGCGCCGCCAGCTGCCGGCGGTAAGAGAGGCCTTGAGCGGACGCTGAAACCACAGCGTCGGACTGCACGGAGTCGAATGCGCCGAAGCGCCGGCACGCGCCGCTCGAGCGTCGTAGCGGCGCGCGCTGGCGCTCAGCCGGTATTGCGCAAGCCCGCGGCGATGCCGTTGATCGAGATGTGGATGCCGCGGCGCAGCCGCTGCTCGGCGGCGTCGGCGGCATGGGCGCCGGGCTGGCGCAAGCGCCGCATCAGTTCGACCTGCAGGTGGTTCAGCGGGTCCAGGTAGGGGAAGCGGTGCTCGATCGAACGCGCCAGCGCCGGGTTGGACTGCAGCCGCTGCGTTTCGCCGCTGATCAGCGACAGCGCCGCATCCGTGCGCTGCCATTCGGCGCGGATCGCGCGGAAGATGCGCCGGCCCAGCTTCTTGTCCTCGACCAGTTCCACGTAACGCTCGGCGATGCGCAGGTCGGTCTTGGCCAGCACCATGTCCAGGTTGGACAGCAGCGCGCGAAAGAACGGCCACTGCCGGTGCATGCGC
>CAYZGL010000329.1:0-2843 GCA_964477985.1 uncultured Rubrivivax sp. | reverse complement strand
GCCGCAACATCACCGTCAACTGCGTGGCCCCCGGTTTCATCGCCACCGACATGACCGAGGCGCTGCCCGAAGCGCAGAAAGCCGCGTTGCAGCAGCAGATCCCGCTCGGCCGGCTGGGCACGCCGCAGGAGATCGCGCACGCGGTGGCCTTTCTGGCATCGCCGCTGGCCGGCTACATCACGGGTGCCGAATTGCATGTCAACGGCGGCATGTTCATGGGCTGAGCCCAACCTTGCAGGCGCAAGCCGCGGCGTACGGGCGCCGGTAGAATCGCCCGGTTTTTTATGAATCCACAACTCCCGGAGGAGCCATGAGCGATATCGAAGCGCGTGTCAAGAAGATCATTGCCGAACAACTCGGCGTGCCCGAGTCCGACGTCACCAATGCCAAGGCCTTCGTGGCCGACCTGGGCGCCGACTCGCTCGACACCGTGGAGCTGGTGATGGCGCTGGAAGACGAGTTCGGCATCGAGATCCCGGACGAGGAGGCCGAGAAGATCACCACCGTGCAGCTGGCGATCGACTACGCCACCAGCCACCAGAAGGCCTGAGGCGGCAGCGCTGCGATGAGCCGCCGTCGCGTCGTCGTCACCGGACTCGGGCTGATCAGCCCGGTGGGCAACAGCGTTGCCGAAGGCTGGGCCAACCTGATCGCCGGCAAGAGCGGCATCGGCGCGATCACGCGCTTCGATGCCGCGGCTTTTGCCTGCCGCTTCGCGGGCGAGGTCAAGGGCTTCGATGTCGAGGCCTACCTGCCCGGCAAGGAAGCGCGCCACATGGACACCTTCATCCACTACGGCCTGGCAGCTTCGATCCAGGCCGTGACGGATGCGGGACTGCCCCACGGCAGCGCGCTGAGCGAGGAGGCGGCCGAGCGCATCGGCTGCATGGTCGGCTCGGGCATCGGCGGGCTGCCGATGATCGAGGCCACCGACGGCGACTACCGCGAGCGCGGCCCGCGGCGCATCTCGCCGTTCTTCGTGCCGGCGTCGATCATCAACATGATCTCGGGCCACTTGTCGATCCGGTTCGGCTTCACCGGGCCCAACCTGGCCATCGTCACCGCCTGCACCACCGGGCTGCACTGCATCGGCGAGGCCGGCCGGATGATCGAATACGGCGATGCCGACGTGATGATCGCCGGCGGCGCCGAGGCCACGGTGTCGCCGCTGGGGGTGGGCGGCTTCGCGTCGGCGCGGGCACTGTCCACGCGCAACGACTCGCCCGAGACGGCGTCGCGCCCGTGGGACGCCGACCGCGACGGTTTCGTGCTGGGCGAGGGCGCCGGCGTGCTGGTGCTCGAGGAGTACGAACACGCGAAGCGGCGCGGAGCCAAGGTCTACGCCGAACTGGCCGGTTTCGGCATGGGCGCCGACGCCTTCCACATGACCGCGCCCAATGTCGACGGCCCCAAACGTTCGATGAAGGCGGCGCTGCGCAACGCCGGCATCGATGCCGACCAGGTGCAGTACCTGAACGCGCACGGCACCTCCACCCCGCTGGGCGACCTGAACGAGACCAACGCGATCAAGCTGGCCTTCGGTGAGCACGCCAAGCGCCTGGTGGTGAATTCCACCAAGTCGATGACCGGGCACCTGCTCGGCGGTGCCGGCGGCATCGAATCGCTGTTCACCGTGCTGGCGCTGCACCATCAGGTATCGCCGCCGACCATCAACATCTTCAACCAGGATCCGCAATGCGACCTGGACTACTGCGCGAACACCGCGCGCGACATGAAGATCGACGTGGCCGTGAAGAACAACTTCGGCTTCGGCGGGACCAACGGCACGCTGGTTTTTCGCCGCGCCTGACGAGCGGCCGCACCGCCGCGCATGCGCGCCGCCGCTCCCCCCGTTCAGGCCTGGTCCTGCAACAGCGGGCCGTGGCGGGTGTTGCAGCTGCTTGTCCAGGCGCTCGGCGTTGCCGTGCTGGCCGGGTGGATGCTGATGCATCTTTGCAGCGACGCGGGCGTGGCGGTGCTCGGGGCCGCGGCGGCGGGGTTGCTCGGGCTCGGGCTGGCCAGCCGCTGGCCCGCGGGCGAGCCCAGCCGGCTTGCCTGGGACGGTGCGGCGTGGACGCTGCAGCCGCCGCGCGGCGATGCGCTGGCGGGGCAGGCACGCGTGATGATCGACCTGGGCCACTGGATGCTGGTGCGCTTCACGCCGGCAGGGCGCTGGCTGCCGCTCGGGCGCGCGGGCGCGGCCGACTGGCAGGCGCTGCGCGTGGCGTTGCACGCGGTGCCGCCGACACGGCCGCAGGGATGAACGCCAGCGCCGCCGATGCCGACGCCCAGCTGATCGAACGTTTCCGGCGCGGCGACCGCCGCGCCTTCGAGATGCTGGTGGTCAAGTACCAGCGGCGCATCGAGCGGCTGATCGCCCGCATGGTGCGCGACACCGACCTGGTCGACGACATCGCGCAGGAAACCTTCATCCGCGCGTACCGCGCGCTGCCGCAGTTCCGCGGCGACAGCGCCTTTTACACCTGGCTGTACCGCATCGCCGTGAACTCGGCGAAGAAGGCGCTCAGCGACGCCAGGCGCGACCCGGTCATCACCGAGGCGGCCTTCGCCGTGCGCGACGACGACGACGAAACTTCCCGTGCCGCGACCGAACTAACCGACGGCGAAACCCCCGAATCCGTGCTGGCGAGCAAGGAAATCGCGGCCACCGTCAATGCGGCAATCGACGCGTTGTCGGATGAGTTGCGCCAGGCCATCACGCTGCGCGAGATCGAGGGCCTGAGCTACGAAGAGATCGCCGAAGCGATGAGCTGCCCGATCGGAACCGTTCGTTCGCGCATTTTTCGCGCGCGCGAGGCGATTGCCGAGAAACTGCGCCCGCA
>CAYZGL010000328.1:0-2882 GCA_964477985.1 uncultured Rubrivivax sp. | reverse complement strand
GCTGGTCCAGACGATCTCGCGCGGGTCGGCGCCCACCAGCGCCGCGACCTGGCCGCGCGCGCGCTCGACGGCCTCTTCGGCCTCCCAGCCCCAGGCGTGGCTGCGCGACGCCGCGTTGCCGAAGTGCTCGCGCAGCCACGGCACCATCGCGTCGACGACGCGCGGGTCGCACGGCGTGGTTGCGCCGTAATCCAGGTAGATCGGAAAGTGCGGGGTCATGTCGGCCTGTCTTCGCTTGTGTGTGGGTCGGTGTGCCGGTGTGCCGGTGTGTGCGCGGGCCTACTTGCTCAGCGCGCTGCCCAGCGCGAACACCGAGTTCGGCGCGGTGACCTTGATCGGCCGCACCACCGGCTGCGAGGAGATCGCGCGCTTGACGGGTGCATCGTGGATCGACACGCCCTTGGCCAACTGTTCGTCGACCAGCTTCTTCAACGAGATCGAGTCCAGGTACTCGATCATCTTCGCGTTCAGGCTGGTCCACAGGTCGTGCGTCATGCAGCGGCCGGTGTCTTCGCCCATGCAGTTTTCCTTGCCGCCGCAGCCGGTGGCGTCGATCGGCTCGTCGACGGCGACGATGATGTCGGCCACGGTGATGTCTTCGGCGCTGCGGCCCAGCGAATAGCCGCCGCCGGGCCCGCGCGTGCTCTCGACCAGTTCATGCCGGCGCAGCTTGCCGAACAGCTGCTCGAGGTAGGACAGCGAGATCTGCTGGCGCTGGCTGATCGCGGCCAGGGCCACCGGCCCGGCATGCGAGCGCAGCCCCAGATCGATCATCGCGGTGACGGCAAAACGGCCCTTGGTAGTCAGTCGCATCGTGTTCTCCAATCGGCTTTCTCGGCCCGGCCGCCTGCACGGCAAGCGCCTCGCCCGAACACAGCCCTTGTCTGACAGCGCCGCAGAACAGCCCGGACGAAGCCTCGAAGCTGATTCCTACTAACGCGGTCAAGTTTAGGCGAGTCCGACTGTTTTGGTCAAGATTTCGCGACGAAGTTCCTTGCCGCGTCGCCTGGGCGCGGCGCGCCGGGCTGCGGCAGGTCGTGGCCGGCCGCGCCGAAGGCCTGCTCGCGCAGTTGGGCCAGTTGGTCGCGCAAGCGCGCCGCGTGCTCGAACTCGAGGTTGCGCGCGTGCTCGAGCATCTGCCTTTCCAGCAGCTTGATGCGCTTGCCCAGGTCCTTCTCGCTCATCGCCTCGACCTGCGCCAAGGCCTGCGCCGCCTTCAGGTCGTCGCGCGCGCTCTTGTCGGAGACCACGCCGTCGATCAGCTCGCGGATCTGCTTGCTCACGCCGCGCGGCGTGATGCCGTGCGCCTGGTTGAAGGCGCTTTGCTTGTCGCGCCGGCGAGCGGTCTCGTGCAACGCGCGCTGCATCGAATCGGTGACCGTGTCGGCATACAGGATCGCGCGGCCGTTGAGGTGGCGCGCGGCACGGCCGATGGTCTGGATCAGCGAGCGCTCCGAGCGCAGGAAGCCCTCCTTGTCGGCGTCGAGGATCGCCACCAGGCTGACTTCCGGGATGTCCAGCCCCTCGCGCAGCAGGTTGATGCCCACCAGCACGTCGAACTGGCCCAGCCGCAGGTCGCGGATGATCTCCACGCGCTCCACCGTGTCGACGTCCGAATGCAGGTATCGCACCTTGACGCCGTTGTCGGCCAGGTAGTCGGTGAGCTGCTCGGCCATGCGCTTGGTCAGCGTGGTGACCAGCACGCGCTCGCCGGCCGTGACGCGTTCGCGGATCTGCTGCAGCAGGTCGTCGACCTGGGTGGCGGCCGGGCGCACCTCAACCTCGGGATCGACCAGGCCCGTCGGGCGCACCAGCTGCTCGACCACCTGCCCCGCATGCTGCTGCTCGTAAGGCCCCGGCGTGGCCGAGACGAACACCGCCTGGCGCATCTTGGCTTCGAATTCCTGGAACTTCAGCGGCCGGTTGTCCAGCGCGCTGGGCAGCCGAAAGCCGTAGTCGACCAGCGTTTGCTTGCGCGCGCGGTCGCCGTTGAACATGCCGCCGAACTGGCCGATCAGCACGTGGCTTTCGTCGAGGAACATCACGGTGTCGTCGGGCAGGTAATCCACCAGCGTGGGCGGCGGCTCGCCGGGTGCCGCGCCACTGAGGTGCCGCGTGTAGTTCTCGATGCCCTTGCAGTGGCCCACCTCCTGCAACATCTCGAGGTCGAAGCGCGTGCGCTGCTCCAGGCGCTGCGCCTCGACCAGCTTGCCCGCCTTGACCAGTTCGTCCAGCCGCTCGCGCAGCTCGGCCTTGATGGTGTCGATGGCCGAGACCACGCGCTCGCGCGGCGTCACGTAGTGGCTGCTGGGGTAGACGGTGAAGCGCGGGATCTTCTGCCGGATGCGCCCGGTCAGCGGGTCGAACAGCTGCAGCGCTTCGACCTCGTCGTCGAACAGCTCGATGCGGATTGCCAGCTCCGAGTGTTCGGCCGGAAAGACGTCGATGGTGTCGCCGCGCACGCGGAAGGTGCCGCGCGAGAAGTCGGTCTCGTTGCGCTGGTACTGCATGCGGATCAGCTGCGCGATCACCTCGCGCTGGCCGATGCGGTCGCGCACGCGCAAGGTCATCACCATCTGGTGGTAGTCCTGCGGCGAGCCGATGCCATAGATCGCACTGACGCTGGCGACGATGACCACGTCGCGCCGCTCGAGCAGGCTCTTGGTGGCGCTCAGGCGCATCTGCTCGATGTGCTCGTTGATCGAGCTGTCCTTCTCGATGAACAGGTCGCGCTGCGGCACGTAGGCCTCGGGCTGGAAGTAGTCGTAGTAGCTGACGAAATACTCGACCGCGTTCTTCGGGAAGAACTCGCGGAACTCGCTGTACAGCTGCGCGGCCAGCGTCTTGTTGGGCGCGAACACGATCGCCGGGCGGCCCAGGCG
>CAYZGL010000327.1:0-2894 GCA_964477985.1 uncultured Rubrivivax sp. | reverse complement strand
CGCCATCGTCGGCGTCACCGTGGTGCTGGTGTCGGTGTTCGTGCCGCTGGCCTTCTTCACCGGCGCGGTGGGCAACATCTACCGCCAGTTCTCGGTGGTGATGGCTTCGGCCATCGCCTTTTCGGCCTTCCTGGCGCTGTCGCTTACCCCCGCGCTGTGCGCGTCGCTGCTGCAGCAGGTGGACGCCGGCCACCACCACGCCAAGAGCGGTTTCTTCGGCTGGTTCAACCGCGGCTTCTCGGCCACCGCCAAGAGCTACGAAGGCCTGCTGGCCAGGCTGCTGTCGCGCAGCCTGCGCATGATGCTGGTGTACCTGGCGATCGTCGCCGGCGTGATCTGGCTGGTGCTGCGGCTGCCGACCTCGTTCCTGCCCAACGAGGACCAGGGCAGCATCTTCGTCAACGTGCAGCTGCCGCCGGGCGCCACCATGAACCGCACCGCCAAGGTGATGGACCAGGTCGAGGCCTTCATCCTGAAGCAGCCCGAAGTGCAGAGCATGGCCAGCGTGCTGGGCTTCAACTTCTCGGGCTCCGGGCAGAACTCGGCCATCGCCTTCGTCACGCTGAAGGACTGGGACGAGCGCGCGGGCGCCGCGCACTCGGCGCAGGCGCTGGCCGGGCGCGCCTTCGGCGCGCTGATGGGCATCAAGGACGCGTTCATCTTCCCGATCAGCCCGCCGCCCATTCCCGAGCTGGGCGCGGCCACCGGCTTCAACTTCCGGCTGCAGGACCGCGCCGGCAACGGCCACGATGCGCTGGTGGCCGCGCGCAACCAGCTGCTGGGCATGGCCGCGCAGAGCAAGCTGCTGGCCGGCGTGCGCCCCGACGGGCTGGAGGACGCGCCGCAGCTGCGCATCGACATCGACCGCGACAAGGCCGCGGCGCTGGGCGTGGGCTTCGACGCCATCAACCTGGTGATCTCCACCGCCTTCGGCTCGAGCTACGTCAACGACTTCCAAAGCCAGGGCCGGCTGCAGCGCGTGGTGGTGCAGGCCGATGCCGCGCAGCGCATGCGCGGCGACGACATCCTGCAGCTCAACGCCGTCAACCGCAGCGGCGGCCTGGTGCCGTTGTCGGCCTTCGCCACCACGCGCTGGGTGAGCGGGCCGATGCAGCTGATCCGCTACAACGGCTATCCCAGCATGCGCATCGCCGGCGACGCCGCGCCCGGCGTCAGCACCGGCGCGGCGATGGCCGAGATGGAACGGCTGGCCGCGCGGCTGCCCGCCGGCTTCGGCTTCGAGTGGACCGGCCAGTCGCGCGAGGAGCGCCTGGCCGGCGCCACCGCGCTGTACCTGTTCGCTTTCTCGCTGCTGGCGGTGTTCCTGTGCCTGGCCGCGCTGTACGAAAGCTGGTCGATCCCGTTCTCGGTGATGCTGGTGGTGCCGCTGGGCGTGCTGGGCGTGGTGCTGGCCACGCAGGCGCGCGGCTACAGCAACGACGTGTATTTCAAGATCGGGCTGATCACCATCATCGGGCTGTCGGCGAAGAACGCGGTGCTGATCATCGAGTTCGCCAAGGAGCTGCAGGCGCAGGGCCAGAGTGCGGTGGACGCGGTGCTGCAGGCGGCGCACCTGCGCTTTCGGCCCATCGTGATGACCTCGATGGCCTTCATCCTGGGCGTGCTGCCGCTGGCCATCGCGGCCGGCGCCGGCTCGGCCAGCCAGCGCTCGATCGGCACCGGCGTGATGGGCGGCATGGTCAGCGCGGTGCTGCTGTCGGTGTTGTTCGTGCCGGTGTTCTACGTGGTGGTGCGACGCTGGTTCAAGGGCCGCGAGCGCCAGCACGCCGTGCCTGCGCGCGCACCGGACGCCGCCGCGCAGGAGGGCCCATGATGAAGCGCCGCCGCCTGCCGGGACTGGCACTGTGCGCGCTCGCGCTGGGCGGCTGCACGTCGATGGCGCCGCCCTACGAACGCCCCGCCGCGCCGGTGGCCGCGCAGTTCCCCGACGCGGCGCAGGCCGAGGCCGCGCGCGATGGGCCGAGCACGCTGCAAAGCGCCGCCGAGATCGACTGGCGGCAGTTCTTCACCGACGCGCGGCTGAAGCAGCTGATCGAGCTGGCGCTGAACAACAACCGCGACCTGCGCGTGGCGGTGCTGAACATCGAGCGCGTGCGTGCGCTGTACCAGATCCAGAGTTCCGAGCAGTTTCCCACGCTGTTCCTCGGCGCCACCGGGCTGTTCCAGCCCAACGCCGACGGCCGCGGCGGCCGCAGCTTCTACACCGCGGGCCTGAACGTCACCGGCTACGAGCTGGACCTGTTCGGCCGCGTGCGCAGCCTGACCGACGCCGCGCTGCACCAGTTCTTCGCCAGCGAGGAGGCGCGCAAGGCCGCGCAGATCAGCCTGATCGCCGCGGTGGCCAACACCTACCTGGCGTCGCTGGCCGACGAAGCGCAGCTGCGGGTGGCGCGGCAGACGCTGGAAACGCGCGAGGAGGGCTTCCGGCTGCTGAAGCTGAAGTTCGACAACGGCGCGTTGTCCGAGTACGACCTGGCGCAGGCGGTGACGCTGGTCGAAGGCGCACGCGCCGCGGTGGCGCTGCTGCAGCGCCAGCTGGCGCAGGGCCGCAACGCCCTGGTGCTGCTGGTCGGCCAGCCGCTGCCGGCCAACCTGCCGCCGGGCCTGCCGCTGGACCAGCAAGGGCTGCTGGCCACCTTGCCGGCGGGGCTGCCGTCGGAGCTGCTGCAGCGCCGCCCCGACGTGCGCCAGGCCGAGCGCCAGTTGCAGGCGGCCAACGCCAGCATCGGCGCCGCGCGCGCGGCGTTCTTCCCGCGCATCACCTTGACCGGCAGCGTCGGGCTGGCCAGCGCCGACCTGGGCAACCTGTTCGACGGCAGCGCCTGGCAGTTCGCGCCGCGCATCACGCTGCCGATCTTCGACGCCGGCGCCAA
>CAYZGL010000326.1:0-2937 GCA_964477985.1 uncultured Rubrivivax sp. | reverse complement strand
CAGCCCTGCGGCGCGCAGGCCAACATGGCCAAGTACCTGGCGGCCAAGGCGTCGTGGGAAGCGGCCAACGTGTGCCTGCAAACGCACGGCGGCTTCGGTTTCGCCAAGGAATACGACATCGAGCGCAAGTTCCGCGAAACCCGGCTGTACCAGGTGGCGCCGATCTCGACCAACCTGATCTACGCCTATGTGGCCGAGCACGTCCTCGGCCTGCCGCGCAGCTTTTGAAGTCAGCCGTCCCGCTACGGCCGTGCGCAGGCATCGGCGGCGTCAAGCGGCGTCAAGCGGCGTCAAGCGGCGGCGGTGCCGCCGTGTGCGGGCACGCAGCCGCCGTGCAGCACAAGCCCGCGGCGCAGGCGCGCGCTACCAGCGGCGCGGATCCAGCGCGTACAACTGCCGCAGCGCGTCGTACAGCTCGGGGGCCTCGTCGGCCAGCGCCTGCGCTCGCTCGAAGAAGGCCTCGGTGGCCACCGCGAAGAACTCTGCAGGGTCGCTGGCGCCGTAGGCGTCGAGCGCGTGCGACGGTGCTTCGCGCAGCCGCGCCAGCGCGGCCTGCGCCACCGCGTCCCAGCGCCGGCGCGACGCAGGGCCGCGCTGCCACGGCCGGCCGTCGGCCTCGCCGCTGTCCTGGTCGATCTGGTGCGCAAACTCGTGCAGCACCACGTTGTGGCCATCGGCGGGGTCGGCGGCACCGGCCAGCACTTCGGACCACGCCAGGATCACCTGGCCGTGGCCCCACGACTCGCCGGCCAGCGGACGCGGCGCGTCGTTGACCACACCGCCGCCCAGGTGGCGGCGCTGCGGCGCGACGAAGGGGTCGGGATACACCAGCACCTGCCGCAGCCGCGGAAAGCAGGCCTCGTCGGGCCGGCCCAGCAGCAGCAGGCAGGCCTGCGCGGCGATGGTCACGCGCTGCTCGTCGCCGATGCGCTGGCCGCCGCAGCCGATGAACGGCTTGTCGGCGACGAACACCAGGATCGCCTGGCGCAAGCGCTGCTGCAGCGGCGGCGGCAGGCGCAGCACCAGCGGCACGCGCCGGCGCAGGATGCGCTCCCAGCGGCGCGGAAAGGCTTGGGCGCGCAGCCGGGCGTGGCGCCGGCGCGTCCACCACGGCTGCAGCAGCAGCACCGCAGCGGCGGTCAGCAACAACAGCAACAGTGCGGCCAGCGGCGGGTCGAACGGCATGGGGTGCAGCTTTGGGCGGGCCGCCGGGCTTCAAGGCGGCGGCCAGCCCGGGCTTTGCAGCGCAGCGGCGTGCGGCTTCGCCGCGGTGGCTGCGCACACGATGCGTTTGACCCGCAGATCCGGTTGCAGGATCCGGCCGCAGGATCCGGCCGAACGGAGCCGAAGGCTTAAGATTTGCCGTCCCGGCCGGGATGCCCCGCCCGATGCGACCCGAAGGAGCCCCATGCCCCAAGCCCAGACGCCCACGCCGCAGCAGCTCGCCGACAAGGTGCACGAGGGCATGTGGCGCAACGACCGCGCCACGCGGTGGCTGGGCTGCGAGGTGCTGCAGGTCGGGCCGGGGCGCGCACTGCTGCGCATGAGCGTGGCCGAGCACATGCTCAACGGCCACGAGGTCTGCCACGGCGGCTTGATCGCCATGCTGGCCGACTCGGCCTTTGCTTATGCCAGCAATTCCGGCAACGAGCTGACGCTGGCGTCGGGCTTTGCCGTCGAGCTGCTGGCGCCGGGGCGCTTGGGCGACGTGCTCAGCGCGAACTGCGTCGAGCTGTCCAGGACCGGGCGCATCGGTGTCTACGACTGCGAGGTGCACAACCAGCGCGGCGAGCGCGTGGCAATGTTCCGCGGCCGCTCCTATGCCGTGCGCGGCCGCCCGGCGGTGGCCGACTGAACGACCCCCGAAGAAAGAAAGCCCCATGCCCGTCAAACAACCCCAGCCCGGCGATCTGGAAGCCATCGAACGCGCCAGCCGCGACGAGCTGCAGGCGCTGCAACTGCAGCGGCTGCAGCAAACGCTGCAGCGCGCCTACGAGCACGTGCCGCACTACCGCCAGGCCTTCGACGCGCTGGGCGTGCACCCGTCGGACTGCAAGTCGCTGGCCGATCTGGCGAAGTTCCCCTTCACCACCAAGAAGGACCTGCGCGACAACTACCCCTTCGGCATGTTCGCGGTGCCGCGCGAGCAGGTGGTGCGCGTGCACGCCAGCAGCGGCACCACCGGCAAGCCCACCGTGGTCGGCTACACGCAAGCCGACATCGACACCTGGGCCGACCTGGTGGCGCGCTCGATCCGCGCCAGCGGCGGGCGCGCCGGCGACATCGTGCACGTGGCCTACGGCTACGGCTTGTTCACCGGCGGGCTGGGCGCGCACTACGGCGCCGAACGGCTGGGCTGCACGGTGATCCCGATGGGCGGCGGCCAGACCGAAAAGCAGGTGCAGCTGATCACCGACTTCCGCCCCGACATCATCATGGTCACGCCCAGCTACATGCAGGTGATCGTCGAGGAGATGGCGCGCCAGGGGCTGGATGCGCGCGCGTCGTCGCTGAAGGTCGGCATCTTCGGTGCCGAACCCTGGACCGAGGCGATGCGCCACGACATCGAGGTGCGCGCCGGCATCGACGCGGTCGACATCTACGGCCTGAGCGAGGTCATGGGCCCGGGCGTGGCCAACGAGTGCATCGAGACCAAGGACGGCCCGGTGATCTGGGAAGACCACTTCTACCCCGAGATCATCGACCCCGACAGCGGCGAGGTGCGGCCCTACGACCCGGCCAGGGGCAGCGACGAAGGCGAGCTGGTGTTCACCACGCTGACCAAGCAGGCGCTGCCGGTGATCCGCTACCGCACGCGCGACTTAACAAGGCTGCTGCCGCCCACCGCGCGCAGCATGCGGCGCATGGGCAAGATCGTCGGGCGCAGCGACGACATGCTGATCATCCGCGGCGTCAACGTCTTCCCCACGCAGATCG
>CAYZGL010000325.1:0-2945 GCA_964477985.1 uncultured Rubrivivax sp. | reverse complement strand
GCTGATGCGCTGCAGCTGCTCGATGATCAGCTCGCGCGGCTGCTCCTTCAGGATGTAGCCGAAGGCGCCGGCCTGCAGCGCCGGGAACAGGTGCTCGTCGCCGTCGTGGATGGTGACGACCACGCTTTGGGTTTCGGGTTGCTGCTCGCGCAGCGCGCTCACCACGTCGACGCCGGAGCCGTCGGGCAGGCCCAGGTCGACCAGCGCCAGGTCGAACTTGATTGCCGACACCAGCCCCAGCGCATCGTGCACGCGCGACGCCTCGGCGATCTGCGCGTCGGGAAAGACCTGCATCACCAGGCTGCCGAGCCAGGCGCGGATCTGCGGCAGGTCTTCCAGAAGCAGGATGCTGATCATGGCGCGGCGCTGTGCGGACGGCGGGAATTCATGCTAGCAGCGGCTCAGGCGGCCTCGGTGGCGCGGTCCAGCGGAAGCGTGAGACGGATCACGGTGCCGTAGCCCGGGCCGGACTCGACCAGGCACTGGCCCTGCAGCTGCTTGGCGCGGTGCTTCATGCTGGCCATGCCGTGGCCGCGGTCCAGCCGGCCGTCCAGCTCCATCGGGATGCCGTTGCCGTTGTCGCGCACCACGATCTGCAGGTCGCCGTCGGCGATGGCGCAGCGCAGCGCGCAATGCTTGGCGCCGCTGTGCTTGATCACGTTGCTGACCGCTTCGCGCAGGATGCGCGTGGTCTGCACGAAGGCGCGCGCCGACAGCGTGTGGCTCAGCTCGTCGGCCGGCGCGGCCCAGTCGGCTTCGATGCCGGCCTGGCCCAGCCGCGACACCACTTCGGCGCGCCAGTCGCCCAGCGCATCGTGCAAATGCACCGGCTTGCCGGTCAGGCCGCGCACCGACAGGCGCATCTCCTCGAGCGCCTCGCGCGCCAGCGTGCTGATGCGCTCGGACTCGCTGGTGTGCACGATGGTCAGCAGCTTGGCGCCCAGGTCGTCGTGCAGGTCGGCGGCGATGCGTTTGCGCTCGCGCTCGGTGACTTTCTCGACGCGCAGCTCGGCCAGCTGCGCGAAGTTGCGTTCGATCTCGGTGGTGGCCTCGGCGATGCGCAACTCCAGCTGCACGTTGCTGCGTTCGGCCGCCTGCAGCGCGTGCCCTTGCTGCTGCAGCAGGCGCAGCCCCAGCAGCACCAGCGTCAGCGGTGTGGCGAGCTGCGCCAGCTGCGTGGCCATGCCGCGCAGGCCGAAGGTCTGCGCCGTGTACTCCACCGCCAGTGCCAGCAGGATGACGGCCACCGGCAGCGCGATCGGCCACAGCGGGCGCGAGCGGTCGTGTTGCAGCGTGCGCACACACAGTGCGGCGGCGCTCAGCAGCTGCAGCGTCAGCAGCATGTACCACACGCTGGCCGTGGCATACAGCTGCCGCGGTGCGGCCAGCCACAGGCTGGCGGGCATCAGCATGCACTGCAGCGGCAGCGCGAGGTCGACCCAGCGCCACCGCAGCCGCGCATAGCGCAGCAGGAACTGCACGCCGGCCCAGGCGGCCAGCGGCAGCAGCGTGCCCAGCAGCAGCTCCACGCCGGCGTTGTCGATGGGCGGGTCGCGCAGCCACAGGCGCGACGCCAGCAGCGCCCAGGCCACCGACAGCACGCCGAAATAGGCCAGGTGGTGTTCGCGCCGGCTGGTCGAGCCCAGCACCACCATGAAGCCGCCCATCAGCAGCAGCGTCGCGCTCAGCGCCTGCGGCACCGTGACCTGCAGCGCCAGCTGCCGCTCTTGCTTGGCCGCCAGCACCGGCTGGGTGCCGATCTGCAATGCCGACAGGCCGCCGGCGCGGTGCCGCGAACCGACCTCGCCCAGCGCATGGCCGGCCACTTTCAGCTCCAGCGTGTTCGGGCCGGGTTCGAGCAGGCCGGCCGGCAACACCGCCAGTTGCGGATGGTTGCAGTTGCGCGTGACCGGCTCGCTCATGCGCCCGCCGCTGTGCACGCGCTGGCCGTTCAGCCAGACCTCGACGTTGCTGCAGGCGCGCTCGATGTACAGCGCGAGCAGCTCGCCCGTGGCCTGCAGCGGCGCGGCGTCGAAGGACACGCGGTACCACACCGGGCCGGTGCTGCCGGGCCGACTGTGCGCCCACTCGTCGGGCAGCGCGACGCCCGCGGCCCGGGGCAGCGCGGGCCAGGCCGCGGTGTCGGCCTGCACCGCCTCGGCCGTGTCGATGTCGAGCGTGGGCGCTTGCGCATGGGCCGCAGCGGCGCACAGCCACAGCAGCAGCACACCGAACCACCGGTGCCAAGCGCGCGGCGGCTGCGGCGCGGTACGGCCGGCCCGCGAGCCGCACCAGCGGGGCCGGGTCGGCGGCAGGGATCGGCGTTGCATCGCGAGCGCGATTTTGCCGGAGCGCCGCAGCGCCGCGCTGCGGCGACAATGTGCGCTTGTTCCGCTTTGGCGGTGCGTCGCGCCGCAGCCGCTGCCCCGTGATCCTGCGACACGCCTTTACGCCGGTGGACAACGTGCGCCTGGCCAACCTGTGCGGGCCGCTGGACGAGCACCTGCGGCGCATCGAATCCGGCCTGGGCGTGCGCGTCGCGCGCCGCCACGAGCGTTTTCGCATCGACGGCGAACGCGGCGCCGTACACGCCGCGAGTGCGCTGCTGCAACGGCTGTATGACGCCGCGGCGCAGCCGATCGACGCGCAAACACTGCAGCACGCGCTGCACCAGGCGCAAGGCGCGAGGCTCGCCAGCGAAGCCGCGCCCGGGGCGGCGCCCGATCCGGCACCGATCGTGTTGCATACGCGCCGCGCCGATCTGGCCGCGCGCTCGCCCAACCAGTTGCGCTACCTGCGCAACATCCTGGGCCACGACATCAGCTTCGGCATCGGCCCGGCCGGCACCGGCAAGACCTTTCTCGCGGTGGCCTGCGCGGTCGACGCGCTCGAGCGCAGCGCGGTGCAGCGCATCGTGCTGACGCGCCCGGCGGTCGAGGCCGGCG
>CAYZGL010000324.1:0-2954 GCA_964477985.1 uncultured Rubrivivax sp. | reverse complement strand
CAGCACCCCGAGCGGCCCGCCTTCGTCATGGCCGGCAGCGGCGAGGCGGTCAGCTACCGCGACTACGAGGCGCGCAGCAACCGCCTGGCGCACTTGCTGCGCGCGCACGAGTTGCAGCGGCTGGACCACTATGCGATCTTCATGGAGAACAACAGCCGCTGCCTCGAGGCGTGTGCGGCCGGGTACCGCGCCGGGCTGTACTTCACCTGCATCAACAGCTTTCTCACCGCCGCGGAGCTGGCCTACATCATCAACAACAGCGAGTCCAGGCTGCTGATCACCTCGCGCGCCAAGCTCGCCGTTGCGGCCGAAGCGCTGAAGCTGTGCCCGAAGATCGAACTGTGCCTGGTGGTCGACGGCGGGCCCGATTTGAAGCCGCCGCTGCAGGACTATGCGGCCGCGGTGGCCGCGTATCCCGCCACGCCGATCGCCGACGAATGGCTGGGCACCTCGATGCTGTATTCGTCGGGCACGACCGGGCGGCCCAAGGGCATCCTGCGCCCGCTGCCGCGCACGCCGCCGTCCGAGCCGCTGCCGCTGTACCACTTCCTGCGCCAGCTGTGGCACTGCCGCGAGGACATGGTCTATCTGTCGCCGGCGCCGCTGTACCACTCGGCACCCAACGCGGCGGTGTCGCTGACGCTGTGCGAGGGCGGCACCGTGATCGTGACGGAGCAGTTCGACCCCGAGCAGTACCTGAGCCTGATCCCGCAGTACCGCGTCACGCACAGCCAGCTGGTGCCCACCATGTTCAGCCGCATGCTCAAGCTGCCCGAGCAAGTGCGCAACCGGTATGACCGCTCGACGCTGCAGATCGCGATCCACGCCGCCGCGCCGTGCCCGGTGCAGGTCAAGCAGCAGATGATCGACTGGTGGGGCCCGATCATCCACGAGTACTACGGCGCCACCGAGGGCCTGGGTTTCACCGCCTGCGACAGCGCGCAGTGGCTGGCGCACCCGGGAACGGTGGGCAAGGTGATGATCGGCGACCTGCACATTCTCGACGAGCACATGCAGCCTGCGCCCAAGGGCACGCCGGGTGAAATCTGGTTCAAGACCGCGTCGCCGTTCGAGTATTTCAACGACCCCGAGCGCACGCAGGCCTCGCGTTCGGCAGACGGCACGATGACCACGGTGGGCGACGTCGGATATGTGGACGACGACGGCTTCCTGTTTCTCACCGATCGCGCGTCTTTCATGATCATCTCGGGTGGCGTCAACATCTACCCGCAGGAGTGCGAGAACCTGCTGATCACGCACCCCAAGGTGGCCGATGCCGCCGTGTTCGGCGTGCCCAACGAGGAGATGGGCGAAGAGGTCAAGGCGGTGGTGCAGCCGATGCCCGGCGTGAGCCCCGGCCCCGCGCTCGAAGCCGAGCTGATCGCCTTCTGCCAGACGCACCTGGCCAAGCTGAAATGCCCGAAGAGCGTGGACTTCATGGAAGCGCTGCCGCGGCTGCCCACCGGCAAGCTGTACAAGAAGCCGCTGCGCGACAAGTACTGGGCCGGGCACGGCTCGCGCATCGTCTGACTGCGGCGGCCGCCGCATACAACCACGCGCTGCGCGTCGCTCGGGTCGCCCCGGGGGGGGCGGGCGCCCGGGGGCAGCTGCGGCGTGCGTGAACTGCGAACTGGCGGTGGATGCAGGCGGCGGCTCGAAGCGCGCGCTTGAAGCGCTGCGCATCGCACCCATCTGTGGCTGCTGTACCCCGTCGTCGTGCGCATGGCTTCGATCCTGATACTGCTCGTGCTGCTGCATGCCTATATCGGCTGGCGGCTGATTCCCGCGTTGGCCTTTGCGCCTGTGCTGCAGTGGCTGCTGGCGGCGCTGCTGGGGCTGATGTGCTTGCTGATGCCCTTGTCGTTGCTGGCCCGGCGCATCCGGACCCAGCCGCTGTCGGACCGGCTGGCGGCCTGTGGTGTGCTGGCGATGGGCTTGTTCTCGTCGCTGTTCGTGCTGACCTTGCTGCGCGACGTGCTGGCCGTGCCGGTGTGGGTCGCGGCCTTCTGGCTGTCGTGGCCCGCCGGGTTGGCACCGGCCTCGGCGCTGGCGGTGCCGCTGCTGGCCGTGCTGGCCACGCTGTGGGGTTACCTGAACGCACGGCGCACCGCGCGCGTGGTGCGCGTGGACGTGCCGATCGAAGGGCTGCCGCAGGCCTTGCACGGCTTTTCGATCGCGCAGCTCAGCGACCTGCACGTCGGGCCGACCATCAAGCGCGGCTATGTCGAAGCGGTGGTGGCGCGCACCAATGCCTTGCAGGCGGACATGGTGGCCATCACCGGCGACCTGGTCGACGGCTCGGTGCAGCACCTGGCGGTGCACGTGGCGCCGCTGGCGGCGCTGCGGTCGCGCCACGGCACCTTCTTCGTCACCGGCAACCACGAGTACTACTGCGGCGCGCAGCCCTGGGTGGACGAGCTGCGCCGGCTGGGGCTGCGGGTGTTGATGAACGAACACGTGCTGCTGCAGCACGGCGATGCGGCACTGGCGCTGGCCGGTGTCACCGACTACGGCGCGCACAACTTCGACGCCACGCAGCGCAGCGACCCGCAAGCGGCGATCGCGGACGCGCCGGCGCACGCGCGGGTGCGCGTGCTGCTGGCGCACCAGCCGCGCAGCGCCGGCGCGGCGGCGCGCTCGGGCTTTCACCTGCAGCTGTCGGGCCATACGCACGGCGGCCAGTTCCTGCCCTGGAAGTGGTTCGTGCGTTTGCAGCAGCCATTCACCGCCGGACTGCACCGCTGGCAGCACATGTGGGTCTACACCAGCCGCGGCACCGGCTATTGGGGCCCACCCAAGCGGCTGGGCGCGCCGTCGGAGATCACGCACCTGCGGCTGGTGAGCGCCTGAAGCGCGCTCGCGCACCAGGGCTTCGGTTCGGGCAGCCGCTGCCGGCGCATTGCGGCTGCCCACGAAAGGCCGCTGTCGTGATCGCCGGCCGGCGCATCGCGCCA
>CAYZGL010000323.1:0-2992 GCA_964477985.1 uncultured Rubrivivax sp. | reverse complement strand
GCGCCGATGGAGATCATCGAGGAGCGCACCATCGGCCCCAGCCTGGGCGCCGACAACATCGCCAAGGGCTTCGACAGCGTGATGTACGGCATGCTGGCGATCGCCGCATTCATGTGCGCGTACTACGGGCTGTTCGGCGTGTTCTCCACGCTGGCGCTGGGCTTCAACCTGCTGCTGCTGGTGGCGGTGCTGTCGATGCTGCAGGCCACGTTGACGCTGCCCGGCATCGCCGCCATCGCGCTGACGCTGGGCATGGCGATCGACGCCAACGTGCTGATCAACGAGCGCGTGCGCGAGGAGCTGCGCGCCGGTGCGGCGCCGCAGATGGCGATCCTGCACGGCTACGAGCGCGCCTGGGGCACCATCCTCGACTCGAACATCACCACGCTGATCGCCGGCGTGGCGCTGCTGGCTTTCGGTTCGGGGCCGGTGCGCGGCTTCGCGGTGGTGCACTGTCTGGGCATCCTGACCTCGATGTTCTCGGCAGTGATGTTCTCGCGCGGGCTGGTCAACCTGTGGTACGGCGGGCGCAAGCGGCTGAAGTCGGTGTCGATCGGGCAGGTGTGGAAGCCCGACACCGACAGCACCACGGCCAAGGCCTGATCGCCGCGGGCCCGAACACGAGATTCGATGGAATCTTTGCCGAAGTCGTCACGTGCGCTGCGCGCACATGAGCCTTCGCGGGAATTCCATCGCTGAAGCGACAAGGCAGTCAGATGGAATTCTTCCGCATCCACCGCGACATCCCGTTCATGCGGCATGCGCTGGTGTTCAACGTTGTCTCGTTCGTCACCTTCCTGGCCGCGGTGTTCTTCCTGGTCACGCGCGGGCTGCACCTGTCGATCGAGTTCACCGGCGGCACGGTGATCGAAGTGGCCTATGCGCAGCCGGCGGACATCTCCAAGGTGCGCGCCACGGTCGAGACCATGCAACTCGGCGACGTGCAGGTGCAGACCTTCGGCAGTGCGCGCGACGTGCTGATCCGCGTGCCGCTGCGCGAAGGCGTCAACCAGCGCGAACTGGTCGGCCGCGTGTTCGACACGCTGTGCCGCGCCGAGGCCGGCGCGGTGCAGGCCCATCAGAGCGTGAGCGACAGGGGCGAGGCGATCAGCAAGCAGGTGTGCGCCGCCAGCGGCGCCGAGCCGCTGGCGCTGCAGCGCAGCGAGTTCGTCGGCCCGCAGGTGGGCAAGGAGCTGGCGGTCGACGGCGCCAAGGCGCTGGCCTTCGTCATCGTCGGCATCATGATCTACCTGGCGCTGCGCTTCGAGTGGAAGTTCGCGGTCGCGGCGATCGTCGCCAACCTGCACGACGTGGTCATCATCCTGGGCTTCTTCGCCTTCTTCCAGTGGGAGTTCTCGCTGGCGGTGCTGGCCGCGGTGCTGGCGGTGCTGGGTTATTCGGTGAACGAATCGGTGGTCATCTTCGACCGCATCCGCGAGACCTTCCGCCGCCGGCGCAAGTTGAATACGCACGAGGTCATCGACCACGCCATCACCAGCACCATCAGCCGCACCATCATCACGCACGGCTCGACGCAGATGATGGTGCTGTCGATGCTGCTGTTCGGCGGGCCCACGCTGCACTACTTCGCGCTGGCGCTGACGGTGGGCATCCTGTTCGGCATCTACTCGTCGGTGTTCGTCGCCGCGGCCATTGCGATGTGGCTGGGCGTCAAGCGCGAGGACCTGGTCAAGGCCACGGCCAAGGAGATCGACCCGAACGATCCCAACAGCGGGGCCGTGGTGTAGAGTGGTCCGCCCCGCCGGGCAGCAGGCTTCCACCCCCCTCTCATGGCTCACAGCGCAGATCGAGGCGGCACCGCCGAACAGGCGCGGCGCGTCTATGCCGAGCAGCTGGTCAAGGGCCTGCCGGCGATGGTCAATTCGCTGGCCGCGGCCGCCAGCCAGCTGCTGGACAAGCCCTGCGAGCATGCGCGGTTCATGCGCCGGCGCGAACTGGTGCTCGAGCTGAAGCAGGGCGCCGCCCACTGGCACAGAAGCATGGTGGGCAGCCTGCGCAACGCGCTGCTGCAAGGGGTGTCGGTGCAGCGCGCCAGCGATCTGCCGCCGCCCGGCAGCGGCCGCGGCGCGCTGTCGCTGGTCGACGAGGACACCATCGAGCGCGAGATCCTGACCTCTCGCCTGGCGCTGGCGATGATGGACCAGGCGGCCTCGGAGTTCACCGACCTGCGTGCGCGCATGGCCTCGCTGGAGCGGCGCGAAGAGCTCGACGCGCAGGACATGCTGCGCGCGCACGTGCTGGCACGCATCGTCGTCGACGCCTGGCGCACGGCCGGCTGCAGCCTGGACAGCTGGCGCGAATTGCAGCCGAACCTGCACGAGGAACTGGCGGCGCTGGTCGAGGAGGGCTACCACGAGACCAACCGCTGGCTGGTCGAGCGCGGCGTGCTGCCCGATGTCGATCTTCACCCGTACATCCGGCGCGCGCGCAGCGTGCCCACGCAGCCCGGGGCGCTGCACGGTGGCGCTGCTTCGGGCCCCGGCGCGGCGAGCACCGGGCCCGGGGCGCGCAGTGCGGCAGCGGCCGGCGCTTCGGCCCATGGCGGCGGCACCGGCTCGGGCCGCGGCGGCGATACCGTGCCGGGTGCGGACCCCGCCACCATGGCCGCGGGTGGCGACTGGCCGAGAGCGCCTGGCGCATCGGGCGACGCCGATTGGCGCGGCATCGGCGAGGAAACCCGGCTGATGACGCGCACCGCGCCGCTGGCGCGCAGCGGCGAACACGCCGAAGCCGTGCTGGTGCGGCTGAACCGGCTGGTCGACCGCCAGTTGCCGGCCTTTGCCGACACCCGCCGCGCGCGCCAGCCGATGTCGCCGGGCCTGGCCGACGCGATCGACCAGGCACAGCAGGGCATTCGCCGGCGCGTCGACGGCACCGTGGCGCGCGCCGGCGGCGAACCGACCGTCACCACGCCGGTGCTGCTCGAGGACCTGCACCAGCGCAAGCAGGCGCTGAAGCAGGCGGCGGCCAC
>CAYZGL010000322.1:0-2993 GCA_964477985.1 uncultured Rubrivivax sp. | reverse complement strand
GGAAGTCTTCCTTGTGCAGCCGCGCGCGCGGCGCCTGGCCGGTGATGCACAGGATGGGGATGGAGTCGGCGCTGGCCGAGTACAGCCCGGTGATCATGTCGGTGCCCGCCGGCCCCGAGGTGCCGATGCACACGCCGATGTGGCCGGCCACGGCGCGCGTGTAGCCCTCGGCCATGTGCGAGGCGGCCTCGACGTGGCGCGCCAGCACGTGGCCGATCGTGCCGCGCTCCTTCATCTGGGCGTAGAAGGGGTTGATCGCGGCGCCCGGCACGCCGAAGGCCTGCGTCACGCCTTCGCGTTCCATCACCAGCACCGCGGCCATCGCGGCCTTCATCTTCGCCATGCCTTGCTCCTTCGTCGGATGGCCGCAATGGTGGCTGCCGCGCCGCGCGAACGGAATGCCAGGGTTCGGATATCTCCTATTCCGGCGTGGAATGGCGCGGCGCTTTGTGCTTACATTGCACGCATGGATCGCCTCACGAGCATGCGGGTGTTCGTGCGCGTCGTCGAGACCGGCAGCTTCAGCAAGGCGGCGGCCGAGCTGGGCCTCACGCAGCCGACCGCCACCAAGGCCGTCGCCGAGGCCGAGCGCCGGCTCGGCGCGCGGCTCCTGCACCGCAGCACGCGCGGCGTCACGCCGACCGGAGTCGGGCTGCTGTACCACGAGCGCTGCAAGGCGATCACGCGCGACGTCGACGAGGCCGAGAACCTGGCCGCGCTCGCGCACCGCGCCCAGGCCGGCACGCTGCGCATCGGCACCTCGGTGGCGTTCGGCCGGCGCGTGCTGGCGCCGCTCGTGCTGCGCTACATGCGCGAGCAGCCGGCGCTGCAGATCGACCTCGGGCTGGACGACCGCTACGTCAACCTCGTCGAGCAGGGCGTGGACCTGGCGGTGCGCATCGGGCGCCTGGCCGACTCCACGCTCGGCGCGAGCTACCTCGGCATGAACCCCTGGCTGGCGGTGGCCGCGCCCGGCTATCTCGAACGGCGCGGCTCGCCGCGCGTGCCGGCCGACCTCGCCGCGCACGACTGCCTCGTCTACAGCAGCGTGCAGGGCGACGCGCGCTGGCACTTCCACGGCCCGGCGGGCGCGGAGGAATCGGTGCCGGTGCGCGGACCGCTGCGCTCCAACAGCCTGAGCACGGTGCTCGCGGCCTGCGAGGCCGGCTACGGTCTGGCCGTGCTGCCGCGCTACGTGGCGCGCGAGTCGCTGGCCGGCGGCCGGGTCGTGCCGCAGCTCGAGGCCTATGCGCTGCCGTCGCAGGAGGTGCACGCGGTCTTTCCGTCGCCGCGGCTGGTGCCGCGCAAGGTGAGCGGCTTCATCGCCTGGATGCAGCAGGAACTGCGCGGCGAGTGGTGGCAGCGCGACCCCTGACCCGGCGCGGCGCAGCGACATCGCCGGCGCGCGACGCGGCTCGGGTGCACGGGCCACGGCGAGCGACGCGCGTATTCACTGCACCGGCGCGCCGGCGTCGAACCAGCGCTTGATCGTGTTGCGTTCGGCCTCGGTGATCTGGGTGGCGTTGTTCAGCGGCATGAGCTTGAGCACCGCGGCCTGCTGATACACGTTCTGCGCGTTCTTCTTCAGGCCCGCGGCGTCGTGCAGGTCGACGTTCTTCTGCTGCAGCTGCGCGTTGTGGCACATCACGCAGCGCTCGTCGACGATGGCGCGCACCGCGGCGTAGGTGGCGGGCCGGGCCTCGGCGGCCCGGGCCGCGGCGAGCTGCTCGGCGCTCGGCGGCCTGGGCGCCAGCCAGGCCGCCAGCGCGACGATGGTGAGCGTGCCCACCACGGCGTATTCCCAGGGCGTGCGCCGGCCCTGCACGTGCGCCTTGTGGCGGGCGACGAAACTGTGGCGGATGAGCGCGCCGGCCAGCATCAGCAGCACCAGCACGATCCAGTTGTGCGGCCCCTGGTACAGCCAGCCGTAGTGGTTGGACAGCATGGCGACGATCACCGGCAGCGTGAAGTAGGTGTTGTGCACGCTGCGCTGCTTGCCGCGCTGGCCGTGGATCGCCTCGGGCGTCTGGCCGGCGCGCAGTTGCGCCACCACCTTGCGCTGCCCGGGGATGATCCAGAAGAACACGTTGGCGCTCATCGTCGTGGCCAGCATCGCGCCGACGAGCAGGAAGGCGGCGCGCCCGGCGAACAGCTGGCACGCCAGCCACGACGCCGCGATCACGAACAGGAAGACGCCGATGCCGACGATCAGGTCGCCGTTGCGGCGCTGGCCGAAGAGGCGGCAGATGAGGTCGTAGATGACCCAGAACGCGACCAGGAAGCCCAGGCTGGCGGCGACCGCGGCGCCGCCCGACCAGTCGTGCACGCTCTTGTCGACCAGGAAGGCCGAGGCGTTGAACAGGTACAGCACCGTAAACAGCGCGAACCCGGTGAGCCAGGTCGAGTAGCTTTCCCAGTACGACCAGTGCAGGTTCTCGGGCAGCGGCCGCCAGCGCGGCGCCACCAGGTACTTCTGCGCGTGGTAGAAGCCGCCGCCGTGCACGGCCCACAGCTCGCCGTCGACGCCCTTGGCCTTCAGGTCGTCGCTCTCGGGCTTGGTCAGGCTGCTGTCGAGCAGCACGAAGTAGAACGACGAGCCGATCCAGGCGATCGCCGTGATGACATGGCTCCAGCGCAGCAGCAGGTTGGCCCAGTCGAGCAGATAGGCTTGCATGCGCAGGCACCCCGGTCATCGGCCACGGCGGCGGCACCATGCGCACGCCGCGACCGCAGCATCCCCTCGCCACGGCGGGCACTGCGAGGCGGGATGGTCGCTGTCACGGGGCGCTGCCGCGGCGCCGGTGGTGCCGCGGCAGACCGCCCCGAACCCGCGGCGACCTGGGCTGACTGTATACACTATTGTGTACTCGTAGGCTCATGGAAAACCCGGATCCCGCAGCGCCTCCGCCGGTCGCGCGCCCGGCGGGAGCGCCGGCGCAGAGCGCTCCGCATCGCCGCGCTCCGCATCGCCGTGCACCCTGCGCTTGCTCCGC
>CAYZGL010000321.1:1233-2999 GCA_964477985.1 uncultured Rubrivivax sp. | reverse complement strand
TGCGCCCAGTCCTCGACGAAGCGCTGGCGCCGCTTGCCGTTGCCGGCGTTGGGCAGGAAGTCCTGCAGGTAGTCGGCGCTGACGACGATGCGGCGCGACGGCAGCCAGGCCCACAGCTGGTCTTCGGTCTCGCCGCGCGCGTGCGTCAGCACGAAGTCCTCGCCGCCGATGGCCAGCGTGATGCGGCGGTGGAAAGTCAACGTCGGGCGGATCACGTCGTCCCAGGTCAGCGGCACCACGCGCTGCTGGTTGTTGCGCTGCACCAGGCCGTGGCTGCGCAGGTCCATGCCCATCTGGTCGATGAACTCTTCGGTGGTGACGATGCGCGGCGCCGCACCGCCCGGGCCCATGTCCATCAACGCCCACGCGCCCCAGGCGTGGTCGGCGTGGTAGTGGGTGTGCACGATGGTGTGCACCGGCTTGTCGCTGAGCGCCTTCAACGCGTCGCGCAGCGCCGGGCCGGCCGGCGCGTAGCCGCTGTCGATCAGCACCAGCCCGGCGTCGGTCTCGAACACCGCGATGTTGACGAAGGGCAGTCGCAGCAGCCAGCTGCGCGGCCCTTGCGGCTCGACCTTCAGCTTGGCGCGCGCGTCGGCGATGGCGGCGGCGTCGCTGCGGCTGTACATGTTGTTGGCGATGGCCTGCGAAAACGATTCGCCGCTGAACGAGCCGCCGCGCGTGATCGCCTTCATCAGCTGCGGGTTCTCGCGTGCCACCGCGCCGCGTGCCGCGGCGATGGCCGCGGCATCGGCCTGGCGCAGCGGGTCAATCGCAGCGGGCTGGGCCTGCGCACCCAGCCCCAGCAGCAGGGCCAGGGCGACGCTGGCGGCGCGGGCGGTACGACGTGTCAGAGCATGCATGCAGTTCAATCCTTCGCTTCTTCGTAGAAAGTCTTCATCGCCGCCGCGACCGCCTCGACCTGCTTGCGCATCGCCGCGCGCATCACCAAGGCGTCGGCCGCCTTGCCCAGCGCGCCGCCGCGCAGCGAGTAGCTCATGCTCAGCTCGGCGTTCACCGCGCGCGGCCCGGCGGCCGTGATGCTATAGCGAAAGCGCGCCTGCAAGAACGGCATCGGCGCTTGCTCGCTGCCCGGCTCGTGCAACTCGAGCGTGAAGCCCTCGCCGTCGACCCACTCGACCACGGTCTCCTGCATCGGCGCTCGCTTGCGCTGTTCGATGCGCCGGCTGGCGCCGATGCCTTCGTGCTGGCTGCTGGTGAGGGTGCAGGCTTCGACGCCGGGCACGTAGCGGTCGGCCAGCTCGAGATTGCGCAGCAGCTGCCAGGCGCGCGCAGCCGACACCTCGATGCGCAGGCGGGTGCTGACTTCACTGTCCATGGCTGCCACCTTGCGTCGTCACACGACATCGACACGTGCCGGCGACCGCACCGCCCGCGGCAGGCCGCTGGCCGGCGCGCGCCTCAGGCCTCGGGGAACCACTGCTTGCGAATGTCGGCCTTCAGCAGCTTGCCGGTCGGGTTGCGCGGCAGTTTCTCGGCCACGACGATGCGCGTGGGCACCTTGTAAGACGCCAGCCGCGAGGTGACGAACTTGCGCAGCGCCTCGGGCTCGGGTGCGCGCCCCTCGTGCGCTGCCACCACCGCGACCACCGCCTCGCCGGTCTTCGCGTCGGGGATGCCCAGCACCGCGGCCTCGGCCAGATCCTCGTGCTGCAGCAGGCAGGACTCGACTTCGGCGGCGGCGATCTTCTCGCCGGCGCGGTTGATCACGTCCTTCAGCCGGTCGACCACGAACAGGTAGCCGTCCT
>CAYZGL010000321.1:0-1133 GCA_964477985.1 uncultured Rubrivivax sp. | reverse complement strand
GAGATCGCCGAGCCGACGCCGTTGCTTTCGGTCAGGCCGAAGCCGATGCCCGACATCGACGGGCCGAAGCGCTGCAGCACCTCGTCGATCAGCCGCTGCGGCAGCCCCGAGCCGCCGAAGCCCATCGCCGACAGGCGCTTGCGCATCTCGTCGAAGTCGAACTGCGGGTGCTCGAGCACCTGCATGATCATCGACGGTGCGGCCTGGAAGGCGGTGACGCGCTGGTCGCGGATCATCTCGATCGCGCGCGCCGGGTCCCATTTGTGCACGAACACCAGGCGGCGGCCGTTGACCAGCGCGCTCAGCAACTGCGCATGCAGCCCGCTGACATGGAACAGCGGCACCGCGGTCAGGATCGTCGGCGCATCGCCGCGCCTGAGCAGCTCGGCCACCACGCCGGGCGAGGAGATCGCCGACAGCGCGGCGATGAATTCGATGTTGTACAGCGCCTGGCACACCGCGCGCTGCGTCGACAGCACGGCCTTGGCGCGCGAGGTGGAGCCCGAGGTGAACAGCAGCAGCCCGGGGTCGTTGGGGCCGAGCTGCACCGGCGGCGGGCCGTCGCGCTGGGTGGCCAGCAGCGCCGACAGCGAATGCAGGCCTGAGCCGGCGGCGGGCTCGGCGTCGCACAGGATGGTGGCGGGGGCGAGCTCGGCGAGCTTGGCGCCGATGCGCTTGACGCGGTCGGCGTCGGCCAGCAGCACCTTGGGCTGCACGTCGGCCAGCGCCGCACTCAGCTCGGCTTGCAGGCCGAAGCTGTTGATCGGCGCCGGCACCGCACCGGCCAGTGCGGCGCCGATGAAGGCCACCGCCCATTCGGGGCGGTTGCGCATCGCGATGGCGACGCGGTCGCCGGGCTGCACGCCGAACTGCTCGCGCAGCGCCCAGGCCAGCGAATCGGCCGCGGCGAACAGGCGGTCGAACGACCAGGTGTCGCCCTCGTAGACGATGTAGGTCTTGTCGCCGTGCACGCGCGCGGCGTTGATCATGTCGGGGATGGTCTCGCGCGCGTTGCGGTAGGCGGCCAAGCGCCGCCCGCCGCCGACGTCGACGTCGGTGAGTTCGAAGGGGGCGCCGGGGCCGGTGAGTTGGGCCTTGATCTGCGCCAGGGTCTGGGCGATGGTGCTCATGCT
>CAYZGL010000320.1:0-3020 GCA_964477985.1 uncultured Rubrivivax sp. | reverse complement strand
CGTGGTGCGCGCCAAGGACACGCCCAACTTCATCGCCAACCGCGTCGGCATCGCCGGGCTGCTGGCGACGATGCTGGAAGCGAAGAAGGCGGGCCTGTCCTACGACGTGGTCGACGATCTCACCGGCAAGAAGCTCGGGCGTGCGTCCAGCGGCACCTTCCGAACCGCCGACGTGGTGGGGCTGGACACGATGGCGCACGTCATCAAGACGCTGCAGGACACGCTGTCGGCCGACACCGACCCCTTCTACGCCAGCTTCGCCACGCCGGCCGACCTGAGTGCGCTGCTTGCCGCCGGCGCCCTCGGCCAGAAAACCGGTGCCGGCTTTTACAAGAAGGTGGGCAAGGAGATCCAGCGCTTCGACGCTGCTGCAAATGGCGGCAGTGGCGGCTACGTGCCGGCCGGGGGCAAGGCCGACGCCATCGTCGAGCGCATGCTGAAGAAGCCCGCGCCCGAGCGGCTGAAGCTGCTGCGCGAGTCGAGCAACCCGCAAGCGCAATTCCTGTGGGCGCTGCTGCGCAACAGCTTTCACTACGCGGCCGTGCACCTGGACACCATCGCCGACAACGCGCGGGATGTCGATTTCGCGATGCGCTGGGGCTTCGGCGTCAAGCAAGGCCCGTTCGAGCTGTGGCAGCAGGCCGGCTGGAAGCAGGTGGCGCAGTGGGTCAAGGCCGACATCGACGCCGGCAAGGCCCTGTGCAAGACGCCGCTGCCCGACTGGGTGTTCGAGGCCCCGGTGGCCGACCAGGGCGTGCACACGGCCGCAGGCTCGTGGAGCCCGACGCACAAGAAGTATCTGCCGCTGTCGAGCCTGCCGGTGTACCGCCGCCAGCCCTTGCGCGAGAACGTCGACGGCGGCGGCGCGGCCGATGCGGCCACGGCGGGCAAGACGCTGCACGAGGACGACTCGATGCGGCTGTGGACGCTGGACGACGAGGTGCTGATCGCCAGCATCAAGACCAAGGTGCATGCCATCGGCCCGGGCGTGATCGAGGGTCTCCTGAAGGGCATCGCGCTGGCCGAGGCCGACTACCAGGGCCTGGTGATCTGGTCGGGCGACGACCCCTTCAGCTACGGCGCCGACCTGCAGGCGATGCTGCCCACCTTCATGAAGGGCGGCGCCAAGGCCATCGCGGTCGAAGAGAAGAAGCTGCAGGACGCGATGCTGGCGATCCGCTACGCCAACGTGCCGACGGTGGCCGCGGTGCGCGGCATGGCGCTGGGCGGCGGCTGTGAACTCGCGCTGCATTGCGCCAAGCGGGTGGTGGCGATGGAAGCCTACTTCGGCCTGGTGGAAGTGGGCGTGGGCCTGATCCCCGGCGGCGGCGGGCTGGCCTATATCGCGCGCCGCGCCGCCGAGATGGCGGCGGCCGGCGGCGCCAACCTCGAGCCCTTCGCCTTCATCCGCGAAGGCTTCACGGCGGCGGCGATGGCCAAGGTGGGCACCAGCGCGCTCGAGTCGCGCAAGCTGGGTTACGTGCTCGACGACGACATCGTCGTGCCGCACAAGGACGAGTTGCTGCATGTCGCCATCGCCCAAGCCAAGGCGATGGCCGAGACCGGCTGGCGCCCGCCGCAGCGCAGGCTGTTCGCGGTGGCCGGGCGCTCGGCGGCCTCGACCATCAAGGGCCAGCTGGTCAACATGCGCGACGGCGGCTTCATCAGCGCGCACGACTTCCACATCGCCGGCCTGATCGCCGACGTGGTCTGCGGCGGCGACGTCGACGCCGGCTCGCTGGTCAACGAGGAATACCTGATGGCGCTGGAGCGCAAGCACTTCTGCGCGCTGCTCGAACACCCGAAGACCCAGGAACGCATCATGGGGATGATGCAAACCGGCAAGCCGGTGCGGAATTGATCGGAGAGCCAGACATGAGCAAGCAAGTTCAAGACGCCTACATCGTCGCCGCCACACGCACGCCGATCGGCCGGTCCGGGCGCGGCTGCTTCCGCAACACGCGGCCCGACGATCTGCTGATCGCCGCGATCCGCCATGCGCTGACGCAGGTCCCAGGCCTCGATCCGAAAGCGATCGAGGACGCGGTGATCGGCTGCTCCTTCCCCGAGGCCGAACAGGGCATCAACGTGGCGCGCGCTGCCGCGGTGCTGGCCGGGCTGCCGCATTCGGTGGCCGGGGTCACGGTGAACCGCTTCTGCGCCTCGGGCCTGAGCGCGCTGCAGATGGCGGCCGACCGCATCCGCGTCGGCGAGGCCGAGGTGATGCTGGCCGGCGGCACCGAGAGCATGAGCATGGTGCCGATGGGCGGCAACAAACCCTCGTTCAACCCCGAAGTGCTGACGCGCGACGAGAACCTCGGCATCGCCTATGGCATGGGCATGACGGCCGAGAAGGTGGCGTTGCAGTGGAAGGTCAGCCGCGAGGCGCAGGATGCGTTCGCGCTGCAGTCGCACCAGCGCGCGTTGCAGGCCATCGCCGCCGGCGAGTTCGGCGACGAGATGACGCCGGTGGAAGTGATCGACCGGCTGCCGAATCTCGCCACGGGTGAGACCACGCTGAAGACGCGCACCGTGAACATCGACGAAGGCCCGCGCGCCGACACCTCGGCTGCAGGCCTGGCGAAGCTGCGGCCGGTGTTTGCCGCCAAGGGCAGTGTCACCGCCGGCAACAGTTCGCAGACCAGCGACGGTGCCGGCGCGCTGCTCCTGGCCAGCGAGCGCGCCATCAAACAATACGAGCTGAAGCCGCTGGCGCGCTTCGTCAGCTTCGCCGCGCGCGGCGTCGACCCGAAGATCATGGGCATCGGCCCGATCGAGGCCATCCCCGCGGCGCTGAAGCTGGCCGGTTTGCCGCAGGACGCGCTCGACTGGATCGAGCTCAACGAGGCCTTCGCCGCGCAGTCGCTGGCGGTGCTCGACACGCTGAAGCTGGACCCCGCCAAGGTCAACCCAATGGGCGGCGCGATCGCGCTGGGCCACCCGCTGGGCGCCACCGGCGCCATCCGCGCCGCCACCGTGGTGCATGCGCTGCGCCGCCACAACCTGAAGTACGGCATGGT
>CAYZGL010000319.1:0-3085 GCA_964477985.1 uncultured Rubrivivax sp. | reverse complement strand
CCTTGCGGAAGGTCATCTTGCCCTTGGGCGTCTCGAAGCTCATGCCTTCCATCGCCGCGATCAGCTTGGCGGTAGCGGTGTCGGCGCCGGTCTTCTTCAGCGCCTCGACCACCGCGATGCCCGCGGCCATGCCGCCGGCGGTGAAGAAGTCGGGCGGTGCCTTGAACTCCTTGTAGTGGCGCGCCACCAGCCATTCGTTGACCGGGTTTTGCGGGATGCCGAAGTAGTAGTACAGCGCGCCTTCCATGCCGGGGAACTGCTTGAACGCGACCATGGCCGGCAGGATGTTGCCGCCGGTGGCCATCTCGATGCCGTAGCGCTTTTTCAGGTCCAGGTCGGCGATCTTGCCGAACGGCGCGGGCGCGCCCGACCAGGTGACCGAGATCACCTTGCGCCCGGGCTGGTCCTTCAGCTTGTCGACGATGCGCTGCAGGCCGGGCGTGAAGTCGGTGGTGCCCAGCGGCAGGTACTCCTCGTGCACGATCTTGGCCTTCTTCAGCGCGTCCTTGAAGGCCTTGACACCGTCGCGGCCGAAGGCGTTGTCGTTGGCCAGCGTGGCGATGCTGGTGCCCACCGCGTCCAGCGCCACGGCGTTGCCGATCGCGTCCTGGCTCGAGTTGCGCCCGGTGCGGAAGATGTACTTGTTCCACTTGTCGCCGGTGATCGAATCGGCCACGGCCGGCTCCACCAGCAGGATCTTCTTGTACTCCTCGGCCACCGGCAGCATGGCCAGCGCCACCGGGCTGGCGGTGGGGCCGACGGCGATGTCGGCCTTGTCGTCGGCGTAGGCCTGCGCCAGCAGCGTCTTGCCGACGTCGGGCTTGCCCTGGTCGTCCTTTTCGATCACCACCAGCTTCTTGCCGTTGACGGTCATGGTGCCGCCGGTGGCGTACTCGAGGCCGAGGTTGAAGCCGACGATGGTCTGCTTGGCGTAGGCCTCGAGCGGGCCGGTCTTGCTGGCGATCAATGCGATCTTCACCTCGTTCTGCGCCGACGACGCGTCGAAGGGCAGCGCCGCAAGCGTGGTGGCCAGCGCGGCGGTGGCCAGCCAGGAAATGGTCGTTCGGCTCACGGTGGCTATCTCCTTCGGGCGATGGGCATGCGGCGCCGTCGTGGCCGCAGGCACATGCAATGCAATGGGCGTGCCAGGCCGGCCGAAGTTCGCTCGCTCGCGCCAGCGGCAAGGCAAACTCACTGCGCTGCCGGGATCTGCGCCCGCTTCGCGGCAGGCACTGTCAGGCTGCAACCCCCGGCGACGCGTCCAAGATCCGGACACACCGATGGTCCGATGCGATTCACCTGTCCACAAACCGGACACTGCGCGGCCACCACAGCCCGCCGCAGCCTCAGGCGCGGTGTGGGTCCGCTTTGCAGGCTGCGGCCGCCGCCAGCTTCTGGTACAGCGTGGCGCGCGAGATGCCCAGCAGCCGCGCCGCCGCCAGCTTGTTGCCCCCGGTGCGCTGCAGCGCGTCATGGATGCAACGTGCCTGCAGCTCGGCCACCGCCTGCGGCAGTGAAGCCGGCGTGCCGGCCGCGTCGGGTGCCGCGTCGGGTGCCGTCGACGGCGCGCACGGCACCGCGGCTTCGGCCGGCGGTACGCCCGGCGGCGCCGCGTGCGCGGGCTCACGCAGCAGCGGCGCGAAATGCGCGGCGCCCAGGCTGGCGTCGTCGGTCATCAGCGTGGCCTGCTCGAGCGCATTGCGCAGCTCGCGGATATTGCCCGGCCAGGCATGCCGCGCCAGCAGCTCGAGTGCGTCGGCGTTCAGGCTCTTGTGCGGCAGGCCGCTGCGCCGCGAGATGTCTTCGGCCAGCGCCTCGACCAGCGCTTCCAGGTCGTCCAGCCGCTCGCGCAGCGGCGGCAGCCGGATCGGCAGCACGTTGAGCCGGTAGTACAGGTCGGCGCGGAAGCTGCCCGCCGCCACCATCGCCGCCAGGTCGCGGCTGGTGGCGGCGATCACGCGTACGTCGATGGGCTGCACCTGGTTGCTGCCCAGCGGTTCGACTTCCTGCTCCTGCAGCACACGCAGCAGCTTGCTTTGCAGCGCCAGCGGCATGTCGCCGATCTCGTCCAGCAGCAGCGTGCCGCCGTGCGCGCACATGAACTTGCCGTCGCGCCCCTTGCGCTCGGCACCGGTGTAGGCGCCCGGGGCGACGCCGAAAAATTCGGCTTCGAGCAGACTTTCGGGCACCGCCGCGATGTTGACCGCCACGAAGGGCCGCGCCGCGCGCGCGCTGGCGGCGTGGATGCCGTGCGCCAGCAGTTCCTTGCCGGTGCCGGTCTCGCCCAGCAGCAGCACGGTGGAATCGGTCTGCGCGACGCGGCGCGCGACGCGCTTGACCTCCATCGCCGCAGCGCTCGAGCCGATGAAACTGGCGATGCGATGCCGCGGCCGGCGTTGCGCGGCCAGTTGCTGGCGTGCGCTGTCGAGTTCGCGCTGCAAGCGCGCGAACTTGCTCATCAACGGCTGCAGGGTCGATTCGGGCCGATCGAGCAGCACCATGCCGAGCGCGCCGATGACCTCGCCGCTGTCGTCGCGCAGCGGCAGCCGGCTGACGAGGAAGGTACCGGCCGGGTTGCTCAGCAGGTCCACCAGGATCGGCTTGCCGGTGTCGATGACCTGGGTCATCAAGGTGTTGGGCACCACCTCGTCGACGCGCCTGCCGACGAAGTCATCGGCGCTGTCGAAGCCCAACCGCGGCAGGAACTGCTTGTAGCTGTCGCTGATCCAGACGATGCGGTGCTGGCGATCGACCAGCAGCGATCCCATCGCGCTGCCGGCGAAGGCGTCGAACATGCTCTTGGCCGCGAGTTCAAGCATGCGCTGGTCGCACAGTGGGTTCATCGGCGCCGCACTTGGTGACAAAAGCGCGCGACTGTAGGCCGCTTGGCCGGCACTGTCCACAAACCATACATCGCGCGCGGCCAGGCAGCACCCGGCACCGGCTTGTGTTCGGTTGCAAGGACCCGGGGAGCTGCTTGCGGCGCATCGCGGCTGCCCACGAAAGGCCGCTGTCGTGATCGCCGCCCGGCGCGAGTTCGGTGCATTGGGGGTGTTCGATGCGAACACCGCGAGCGCCGCGGCAA
>CAYZGL010000318.1:0-3114 GCA_964477985.1 uncultured Rubrivivax sp. | reverse complement strand
TGGTGCTCAAGGCGACCAAGGTCGACGGCGTGTACAGCGCCGACCCGAACAAGGACGCCAGCGCCACGCGCTATGCGGCGATCAGCTTCGACAAGGTCATCGCCATGAACCTGCAGGTGATGGACGCGACCGCGTTCGCGCTGTGCCGCGACCAGAAGCTGCCGATCAAGGTGTTCAGCATCTTCAAGCCCGGCGCGTTGAAGCGTGTCGTGCAGGGCGAGGACGAAGGCACGCTGGTGCACGTCTGATCCAACGCAGGGTGAGTGTGATGAGCATTGCAGACATCAAGCAAACGGCCGAGCACAAGATGGCGCGCACGATCGATTCGTTGAAGGGTGAGTTGCAGAAGGTGCGCACCGGCCGCGCGCACCCGGGGCTGCTCGACCAGGTGCATGTCGACTACTACGGCTCGATGCTGCCGCTCAGCCAGGTCGCCAACCTGACGCTGCTCGATGCGCGCACCATCGGCGTGCAGCCCTGGGAGAAGGGCATGGGCGCGAAGATCGAAAAGGCGATCCGCGAATCCGATCTGGGCCTGAACCCGGCAGCGCAGGGCGACCTGCTGCGCGTGCCGATGCCGGCGCTGACCGAGGAGCGCCGCCGGGAGCTGACCAAGGTGGTGCGCCATACCGGCGAGGAGTCCAAGGTCGCGGTGCGCAACCTGCGCCGCGAGGCCAACGAGCAGCTGAAGAAGCTGCTGAAGGACAAGCAGGTGGCCGAGGACGACGAGCGCCGCGCGCAGGACGATGTGCAAAAGCTCACCGACCGCACCATCGCCGAGATCGACCGCCTGGTGCACGCCAAGGAAGCCGACGTCCTGGCGGTCTGAACGCGCGTGAACCCGCCCGATCGCCTGCTGGACCCGACCGTGCCGCGCCATGTGGCGGTGGTCATGGACGGCAACGGCCGCTGGGCGCGCAAGCGCTACATGCCGCGCGTGTACGGCCACAAGCAGGGCGTCGATGCGCTGGTGCGCGTGGTCAATGCCTTCGCCGACCGCGGGGTCGACTGGCTGACGGTGTTCGCGTTCTCGTCGGAGAACTGGAAGCGCCCGTCCGACGAGGTCTCCGGGCTGATGAGCCTGGTGCTGGTGGCGGTGTCGAAGTACCTGGCCAAGATGGCGCGCGACGGCGTGCGCGTGCGCATCGTCGGCGACCGCTCCAAGGTGTCGAACAAGCTGCGCGAGGCCTGGGAACATGCCGAGCGCAGCACCGCGCACAACACCCGCATCAACCTGTCGGTGTGCTTCAACTATGGCGGGCGCTGGGACGTGGTGCAGGCCTGCCGCCGCGCGATGCTCGACCGCGTGCCGCCCGAGGCGCTGGACGAGGCGGCGCTGTCGCGCTACATGGCGCTGAGCTTCGCGCCCGACCCGGACCTGTTCATCCGCACCGGCGGCGAGATGCGCATCAGCAACTTCATGCTGTGGCAGTCGGCGTACTCGGAGTTCTTCTTCACGGAGCGCCTGTGGCCGGATTTCGGCGAGGCCGACGTCGACGCGGCGATCCGGGCGTACCGGCAGCGCGACCGGCGCTATGGCGGCGTGCCGAAGGAAGACCCGCTGCCGCAGGGCCACTAGATGCTCGGCCAGCGCATCCTCACCGCGATCGTGCTGCTGGGCTTGCTGGTGCCGGCGCTGTTCGCGCCGCAGCCGTGGCCGTTCTACCTGCTGACGCTGGCGCTGATCGCCGCGGCCGGCTGGGAATGGGGCCGGCTCAACCAGGCCGGCATGGTGCCCGCGCTGGCGATGGGCGGCGGCCTGGCATTGGCCTGCGCCGCCGCGCTGTGGGCGGGCTGGCCGCAGCGGCCGCCGGCGCAAGCCTGGTGGCTGGCGGCGACCGTGTGGGTGGCCGGCGGCGCACTGGCGCTGCGCGGCGGCCCGTCGCTGTGGCCGCGGCTGCCGCGCCTGGCGCGCCTGGCGTTGGGCCTGGTGGCGCTGTGGGCTGCCTGGCTGGCGATGAGCCATGCGCGCAGCATCGGCATCAACTTCATCCTGTCGGTCTTCTGCCTGGTGTGGGCGGCCGACATCGCGGCCTATTTCGGCGGCCGCCGTTTCGGCAAGCGCAAGCTCGCGCCGGGCATCAGCCCGGGCAAGAGCTGGGAGGGCGTGTACAGCGGCATGGCCGGCGTGTTCGTGCTGACGCTGGTGTGGCGTGCGATGGAATCGCGCGTGGCCACCGACAGCCTCAGCCTGTACGGGCGGCTGCTCGAGCAGTGGGGCCTGCTCGGCGGCCTCGCGGCGCTGGCGTTCCTGGCCGGCATGAGCGTGGTCGGCGACCTGATGGAATCGCTGGTCAAGCGCGCGGCCGGTGCCAAGGACTCGAGCCGGCTGCTGCCCGGCCACGGCGGCGTGCTCGATCGCGTGGATGCGCTGCTGCCGGTGTTCCCGCTGGCGCTGGCGCTGCTGGCCTGGTGAAGGGCTGGCCATGACGATGCGGCAACGGCTGGTCATCCTCGGCTCCACCGGGTCGATCGGCACCAGCACGCTGGACGTGGTGTCGCGCCACCCCGAGCGCTTCGAGGTGCTGGGGCTGAGCGCGCAGCAGCGCGTCGACGAGCTGGCCGCGCAGTGCGTGCGCTGGCGGCCGCGCTGGGCGGTGGTGCCGGACGAGGCGCGTGCGCGCACCGTGCGCGACACGCTGCGCGCGCAGGGCGTGGCCACGCAGGTGCTGGCCGGCGCGCAGGCGCTGTGCGACCTGGCCAGCGACCCGCAGGTCGACAGCGTGATGGCGGCCATCGTCGGCGCCGCCGGGCTGGCGCCGTGCCTGGCCGCGGCGCGTGCCGGCAAGCGGCTGCTGCTGGCCAACAAGGAAGCGCTGGTGGTCGGCGGCGCCTTGTTCATGCGCGCGGTGAAGGAGGGCGGGGCGACGCTGCTGCCGATCGACAGCGAGCACTCGGCGATCTTCCAGTGCCTGCCGCAGCAGCGCGAGCAGTGGCCGCACACCATCGACCACATCGTGCTCACCGCTTCGGGCGGGCCGTTTCGCACGCGCGACCCGGCCGCGCTGGGCGCGGTCACGCCCGACGAAGCCTGTGCCCACCCCAACTGGGTGATGGGGCGCAAGATCTCGGTCGATTCGGCGACGATGATGAACAAGGCGCTCGAGGTGATCG
>CAYZGL010000317.1:0-3120 GCA_964477985.1 uncultured Rubrivivax sp. | reverse complement strand
CGGCTCCACCGGCAAGCCCAAGGGCGTGCAGCACTCCACCGGCGGCTACCTGCTGCATGCGGCGCTGACCACCAAGTGGACCTTCGACCTGAAGGACAACGACATCTTCTGGTGCACCGCCGACATCGGCTGGGTCACCGGCCACACCTACATCACCTACGGCCCGCTGGCGCTCGGCGGCACCGAGATCGTGTTCGAGGGCGTGCCGACGTACCCGGACGCCGGGCGCTTCTGGAAGATGATCCAGGACCACAAGGTGACGGTGTTCTACACCGCGCCGACGGCGATCCGCTCGCTGATCAAGGCCGCCGAGGCCAACGACAAGGTGCACCCGAAGGCCTACGACCTGTCCAGCCTGCGCATCCTGGGTTCGGTGGGCGAGCCGATCAACCCGGCGGCCTGGGAGTGGTACCACGCCAACGTCGGCGGCGGACGCTGCCCGATCGTCGACACCTGGTGGCAAACCGAAACCGGCGGCCACATGATCACGCCGCTGCCGGGCGCGACCCCGCTGGTGCCGGGTTCGTGCACCTTGCCGTTCCCCGGCATCGCCGCGGCGATCGTCGACGAGACCGGCACCGACGTGCCCAACGGGCAGGGCGGCATCCTGGTGGTGAAAAAGCCGTGGCCGGCGATGATCCGCACCATCTGGGGCGACCCCGATCGCTTCGTCAAGAGCTACTACCCGGCCGAGCTGAAGGGCTACTACCTGGCCGGCGACGGCGCCAGCCGCGACGCCACCACCGGCTACTTCACCATCACCGGGCGCATCGACGACGTGCTGAACGTCTCGGGCCACCGCATGGGCACGATGGAGATCGAATCGGCGCTGGTCAGCCACACCGAACTCGTGGCCGAGGCCGCGGTGGTCGGCCGGCCCGACGAGACCACCGGCGAGGCGATCTGCGCCTTCGTCGTGCTCAAGCGCCCGCGCCCCAGCGGCGACGAGGCAAAGAAGATCGCCAACGAGCTGCGCAACTGGGTCGCCAAGGAGATCGGCCCGATCGCCAAGCCCAAGGACATCCGCTTCGGCGACAACCTGCCCAAGACGCGCTCGGGCAAGATCATGCGCCGGCTGCTGCGTTCGATCGCCAAGGGCGAGACCATCACGCAAGACACCAGCACGCTGGAGAACCCGGCGATTCTGGATCAGTTGACGCAAGCCAACTGATCGTCTCGATCGCGTGCCGGCCGTGCGGCGTGCCGGCGCGCGGCCACGACATCGATGGCGCGTCTCGCAAGCGGCAAGGCCAGCCGCACCGCGCGCATCACTGCGGCGATGCGCCACCGCCACCTGCTGGGCGGCGTGCGGCCGCTGGTGTTCGAGGACCGTTTCGCGCATCTGTTCGTCGACCTGCCCAGCGCCTTGGCGGCGCTGCCGACGCCGCTCGGCGACCGGGCGCTCGGCCGGCTGTTCGGGCCGGTGCGCGGTTTCGAAGGCGAGGTGCTGGCGCGCTCGCGCTACGTCGAAGAAGCGCTGCTGCCGCGCCTGGCGGCGGGGCTGGGTCAGGTGGTCGTGCTCGGCGCCGGCTTCGACAGCACCGCGCTGCAGCACGCGCAGTTCCCCTGCCGCTTCTTCGAGGTCGACCACCCCGCGACCCAGGCCGTCAAGCGCGCGATCCTGCGTGGCCAGAGCGGCCAGAGCGGTCTGGGGGCCAACATCACTTTCGTGCCCGTCGATTTCGCCAGCGACGATCTGGCCGATGCGTTGCTGGGCGCGGGCTTCGATGCCCAGCGTGCGGCACTGGTGTCGTGGCTGGGCGTGACGATGTACCTGCCGCAGCGTGTCACCGTGGCCACGCTGCGGCAGCTGCGGCGCATCCTCGCTGCCGGCAGCAGCGTCATCTTCGATGCCTACCCGCGGCGCGAGGACACCGCGGCGGAAGACCGGGCCTTGTTCGCCGCCGCGCGCTGGATCACCGGCCGCCAGGGCGAGCCGATGCTCGGTGCTTTCGACGCCCGCGCCTTTGCGCTGGCGATCGAAGGCTGCGGCTGGCGCATCGCCGACCAGATGAAGGGCGATGCGATGCGCGCACGCTGGTTCCGCCGGCAACCGCGCGTGCTGTGGCCGCCGCGCTCGGTGCTGCTCTATACGCTCGAAGCGGTCTGACCCGGCGCGCTGCGGCGTCGCGCGGCGTGGCGGGCTTTCATGATTTCCTTTGCGGTCGGCGCGTCCGACAGCCGCCGCGGCGCTGTGCCGCACTGTAAAAGCGCGAGGGTTGCGCCACCGCCGGGTGTGGCGCTCGGCGAGGCGAGCGAGATCATGGCGTTCCTGATCCTGGGCATCTTGTTGTTGGCGCTGAAGCTGGCCGAACTCGGCCCGGTGGCCGGCTGGTCTTGGTGGATCGTGCTGGCGCCGTTTGCGCTGGCGGTGGCGTGGTGGGGCTTTGCCGATTCGACCGGGCTGACGCAGCGCCGCGCGATGGACAAGATGGAGCGCCTGAAGGCGCAGCGGCGCGAGCGCAACCTCGAGGCGCTGGGCATGGGGTCGCGCCGCGACCGCAAGGCGCGCCGGGCCGGCGAGTTCGGCACCGCCGACGTGGCCAAGCGCTCGGCCAAGGATCCGACGCTGTAGCCACGGCGCGCCGGCGTCCCGGAGCGCACCGGCTCAATCGAACTTGTCGAGCACCGCGCCGCTGCTGGCGCTGCTGGCGTTCTTCGCGAACTTGGCGAGCACGCCGCGGGTGTAGCGCGGCGCGGGTTTCTTCCACGCGGCGCGGCGCCGCGCCAGCTCGGCGTCGTCGACATTCAACTGCAGCAGCAGCCGGTGGGCGTCGATGGTGATCGAGTCGCCCTCGTGCACCAGCGCGATGCTGCCGCCCTCAAAGGCCTCGGGTGCGACGTGCCCGACCACCATGCCCCAGGTGCCGCCGGAAAAGCGCCCGTCGGTGATCAGGCCCACACTTTCACCCAAGCCCTGGCCGATCAGCGCGCCGGTGGGCGCCAGCATCTCGGGCATGCCCGGGCCGCCCTTGGGCCCCAGGTAGCGCAGCACCATCACGTCGCCGGCCTTGATTTGCCGCGCCATGATCGCCGCCAGCGCCGACTGCTCGTCGTCGAACACGCGCGCCGGGCCGGTGATCACCGGGTTCTTCAGGCCGGTGATCTTGGCCACGCAGC
>CAYZGL010000316.1:0-3131 GCA_964477985.1 uncultured Rubrivivax sp. | reverse complement strand
CCAGCGAGATCGTCGCCGGCGCGCTGCAGGACCACAAGCGCGCCACCATCATGGGTGCGCAGACCTTCGGCAAGGGCTCGGTGCAGACGGTGCGCCCGCTGTCGGCCGACACCGCGCTGAAGATCACCACCGCGCGCTACTACACGCCGTCGGGCAAGGCGATCCAGGCCAAGGGCGTGGTGCCCGACATCTGGCTCGACGAAACCGCCGAGGGCAACGTCTTTGCCGCGTTGCGCATGCGCGAGGCCGACCTGACCAAGCACCTGACCGGCGCCGACGAGAAGTCCGAGGAAGAGCGCAGCAAGGCGCGCGAGAAGGCGCGCGTCGAACTCGAGGAGCAACTGGCCAAGCAGAAGGAGCCGCCCAAGCCGCTGCCCGAGTTCGGCACCGCCGAGGACTTCCAGCTGCGCCAGGCGCTGAACCAGCTGAGCCACAAGGCGGTGATCGTCAGCAAGACCGCCACCGAGCGCAAGGCCGAGGCCGAGGTCAACTGAACGCGCCCTGCGCCGCCGATGCTGCACAAGGCCCGCCCCGCGCGGGCCTTGGCATCTGGGGGGCCGGCGCAGGCCAAGCCATGGACGACCAGCAACTGCTGCGCTATTCGCGCCACATCCTGCTCGACGAGATCGGCATCGAGGGCCAGCGCCGGCTGCTGGGCGCGCAGGCATTGATCGTCGGCGCCGGCGGGCTGGGCTCGCCGGTGGCGCTGTACCTGGGCACGGCCGGCGTCGGGCGCCTGACCATCGTCGACGACGACCGCGTCGACCTGACCAACCTGCAGCGCCAGATCGCGCACGGCGTGTCGCGCCTGGGCCAGCCCAAGGCCGAGTCGGCGCGCACCAGCGTGCTGGCCATCAACCCCGAGGTGCAGGTGCGCGCCCACGTGCAGCGCGCCGGCGCCGCGCTGCTGGACACGCTGGTGGCGCAGGCCGACGTGGTGCTGGACTGCAGCGACAACTTCGCCACGCGCCACTTGATCAACGCCGCCTGCGTCGCGCATGCACGGCCGCTGGTGTCGGGCGCGGCGCTGGGCTTCGACGCGCAGCTCGCGGTGTACGACACGCGCGCGGCCGATGCACCGTGCTACGCCTGCGTCTTCCCGGCCGAGGCCACGGTGCAGCAGACTGCCTGCGCGACGATGGGCGTGTTCGCGCCGCTGGTGGGCATCGTCGGCAGCATGCAGGCGGCCGAGGCGCTGAAGCTGCTGGCCGGCATCGGCAGCTCGCTGGCCGGGCAGCTGTTGATGCTGGACGCACGTGCGATGCACTGGACGCGCATCGATGTGCAGCGCGACGCGCATTGCGCGGTGTGCGCGCAGCGCCGCGCCGCGCCGGCGCGCTAAGCTGCCGGCCCCGGCCCCCCGAGCGAGAGCGCATGGACGTCAAACGCAGCGAGCTGACCGCACGCAACTTCCCCACCGCCGAAGAGGCCGCGCAGGCAACACCGCCGCACGCGCGCTACAACGGCCGCGGCAGCGCCTACCGGCTGGCCTTCACCGACGTCGACTTCCTGCTGCGCGAAGAGCTGCGCCCGGTGCGCATGCAGCTCGAGCTGCTCAAGCCCGAGATGGTGCAGCAGCGCCTGGGCATCGAGTCGACCCTGGTCATCTTCGGCAGCGCGCGCATCCCCGAGCCCGAGCTCGCGGCCAGCGAACTGGCGCTGGCGCAGGCCGGCGGCGACGCCGCGGCGTTGCGCCGCGCCACGATGCGCGTGCACATGAGCCACTACTACGACACCGCGCGCGAGTTCGCCGCGCTGGTCACCGAGCGCTCGCGGCGGCTGGACACACCGATCGTCGTCGTCACCGGCGGCGGGCCCGGCATCATGGAAGCCGGCAACCGCGGCGCCTTCGAGGTGGGCGGCAAGAGCATCGGCCTGAACATCGTGCTGCCGTACGAGCAGGCGCCCAACGACTACATCACGCCCGAGCTGTGCTTCCAGTTCCACTACTTCGGGCTGCGCAAGATGCACTTCCTGATGCGCAGCGTCGCGCTGGCGTGCTTCCCGGGGGGCTTCGGCACGCTGGACGAGCTGTTCGAAACGATGACGCTGGTCCAGACCGGCAAGTGCCGCAGGCGGCCGATCCTGCTGTTCGGGCGCGAGTTCTGGTCGCGGCTGATCGACTTCGAGCTGCTGGTGGACAGCGGCATGATCGAGCCGGCCGACCTGCGGCTGTTCCACTACGTCGAAAGCGCCGAAGAAGCCTGGGCGCTGCTCGAGACCGAATACGGCTTCGACCCGCCGGCCACCGAAACGGGGGACTTGGCGGTGGACATCTGAAGTGAAACCGACCGCCCTCGGCCGCCTGGCGGCCGCCCCCCCGAGGGGGCACCGAACCCGACCGGGAAACCCGGATCGGGCTCGGCCCGCTGACGCCGCCGCTCCCCCTGGCCGCCTGCGGCCGCCTGTCCCCCAGGGGCATTCGTTTCATGCGTCGCGGGTCGCGCCAAGCGCGGTGGCGCAACTGAAATGAACCCGGCACGCCGCCTGAGCCTGATCGGCGCACCCACCGACATCGGTGCCGGCGACCGCGGTGCCGCCATGGGCCCCGAGGCGCTGCGCGTGGCCGGGCTGGCGAGCGCGCTGGCGCAGCACGGCGTCGAAGTGCTCGACCGCGGCAACCTGGCCGGCCCGGCCAACCCCTGGCTGCCGGCGCGAGGCGGCTACCGCCACCTGGACGAGGTCATCGCCTGGAACCGCAGCGTGCACGACGCGGTGCGCGCCGAGCTGCGGCTGGGCCGGCTGCCGCTGCTGCTGGGCGGCGACCACAGCCTGGCGATCGGCTCGATCTCGGCGGTGGCGCGCCATTGCCGCGAGGCCGGCAAGAAGCTGCGCGTGCTGTGGCTGGACGCGCACGCCGACTTCAACACCAGCGCGCTCACGCCCAGCGGCAACCTGCACGGCATGCCGGTGGCCTGCCTGTGCGGCCACGGCCCGCTGCCGCTGCTCGAGCTGAGCGGGCAGGTGCCGGCGCTGAACCCCAAGGCGGTGCGCCAGATCGGCATCCGCAGCGTCGACCCCGGCGAGAAGAAGTTCGTGCACGAAGCCGGGCTCGAGGTGTTCGACATGCGCTACATCGACGAGATGGGCATGCGCCACACCATGGAGCTGGCGCTGGCCACGCTGGACGC
>CAYZGL010000315.1:0-3134 GCA_964477985.1 uncultured Rubrivivax sp. | reverse complement strand
CGGCGCCACCACCGAGATCAACCTGCATGCGCCCGCCCTGCTGCCCGACGCCTACTGCGGCGACGTGCACACGCGGCTCAACCTGTACAAGCGGCTGGCCACGGCCGACAAGGCCGACACCATCGACGCGCTGCTCGAGGAGATCACCGACCGCTTCGGCAAGCTGCCCGCCCAGGGGCAAACGCTGTTCGACACGCACCGGCTGCGCGTGCTGGCCAAACCCTACGGCGTGGCCAAGATCGACGCCGGCCCGAAGCTGATGAACCTGGTGTTCCGCCCCAACCCGCCGATCGACCCGATGGCGGTGATCTCGCTGGTGCAGAAGAACCGGCACATCCGATTGGCCGGCAACGACAAGCTGCGCATCGAGCGCGAGATCCCCGAAGCCGCGCAGCGCGCCGCCTTCATGCGCGAGCTGCTGCGCTCGCTGGGCCGGCCGCTGGCCGCGGCGGCCGCCTAGGCACGGCCGCCGCGCTCAGCGCGCGGGCGGCCGCACCGCAGCCGGTCTTTACCCCGGCGCCACGAGAGCGCACACTGCCCCGTACGGCGCTTTGCAGCGAGGTGAATCATGCATACCGTGGCGCAGATCCTGCAGACCAAAGCCGACCAGGCCATCTACCGCATGGCCCCCGGGGTGTCGGCGCACGAGGCCGTCAAGTTGATGGTCGACAAGAACATCGGCGCGCTGGTGGTCGTCGACGACGGCCGGGTGGTCGGCCTGGTGTCCGAGCGCGATGTGGTGCGCAAGCTGGTGCTGGCGGCGCGCTCGGCGCCGGACACGGTGCTCGCCGACATCATGGTCAGCCCGGTGATGTACGTGCGCCCCGAGCAGACCAGCGACCAATGCATGACGCTGATGACGCTGCACCGGCTGCGCCACCTGCCGGTGCTGGACGCCCGCGGGCAGCTGATCGGCCTGGTGTCGATCGGCGACCTGGTCAAGGCCACCATCGCCGACCACAAGTTCATCATCGAGCAGCTGGAGCACTACATCACCGGCGAGCGGCGTTGACGCCGCAGCCACGCGCGCCGAGCCCGGCGGCCCGGACCCTTACCATGCGCGCCCCATGATCGCCAGCGAATTCGCCCCCGGCCTGTTCATCCGCGGCATCCGCCCGCCGCTGAACCTGGCCGACTACAAGCTGGTGGCCTTCGACATGGACTCCACGCTGATCAACATCGAATGCGTGGACGAGATCGCTGCCATCGCCGGGCGCGGCGCCGAGGTGGCGGCGATCACCGAAGCGGCGATGCGCGGCGAGATCGCCGACTACAAGGACAGCCTGCGCCGCCGCGTCGCGCTGCTGGCCGGCGTGCCGGAAAGCGCGCTGCAGCAGGTCTACGACCAGCGGGTGCAGTTGAATCCCGGCGTAGCCGAATTCGTGCGCGCCTGCCAGGCCGCGGGGCTGAAGACGCTGCTGATCAGCGGCGGCTTCAGCTTCTTCAGCGAGCGCATCCGCCAGCACCTGAAGCTGGACTTCGCGCGCGCCAACACGCTGGGCAGCTTCAACGGCCGCCTGACCGGCACGCTGTTCGACCGGCCCTGGGGCGACATCGTCGACGGCGCCGAAAAAAGGCGCGTGCTGCTGGAAGTGGCCGAGCTGATGGGCATCGGCCCCGAGCGCACGATCGCGGTGGGCGACGGCGCGAACGACCTGCCGATGATGCTGGCCGCCGGCTTGTCGATCGCCTTCCACCCCAAGCCCGCGGTGCGCGACAAGGCGCTGGTGTCGATCATGCGCGGCGGCATGGACCGGGCGCTCGAGATCCTGCGCTGAAGCAGCCCCGCCAGCGCTCAGCGCTCAGCGCGGCGGCGCCGGCAGCAGCTTCGGCTTGCCCGGGCCCAGCCCGCCGTCGGCGCGGGCACTCAGGTAGGCATACAGATCCAGGACGTGCGGTGCCACCGTCAGGTCGGCGTCCCAGGCCGGCATCAGCGGCTGGCCGCGCTGCTGGCGTTCGCGTTTCATCACCAGCTCGAGCAGCGCCTCGCGCTCGGCCAGCGTTTCCGGCGGCCCGCTGTCGGGCGACATCGGCACGATGCGGTAGCTGGTCAACACCTTGGTGGCGAAACCGCGCGGCGTGTAGTTGCCGATCTTGTCCACCAGATTGGGCGCGATGCCGCTGCCCACGCCGCCCACGCCGTGGCAACCGTGGCAGCTGCTGTGGAACAGCTTCCAGCCGGCATAGGTGCCGGCATCGACCTGGCCGTCGACGACGATGAATTCACCGGGCATCGGCGCACTGGCCGGCTGCGGCTGCGCCGCGGCCGCGGCAACGAAAAGCAGCGCGCCGCCGAGTGCGGCATGCGAAAGCAACGGCAAGCGCGGCAACAGGGAAGGCACGGGCATGGAAGTGGGCGAGCAGTTGAAGGCTCGCCATTGTCCGGCGGCGCCTGCGCACGCGGCGTTGCTCGGCGTCAATCGATGCACCGGCCCAGCCCTGGCCGTACGTCAATTCCCATTTCGCGAGCCAGGGATTCGATGCGTTGCGGCGCTTGCGAGGCATAGTGCCCGGGCCGCGCAACGTGACGGCACGGCGCGGCGACCCAACAACGAGCGGAGACAAGCATGCCGAACTTTGCGCGCCATCTGATCTGGATCGCGGTGGCCATCGCCGGTGCCTTGTCGCTGGCCACGGTGGCACTGGGCCGCGGCGAAGCGGTCAGCGCGCTGTGGGTGGTGGTGGCCGCGGTGTGCGTGTACCTGATCGCCTACCGCTACTACAGCCTGTTCATCGCCACGCGCGTGCTCGAGCTGGACCCGCGCCGCAAGACGCCGGCTTTCAGGCACAACGACGGCCTGGACTACGTGCCGACCAACAAGTACGTGCTGTACGGCCACCATTTCGCCGCCATCGCCGGCGCCGGGCCGCTGGTGGGCCCCGTGCTGGCCGCGCAGATGGGCTACCTGCCGGGGCTGTTGTGGATCCTGGCCGGCGTGGTCTTCGCCGGGGCGGTGCAGGACTTCATCATCCTGTTCATCTCGACGCGGCGCGACGGGCGTTCGCTGGGCGAGCTGATCAAGCAGGAGATGGGCGTGGTGCCCGGGCTGATCGCGCTGTTCGGCACCTTCATGATCATGATCATCATCCTCGCGGTGCTGGCGCTGATCGTGGTCAAGGCGCTGGCGCATTCG
>CAYZGL010000314.1:0-3137 GCA_964477985.1 uncultured Rubrivivax sp. | reverse complement strand
CGGTGTGGCAGGTCTGCGCCTGGATGCAGCCCAGCGCCATCATGAAGCCGCGCCCCGAGTTGCACCAGTCGGCGCCGATCGCGAACATGCGCGCCAGGTCGAAGGAGTTGATCACCTTGCCCGCCGCGCCGAGCTTGATGCGTTGGCGCAGGTTCACGCCGATCAGCGTGTTGTGCACCAGGTTCAGGCCTTCTTGCACCGGCGATCCCATGTGGTCGGCAAACTCCACCGGCGCGGCGCCGGTGCCGCCCTCGGCGCCGTCGACGACGATGAAGTCGGGCGTGATGTCGGTTTCCAGCATCGCCTTGACGATGCCGAACCACTCCCAGATGTGGCCGATGCACAGCTTGAAACCGGTGGGCTTGCCGCCGGACAGTTCGCGCAGCCGCGCCACGAACTGCAGCAGCTCCACCGGCGTGGAAAACGCGCTGTGCGACGATGGCGACACACAGGCCACGCCGATCGGCACGCCGCGCGCGGCGGCGATCTCGGCCGTCACCTTGGCGCCCGGCAGCATGCCGCCGTGGCCCGGCTTGGCGCCCTGGCTGATCTTGATTTCGATCATCTTGATCTGCGGGTCGCGCGCCTGCTCGGCGAAGCGTTCGGGGTTGAAGTGGCCGTCGGCGTTGCGGCAGCCGAAGTAGCCCGAGCCGATCTCCCAGATCAAGTCGCCGCCGTGTTCGCGGTGGTAGCGGCTGATGCCGCCTTCGCCGGTGTCGTGCGCGAAGCCGCCGGTGCGCGCGCCCAGGTTCAGCGCCTCGATGGCGTTGGCCGACAGCGCGCCGAAGCTCATCGCCGAGATGTTGAACACGCTGGCGCTGTAGGGCTGCGTGCACGGCGAGGTGCCCACCGCCGGCGCATCGGGCCGCCCGCCGATCCAGATGCGGAAGTCGTGCGACGGGATCAGCGTGGTGTGCAGCGAGTGGTTGATCCACTCGTAGCCGCGCGCACCCACGTCCAGCTTGGTGCCGAAGGGCTGCACGTCGGGCACGCCCTTGGCGCGCTGGTAGACCACCGAGCGCTGCGCGCGCGAGAACGGCTCGGCCTCGACGTCGCCTTCGATGAAGTACTGGCGGATCTCCGGGCGGATGAACTCGAACAGGAAGCGCAGGTGCCCCAGGATCGGGTAGTTGCGCAGGATCGCGTGGCGCGTTTGCAGCAGGTCGCGCACCCCCAGCAGCGTGAGCGCGCCGAACAGCAGCAGCCACGGCAGGCCGCGGTCGAAGGAGACCATCGCGAACAGCGCCAGCAGCGTGGCCAGCGTGCAAAACGCCAGGGTGCTGTAGCGCACGCTGTTGGCGAAGGTGAGCCGTTGAGACATCGTTGAACTCCGTCGTGAACGTGCGCTTCGCGCGCGCTGCGAGCCTGCGGCCCAGCTGGCGCGGCCGGGGCGCGCCAGTATCGCTCAAGCCCGCTGGCGGCGATGCGCACCAGCGTCAAACCGCACGCGCCGCTTATTTCATCGCCGCCAGCGCGTCGGGAATGGCGCGCCGTTCGGGGTACTTGTGGTCCGCGCCGTACTGGCGTGCCTCATAGGTCTTGAGCCACCAGTAGGCGGCAAAGACCCAGATGCCCGCGGCTTCGACCCAGAAGACGGTGCGGTCGGCGCAGTCCGATCCCGCGTCGGGCGACAGCCGCAGCCAGGCGGCGGTGGTCAGCGGCAGCGCCCACATCGCCACGCCGAGCAGCTTGTAGGCCGAGCGATAGAACTTGCGCACCGCGGGACGGGCGATCAGGTGCAGCGTGCGCTGCGCACAGAAGATGCACACACTGCCGATGGCGGCAAAGAAGCCGACCGCGAAGCAGCCGTGCAGGCCCGAGCGGATCAGCACGTCCGCCGTGCGGTCCAGCTTCGGCGAGAACGCCACGCATTGCGCGGCGCAGGGCGGAAAGCACTGCAGCAAGCGCGCCGGGTCGGTCGGGAACAGCGCCACGCCGACGACCAGCACGCCGGCGATGTTGAGCAGCCAGTCTTCGGCGCGGCTGAAGCCCTTGTAGATCAGCAGCGCCAGGCCGACCGCGCACAGCGCGCCGACCATCACGTCGCGCAAGTCGGTGTGGTAATACGCGCTGATCGAGGGTTGCGGCGCGATGTCCAGCAGCGCCTTGCCGCCCAGCCACAGCACCAAAGGCAGCGCGACCGCGATCGAGCCGAGGCTGACGCGCAGAAAGAAGTAGGTGTCGGCGATGTCCGACGTGTACTGCGCCGCGCCGCTCTGATGCTGCCGCATGTCGGCTCCCGCACTGGTTGGTCGGCACAGTGTGCGCCCGACCGGCAGGAACCGGCATCCTCACGATGCACGAAGACACGATGCCGGCTTCGACGCGCGGCGCGTCGGCCGGCGCCGCTTCAGCGCAGCTCGGGGAAGTCTTCCTCCCAGAACTCCGCCGCACCGCGCTCGCCGCGCGCACGGCGTTCGTCCTCGGCCTGGCGCAATTGCACGCGGCGGATCTTGCCGGAGATGGTCTTGGGCAGTTCGGCAAACTCGATGCGGCGCACGCGCTTGAAGGGGCTCAGATTGCCGCGCAGGAAGCGCAGGATGTCCAACGCGGTGTCGCGCGTGGCCGCTTGCCCCGGCTTGAGCACCACGTAGGCCTTGGGCACCGCGAGCTTGACCGGGTCGGGGCTGGGCACCACCGCGGCTTCGGCTACGGCCGGGTGCTCGAGCAGCGCGCTTTCCAGCTCGAAGGGGCTGATGCGGTAGTCGCTGGCCTTGAACACGTCGTCGGCACGGCCCACGTACCACAGGTAGCCGTCGGCATCACGGCGCGCCACGTCGCTGGTGCGGTAGTAGCGGCCGCCGAGTGCGGCCTGGGTTTTTTCTGCGTCGCCGGCATAACCGGCCATGAGCCCGACGGGCCGCCCCGAGGGCGAATCCCGCAGGGCGGAGCCCGCAGGGTTGACAAGGAGCCCGACGGGCCGCCCCGAGGGCGAATCCCGCAGGGCGCAGCCCGCAGGGTCGGCCAGGCTGCCGGTGGGCGCGGGCGCGGGCGCGGGCTCGAGCTTGACCGCCAGTTCGCCCTCGTCGCATTCGGCATCGTCGGCGTCGAGCAGCACCAGGCCGTAACCCGGCATGGGTTTGCCCATCGAGCCGGCGCGCACTTCCAGCCCCGGCGGGTTGCCGACCATGCAGGTG
>CAYZGL010000313.1:0-3141 GCA_964477985.1 uncultured Rubrivivax sp. | reverse complement strand
CGGGCTGGAAGAAGAGCGCCGGCTGATGTACGTGGCGATCACACGCGCGCGAGCGCGCCTGTACCTGAGCTTCAGCCAGACCCGGCTGCTGCACGGCCAGACGCGCTGCCACGTGAAAAGCCGCTTCGTCGACGAGCTGCCCGACGGCACGCTGAAGTGGCTGAGCCCACGCCACGGCGGCTTTGGCAGCGGCCACGCGCGCGCCTACCAGGACGCGTGGTCGCGCGGGCATGGGTTGGGGTCGATCGTCGGCGCCGGCGATGTCGCGCCGCCGCTGCCGGCGGCCGCGGCGCCCGCGCCGCGCATGGGCGCCGCGCAGGGCTCGGGGCTGCGCGCCGGGCAATCGGTGTTCCACGCCAAGTTCGGCGAAGGCGTGGTGCTCACGCTGGAAGGCCGCGGTGCCGATGCGCGCGCGCACATCAACTTCGCCCGCCACGGCAGCAAGTGGCTGGCGCTGAGCGTGGCCAAGCTGACCGCGATCGATTGACAGGCGTGCACGGTCGAGCGCATAGAAACGAGCTTCTGCTTTCGGCGCAAAGCGGCCTTCGGCCGCTTTGCGCCTTGGGCGCTATGCACCGCTCCCCCGCGCCCCCTCCGAGAGGGGGCTCCAGTTCGTTCGACCGGTTGGCCTGGCGGCCAACAGAAGGGCGTAGCTGGCCTTCGCCGGCCCCAAGGCCGGCTCGACGGCCATGCTGGAGCCCCCTCTCGGAGGGGGCGCGGGGGAGCCGCATCAATGCGCCTTGGCGCAAAGCGGCCGAAGGCCGCTTTGCGCCGCAAGCCGGCTTCCGAGGGTGACGCAGCCTAGAGTGCGCCCAACCTGAACTGCTGCTGCAACTGCTGGCGGAAGCGCTTGACGATGGCCAGCGTGTCCTTCAGCCGGTCGCGCTCCAGCGTGCTCAGGCTGGCCATGCGCACCAGGTTGTTCGCCGGCTGGTTGCGCAGGCGTTGCGCCAGGTTGTTCAACAGCTTCAGGCCCATCAGGAAGTGCAGCGCCTCCAGCAGGTCGCGCGCCAGTTCGGCTTCCAGCTGCCCGGCCTGCACCAGCGCGCGCAGCCGCTCGCCGGTGCCGGTGAGCGTGACGCGCGACTTCAACGCCAGCGCGCGCACGCCGTGCACGATCGGGAAGGTGCCCAGCTTCTTCAGGTCGAAGTCGGCGTCGTCGCGCGCGCGCGACCCGGTCAGCCGCGCCCACCAGCTGCCCGGCTCCTCGAACTGGTCGGCCGCGCTGGCGAAGCGTGCGAGGAAGGCGTCGTTGTCGGGCAGGAAGCCGAACATCGCCGCACGCGCCTGCTGCAGCAGCGTGGCGTCGCCGGCCACCGCGGCCGCGTCCATGAAGATCGCCAGATGCATCGGCCCTTCGGCGCCGGCGCCGTAGATCCACTGGCGCAGCGTGCTGCGGAACTCGGCCAGCGGCGCGCACCACAGCGGGTTGGTCAACATGATGTCGCCCGGGCAGCGCGGCCAGCCGAACTCGATCAACGCGCCGTTGAAGCGCTGCGCGATGCCGCTCAGGCCGGGGCAGTCGAAGCCGTCGCGCAGCAGCAGCGCGTTGTCCTGGTCGGTCTTCAGGATCTGCTCGCCGCGGCCTTCGCTGCCCATCACCAGCAGGCAGCTGTTCGCCACCAGATCGGGCGGTGCGACGAAGGACCACAGCCGCGCGAAGACCTGCGTGTTCAGCACCCGCACCATGCCGGCGATGACCTCGACCTTGACGCCGCCGCCGTGCAGCAGCGACACCAGCCCGTCCATCTGCAGCGCCGCGGCCTTCAGCTCGGCGACGTTGCCCGCCTGTTCGATCTGCAGCGCGATGATGTGCGAGTGGTTGGAGACGAAGCTCATCAGGTCGAGCTGGCTCAAGATCCCGACGATGTCCGCGCCGTCGCGCACCAGCACGCGGTGCACGCGGTGGCGCAGCATCAGCAGCAGCGCCTCGAACAGCTCGGCGTCGGCATCGACCGCGATCAGCTCGAAGCGCGCCACCTCGCGCACCGCCACCGCCGACGGGGCCCGCAGCGTGTGGCCGGCATCGCGGCGCAGCAGTGCGTCGCGCAGATCGGTGGTGGTGAACATGCCGATGCGCTGGCCGTCGCGCACCAGTGCGTTGCTGCAACCGGCCTCGTGCATCAGCGCGCACACCGAGATCAAATCGAGGGCGCCGTCGACATAGAAGGCCTTGCGCACGTAGGCGTCGCGCACGCGCGCCATCATCAGCGACAGGAACTCGCGCTGTTCGCCGCGCGCGTCGTGCTGCGCGAGGCGCCGCGCGATGTCGGCGAACACCGCGGCGCAGAACGCCGGGTTGGCCGACAGCAGCGACTGCAGCGCGGCCTTGGGGATCTGCCAGGCCGTGACCTCGTCCAGCGCGACCGAGGTGGTGGTGGCGCGCGCGGCCAGCAGCGCGCGCGCGCCGAACAGCGTGCCGCGGCCGAAGGTGGCTTCGGGCAGCACGCCGGCCTCGCGCCGCACGCGCCCGTCGACCAGCACGTAGGCGTGCGTGGGTTCCATCTGCGGCGTCAGCAGCGGATCGTCGGCGGCGAAATGCACCAGGCTGGCGGTGGCGCGCACCAAGGCCTGTTGCGCCGTGTTCAGCGTGTCGAAGGGAGGGACGTCGAAATCGAAGGCAGCCGTCATCGCGGGCTCCGAAAGCAAATGGGACTGCGCGGCCGAGGCCTGCAGTCCCATCGGTAGGGCCGCGGTGGCGCGCGACGCTGCCACCGCTGCGGTGTCGTCAGTGGCCCGACGCGCCGGACGCGCCGATGCCGGTCTCGCTGCGCACCTGCTGCGCCAGGAAGCCGGCCTTGTCCTGCGCCGCGCGCTTGCTGGTATCCAGGATCGAGAACAGCCAGATGCCGACGAAGCCGATGGTCATCGAGAACAGCGCCGGGCTGGTGTACGGGAACCAGGCCGAGCCCTTCGGGTTGCCCAGCGTGGCTTCCCACACCGCGGGCGAGACCACGGTCAGCGCCACCGAGCTGATCAGCCCGAGGAAGCCGCCGATGACCGCGCCGCGCGTGGTGCAGCCCTTCCACAGCACGCTCATCAGCAGCACCGGGAAGTTGGCCGACGCGGCGATGGCGAAGGCCAGGCTGACCATGAAGGCGATGTTCTGCTTCTCGAAGGCGATGCCCAGGATGACCGCGA
>CAYZGL010000312.1:0-3142 GCA_964477985.1 uncultured Rubrivivax sp. | reverse complement strand
AAGATCGGCCACCCCAAGGCCGGCGCCAACACCGCCTGGGTGCCCAGCCCGACCGCGGCCACGCTGCACGCATTGCACTACCACCAGGTCGACGTGTTCAAGCTGCAACGCGAGCTGGAAAAGACCGACTTCGACGCCGAGCGCGAGGCCATCCTCGACGGCCTGCTCACGGTGCCGGTGGCCAAGAACACGAACTGGAGCGACGACGACAAGCGGCAGGAAGTCGACAACAACGCGCAGGGCATCCTGGGCTACGTGGTGCGCTGGATCGACCAGGGCGTGGGCTGCTCCAAGGTGCCCGACATCCACAACGTCGGCCTGATGGAAGACCGCGCCACATTGCGCATCAGCAGCCAGCACATCGCCAACTGGATGCTGCACGGCGTGGTCAGCAAGCAGCAGGTGCGCGCCACGCTCAAGCGCATGGCCAAGGTGGTGGACCAGCAAAACGCCGGCGACCCGCTGTACCAGCCGATGGCCGGGCGCTTCGACGAATCGGCCGCGTTCCAGGCGGCCAGCGACCTGGTGTTCAAGGGCCTGGTGCAGCCCAGCGGCTACACCGAGCCGCTGCTGCACGCCTGGCGCTCGAGAGTCAAGGCGGCGGGCTGAGAGGGCGGCTGAGGCGGCTGAGGGCGGCTGAGGGCGACGCGGTGGCGCATGCGTGACGTGGTGCCCTTGCGGCATCATCCGCGCATGGACCGCGCCCAGACCCTGGCCCTGCTGAGCCAGCACAAACCCGAGCTGCAGCGCCGCTTCGGGGTCGTGCGGCTGGCGCTGTTCGGTTCGCGTGCGCGCGATCAACCGCGGCCCGACAGCGATGCCGACGTGCTGGTGGCCTTCGACGGCCCGGCCGATTCGGCGCGCTATTTCGGGCTGCAGTTCTATCTGGAAGACCTGCTGGGCTGCCCGGTGGATCTGGTGACCGAACCGGCGCTGCGGCCGCAGCTGCGGCCTTTCGTCGAACGCGACGCGATCCATGTCTGAGGCGGGGCTGCAGCGCGAATGGCGCTTCTACGTCAACGACATGGTTGTATGTTGCGACAAGGTGCTCGCGTACACCCAGGGCATCGACCGCGCCGGATTCACGGCCGATGCCATGCGCTACGACGCGACCTTGCGCAACCTCGAGCTCATCGGCGAGGCCGCGACCCACGTGCCGTTGGAAGTTCGTGCGGCGGCAGCCGATGTGCCTTGGCGCATGGTGATTGCACTTCGCAACCGGCTCATCCACGGCTACCTGGGAATCGACGACGACACCGTGTGGAGCATCGTTCGCGATGACGTCGCCCCATTGCGCAACGCGTTGAACGCGCTGCTCGTCACGCTGCCCTAGTTTGTCGATGGCCGACCCGCAACCCCTCGCCACCTTCCTCGCCGCCGTGCATGGCGTGCATGTGTAGGGCAGCGGCACCAGGGAAACCTCGTTCTATACCGCCATCGACAACCTGCTCGATGGCGTCGGCGACACGCTCAAACCCAAGGTGCGCTGCGTCATGCAGCTCGAGAGCCTGGGTGCCGGCAACCCCGACGGCGGCCTGTGCACGGCCGACCAGTTCGACCGCGACATCGATGCGCCGAAGAACCCGCTCGCCCCCGCGCGCGGCGTGATCGAGGTCAAGGCACCGGCCGAAGCCCTGGACTTCATCGCGGCGTCGGCCCAGGTGGCGAAATACTGGGATCGCTACCGCCTGGTGCTGGTCACCAACCTGCGCGACTGGTTGCTGATCGGCGAACGGGACGGCCAGCGCGTGCCGCTCGAACGGCACACGCTGGCGGCGACGGCCGAAGCCTTCTGGAAGCTCGCGGCCCATCCCGCAAGGGTGTTGCCGCACAGCGCGGCCTCGTTCGGCGACTCTCTGGCGCGCGTGATGCGGCACGCCGCACCGCTGAGCGAGCCCAAGGACCTGGCCTGGCTGCTCGCCAGCTACGCGCGCGAAGCCGCCCATCGCATCGAACTCGCGCCTGCCGCAGCGCAGCGCCAGCTCGCGGTGCTCGAACAAAGCCTCGAAGGCGCTTTGGGCGTGCGCTTCGACGCCAAGGACGGTGAGCACTTCTTCCGCTCGACGCTGGTGCAGACGCTGTTCTACGGCGTGTTCGCCGCCTGGGTCTTGCGCCACCAGAACGGTGCGCCGGGCCGCTTCGACTGGAAGACCGCCGCCTACGACCTGAACGTGCCGATGATCTCGGCGCTGTTCGAGCAGTTGTCGCAGCCCACCAAGCTCAAGGCGTTGGATCTCACCACGGTGCTCGACTGGGCGGCCGACGCGCTGAACCGCGTCGACCAGGCCGCCTTCTTCAGGAAGTTCGAAGCGCGCCAGTCGGTGCAGTATTTCTACGAACCCTTCCTGGAAGCCTTCGACCCCGAGCTGCGCAAGCAGCTCGGGGTTTGGTACACGCCGCGCGAGATCGTGCAATACCAGGTGGCGCGCGTCGACCAGGCGCTGCGCAGCGAGCTGGGCATCGCCGACGGCCTGGCCGACCCGCAGGTGGTGGTGCTCGACCCTTGCTGCGGCACCGGTGCCTACCTGGTCGAAGTGCTCGACGTGATCGCGCAGCGCCTGGCCGCGCAAGGCAACGCGGCGCTGGCCGGGCATGAATTGAAGCGCGCGCTGCAGCAGCGCATCTTCGGCTTCGAGCTGCTGCCTGCGCCCTACGTGGTGGCGCATCTGCAGCTCGGCCTGCTGCTGCAGCGCCTGAACGCGCCGCTGCAGCTGCAGCCCGACGGCAGCGGCGAGCGCGTCGGCGTCTATCTCACCAACGCGCTCACCGGCTGGGAGCCGGCGAAGGACCCGAAGACGCAGTTGCTGCCGTTCCCGGAGCTGCAGGCCGAACGCGACGCCGCCAACAGCGTCAAGCGCGAGCGCAAGGTGCTGGTGATCATCGGCAACCCGCCCTACAACGGTTATGCCGGCGTGGCGATCGGCGAAGAGCGCGAGCTGAGCGACGCCTACCGCAAGGCCGGCGCCGGCCCGCAGCCGCAGGGCCAGGGCTTGAACGAGTTGTACGTGCGCTTCTTTCGCATGGCCGAGCGCCAGATCGTCGAACACACCGGGCGCGGCATCGTCAGCTTCATCAGCAATTCGTCGTGGCTCGACGGGCTGAGCCACCCGGCGATGCGCGAGCGCTTCCTGCAGGTGTTCGA
>CAYZGL010000311.1:0-3150 GCA_964477985.1 uncultured Rubrivivax sp. | reverse complement strand
CGAGGGCCACGCCGAGTTCGCGCACCTCGTCCTTGAACAGGTCGCGCAGCGGCTCGAGCAGCTTCAGCCCGAGCGTGCGGGGCAGGCCGCCGACGTTGTGGTGGCTCTTGATGGTGGTCGCCTTCTTGGTCTTGGCGCCGCCGGACTCGATGACGTCGGGGTAGATCGTGCCCTGCGCCAGCCACTTGGCGTTCGCGAGCTTGGCGGCTTCGCGCTGGAACACCTCGACGAACTCGCGGCCGATGATCTTGCGCTTGGCCTCGGGGTCGGTGACGCCGGCGAGCTTGCCGAGGAACTGCGCGCTGGCATCGACGTGCACCACCTTGGCATGCAGGCGGCCGACGAACATGTCCATCACCATCTGTGCTTCGTTCAGCCGCAGCAGCCCGTGGTCGACGAAGACGCAGGTCAACCGGTCCCCGATGGCGCGGTGGATGAGTGCGGCGGCGACGCTGGAATCGACCCCGCCCGACAGGCCGAGGATGACCTCGTCGCCACCCACCTGCGCGCGGATCGCGGCCACCGCTTCGTCGATGTGCTCGCGCATCACCCAGTCGGGCCGGGCGCCGGCAATGCGCCGCACGAAACGTTCGAGCAGCGCCTTGCCCTGCAGCGTGTGCGTGACCTCGGGGTGGAACTGCACGCCGTAATAACCGCGCGCCTCGTCGGCCATGCCGGCGATCGGGCAACTGGGCGTGCTGGCCATCAGTTTGAAGCCCGGCGGCAATGCGGTGACCTTGTCGCCGTGGCTCATCCAGACCTTCAGCATGCCGTGGCCTTGCGGCGTGCTGAAGTCCTCGATGCCATCCAACAGCTTGGTGTGGCCGTGCGCGCGCACCTCGGCGTAGCCGAACTCGCGGTGGGTGCTGGCTTGCACCTGCCCGCCCTGCTGCACCGCCATCGTGAACATGCCGTAGCAGATGCCCAGCACCGGCACGCCCGAGTCCCACACCGCCTGGGGCGCGCGCAGCTCGTGTTCTTCGTAGGTGCTGGCGTGGCTGCCGCTGAGGATGATGCCCTTGGGCGCGAACTCGCGCACGAAGGCGTCGGACACGTCGTTGGGGTGGATTTCGCAGTAGACATGCGCCTCGCGCACGCGCCGCGCGATCAGCTGCGTGACTTGGCTGCCGAAGTCGAGAATCAGGATCTTGTCGTGCATCTTGGAGCTTTCGGCGTTCAATGCGCAGGGTCGGTGAGCGTCGCGCCCGAGGCCGCGCGCTCGCGCCGCTGGCGCCGCAGGTGGCGCCAGGCAATCGCCATCGCCGCGGCCTGCAGCAGCGCGCAGAAGTAGAACGGCGCGCCGATGCGCCAGTCACCCTGCGGCAGGTGCGACACCAGCGCCAGCAGCGGCGCGGCGATGGCCGGCGACAGCACCGCCATCAGGCTGTTCAACGAGGCCACCGCACCGGCGGTGCGGCCCTGCGCATTGGCATCGGCGGCATTGGCGATCAGGCTTTGCACCGCAGGCTGCACACAAAAGCCCAACACGTTGGCGAAGATCACCGCCACCATCATCCAGCCTTGCGTGGCCAGGCCCCACAGCACGTAGCCGATGCTGGACGACAGCAGCCCGATCACCGCCAGGCGTTGCGCGCTGAATCGCCTGAGCAGCCGCCCCATCAGGCCGCCTTGCACCAGCGCCGCCATCAGCCCCATGGCGAACAGCGACCAGCCGTTCTGCGTCGGCCCCCAGCCGAACTTGAAGGTGGTGTACAGCACCCAGCTGGTGTGCGTCATGAACTGCGCCAGGCCGCTGAAGCCGACGACGAAGACCAGCGCACCGACCCCCTTCAGCGCCGCCAGGCCGCGCAGCGAGGCGACCGGATTGGCCTCGGCCAGCACGAAGGGCTGCCGGCGCTCGACCGGCAGCGACTCCGGCAGTACGAACCAGCCGTACAACCAGTTGACCACGGCCAGCGCACCGGCGACGAAGAACGGCAACTGCAAGTCGATGCCGCCGAGCAGCCCGCCCAGCACCGGGCCGAGGATGAAGCCCAGCCCGATCATCGCGCCGATCAGGCCGAAGGAACGCGCGCGCCGCTCGGGCGCGGTGATGTCGGCGACATAGGCGTTGGCCACCGCGATGTTGGCCTGCATCGCGCCGCTGAACAGCCGCACCACCAGCAGCATCCACAGCGCGGTGGCCAGCCCGGTGACGATGAAACTCAATGCCAGCCCGCAAAAACCCAGCAGCAGCACGGGGCGGCGGCCGAAGCGGTCGGACAGCCGGCCCAGCACCGGCGCGCCGAAGAAGTTGGCCGCGGCGAAGGCGATGGTCACCGCGCCGTACCAGTAGGCCTGCTCGCTGGGCGAGCGGGTGAAGGTGCCCACCAGCGGCGCCAGCACTGGGATGATCAGCCCGACCGACACCATGTCGATCAGCACCGTCAGCATGATGAACGGCATGGCCGGCTGGCGCCCGGGCGCGCCGGGCGGCGGCACGGGGCGGCCGCTCAAGACCTTGCCTCTGGGCGCCGGCGCAGCGCCCGGCCGGCTGTGCGCGCCCTCATTCGGTGCGGTAATTGGGCGCTTCCTTGGTGATCTGCACGTCGTGCACGTGGCTCTCACGCATGCCGGCGCTGGAGATCTCGACGAATTCGGCGCGCTCGTGCATGTCGGCGATCGACGCGCAGCCGCAGTAGTGCATCGATGCGCGCAGCCCGCCGGCCATCTGGAACACGATGGCCACCAGCGAGCCCTTGTAGGGCACCTGGCCTTCGATGCCCTCGGGCACCAGCTTGGCGGTGCCGACGCTGCCGTCGGCGGCGCCTTCCTGGAAGTAGCGGTCGGCCGAGCCCTGCTGCATCGCCCCCAGCGAGCCCATGCCGCGATAGCTCTTGTAGCTGCGGCCCTGGTACAGCACCACTTCGCCAGGCGCCTCTTCGGTGCCGGCGAAGGCGCTGCCCATCATCGCGCTGTGCGCGCCGGCGGCGATAGCCTTGGCCAGGTCGCCCGAGTAGCGGATGCCGCCGTCGGCGATCAGCGGCACGCCGCTGCCGCGGATCGCCTTGGCCACCGAATCGATGGCCATGATCTGCGGCACGCCCACGCCGGTGACGATGCGCGTGGTGCAGATCGACCCCGGCCCGATGCCCACCTTGACCGCATCGGCACCGGCTTCCACCAGCGCCAGCGCCGCCGCGCCGGTGG
>CAYZGL010000310.1:0-3313 GCA_964477985.1 uncultured Rubrivivax sp. | reverse complement strand
GCAGCCGCCGCAGACCGAGGCCATCGAGCTGGAGCCGTTGGACTCGGTGATCTCGCTGACCACGCGGATGGTGTAGGGGAACTCGTCCTTGGCCGGCAGCAGCGGGATCAGCGCGCGCTTGGCCAGGCGACCGTGGCCGACTTCGCGGCGCTTGGTCGAGCCCATGCGGCCGACTTCGCCGGTGGCGAAGGGCGGCATGTTGTAGTGAAACAGGAAGCGGTCCTCGAACTCGCCGGCCAGCGCGTCGATGCGCTGCGCGTCGCGCTCGGTGCCCAGCGTGGTGACCACCAGCGCCTGCGTCTCGCCGCGCGTGAACAGCGCCGAGCCGTGGGTGCGCGGCAGCACGCTGTTGCGGATCTCGATCGGGCGCACGGTGCGCGTGTCGCGACCGTCGATGCGCGGCTCGCCGGCCAGGATCTGGCCGCGCACGATGCGCGCCTCGATATCGAACAACAGGTTGTCCAGCTTGACCGGGTCGAACGCCACGCCCTGCTCGGCCAGCTGCGCCTTGACGGCGGCGTAGGCCTCGCGGCAGGCCTGGGTGCGCGCCTGCTTGCTGCGGATCTGGTAGGCGGCGCGCAGCGGGCCCTCGGCCGCGGCGTTGACCTGGGCGATGAAGGCCTCGTCCTTGGCTTCCGGCGCCCAGGTGCCGTTGTCGGCCCACAGCGGCTTGCCGGCTTCGCGCACCAGCTCATGGATGGCGTTGATGGCGATCTGGCCCTGCTGGTGGCCGAACACCACGGCGCCCAGCATCACGTCCTCGCTCAGCTGGTCGGCCTCGGACTCGACCATCAGCACGGCGGCCTCGGTGCCGGCCACCACCAGGTCGAGCTGGCTGTTCTTGCGGGCGCTCGGCCCCGGGTTGAGCACGTATTCGCCGTTGACGTAGCCCACGCGCGCGGCGCCGATCGGGCCGTTGAACGGGATGCCGCTGATCGACAGCGCGGCGCTGACGCCGATCATGGCGGCGATGTCGGCGTCGACCTCGGGGTTGAGCGACACGGTGTGGATGACCACGTGCACTTCGTTGAAGAAGCCCTCGGGGAACAGCGGACGGATCGGGCGGTCGATCAGGCGGCTGGTCAGCGTCTCCAGCTCGCTGGGCTTGGCCTCGCGCTTGAAGAAGCTGCCCGGGATCTTGCCGGCGGCGTAGGTCTTCTCGATGTAGTCGACGGTGAGCGGAAAGAAGTCCTGCCCCGGCTTGGCCTCGGTGCGCGCGACCACGGTCGCCAGCACCACGGTGCCTTCGATGTCGACCAGCACGGCGCCGCTGGCCTGGCGCGCGATCTCGCCGGTCTCGAGGACGACCTGATGCGGGCCCCACTGGAAGGTCTTCGTGACCTTGTTGAAGATGCTCATGCGTGCAGTTCCTGGTGCGTCGGGATGCGCGCGATGCCATTCCAGCGCGGCCCGTGCGCCGAGCGCCCGGAGCTTCGTTGGAATGACACGGCAGCGTGCAACCCGCGGGTGACGAAAAGCGAAGCGCGCGGGGCCGCGCCGCGGCCCCGCCCTTCGCGCCTACTTGCGCAGTCCGAGCTTGCCGATGAGCGCCGTGTAGCGCTCGGCGTCCCTGTCCTTCAGGTACGCCAGCAGGCGCTTGCGCTGGTTGACCAGCTTGAGCAGGCCGCGGCGGCCATGATGGTCCTTCTGATGCGTCTTGAAGTGCGGCGTCAGCTCGTTGATGCGCGCCGTGAGCAGCGCAACCTGGACTTCGGGGCTGCCGGTGTCGGCGCCGCTGCGGGCGTTGGCCTTGACGATGTCGGCCTTGACGGCAAGGGTCAGGGGCATGGGACGGTCTTCCTGTGCGTACAGTCGGAAACCGTCCGCACGGACGGCCGGCGGCGGCGGCGCTCGTGCGAGGGTTTCCGGGCGGACTTGCGGTCACCGGTGAAACCGACCGGCGCCGTGCTGTTCCCCCGGCCTCTCGGCGTGACCTGCGGCGGCGGGAAGCTGCGGATTATAGGGCCATCGGCGCCGGATGCTCCGCGGCGCCTTGCAGCGTCAACTCGGTCAGCGGCCAGCGCGGCCGCACGTCGAAGGCGCCGTCGCGCGAGGTCTGCGCCAGTCCGCTCGCCGCGCGCATCGCGGCGGCCAGCGCGATCATCGCGCCGTTGTCGGTGCACAGCGCCAGCGGCGGGTAGTGGACGCGCGCGCCCACGCGCCCCGCGCCCGCGTCGAGCTGCCCGCGCAGACGCTGGTTGGCGCCCACGCCACCGGCGACGACGAGGCGTTCGAGCCCGGTGCGCTCGAGCGCGCGCAGCGACTTGGCCGCCAGCACGTCGACGATCGCAGCCTGCGTCGCCGCGGCGAGATCGGCCCGGTTCTGGTAGCACACGTTCGAGCCGAGCCGCTTGACCTGGTTGAGCACGGCGGTCTTGAGGCCGGCGAACGAGAAGTCGAGGTCGCCGCTGGCCAGCAGCGGCCGTGGCAGGCTGAACGAGCTCTCGTCGCCGAAGTCGGCCAGACGCGCCAGCGCCGGCCCGCCCGGATAACCCAGCCCGAGCAGCTTGGCGGTCTTGTCGAAGGCCTCGCCGGCGGCGTCGTCGATGGTCTCGCCGAGCAGTTCGTAGCGCCCGACACCGTCGACGCGCAGGAGCTGGGTGTGACCGCCCGAGACCAGCAGCGCCACGAACGGGAACTGCGGCGCCGGCTCGGCGAGAAAGGGCGACAGCAGATGCCCCTCGAGGTGGTGCACGCCCAGCGCCGGCCTGCCCAGCGCCGCCGCCAGCGCCACCGCGACGCCGGCGCCGACCAGCAGCGCACCGGCCAGGCCCGGCCCGCGCGTGTAGGCGACGAGGTCGACGTCGGCCAGCGTCGCCCCCGCCTGGGCAAGCACCTGGCGCGCCAGCGGCAGCACGCGGCGGATGTGGTCGCGCGAGGCAAGCTCGGGCACGACGCCACCATACGCCTCGTGCATGCGCGCCTGCGAGTGCAGCGCCTCGCCGAGCAGCCGCGGCCGGCCGTCGGCGCCGAGCTCGAGCAGGGCGACGCCGGTCTCGTCGCAGGACGACTCGAAGCCGAGGACCTTCATCGCCCGCCCGCCGCGGTGCGTGGAGTGCCGCCGGCGGCTGTCGCGCCGGCAGGAGAAACGGCCATGCCGGATTGCCTCGGGGCGTCAGACGCGGAACGACTCGCCGCAGCCGCAGCGGTCCTTCTCGAGCGGGTTGCTGAATCTGAAGCCCTCGTTGAGCCCTTCGCGCACGAAGTCGATCTCGGTGCCTTCGACGAAGGGCAGGCTCCTGGGATCGACGAGCACCTTGACGCCGCGCTGCTCGAACACGAGGTCGTCGGCAGCCACCTCGTCGGCGAAGTC
>CAYZGL010000309.1:0-3329 GCA_964477985.1 uncultured Rubrivivax sp. | reverse complement strand
GAGCAGATGCAGGACATGATGAAGAAGATGAAGGGCGGCGGCCTGATGAAGATGATGAAGCGCATGGGCGGCGCCTTCCCGGGCTGAGCGCCGCCGCGCGCCGCTTCGCATCCGTGCAGCAATGCACGCCGCCCGCCCGCACGCACAAGCCGGGTGCGCCCGCGGCAACTTCTGGATACCAATGTCGCAGCCGGGCGCTGGACGCGGCGGCGTTGCCGGCCTACGGTCGGACCACCGTTGACCAAGCTTCCGCCCGACGCCATGGCCCTGTTCGACCCGACCTCCGCCCTCGCCCTTTGTCTGGCCATGCTGATGCTCGGCCTGGTGCTGCGCCGCCGCCGACAGTCGGGCCCACGCGTCGTGTCGCCGCGGCGTGAAGCGCTGGACACGGTGCAGGACTGGCCGCCGCAGGCCACGCGCGTGCTGACGGTGGCCGAGCGCCGCGCGCACGAGCTGCTGCGCAGCGCGCTGCCCGGCATGCTGGTGCTGGCGCAGGTGCCGCTGTCGCGCTTCCTGCACGTGCCCACGCGCCACTCCTACGTCGACTGGATGCAGCGCGTCGGCGGCCTCAGTGCCGACCTGCTGGTGTGCAACGCCGACTCGCGCGTGCTGGCCGTGATCGACATCCGCGACCAGGCCCAGAGCGACCGCGCCCGCCGCCGCCACGAGCGCATGGCGCGCGTGCTCAAGGCGGCCGGCATCGAGGTGCAGGTCTGGCACGAGGAACGTCTGCCGAGCGCGCCCGAGCTGCGCACATTGCTCGGCGACTTGCTGGCGCGCTCGGCCGCACCGGCGGCTGCGGGTGCGCCGGCGAAGCCGCGCTCGTCCCAGCCGATGCCGCTGATCCCGGTCGCCGAGATCGAAGAGCTGCTGCAGCAAGGCGATGCGGCCGCGCACGACGCCGGCTGCGAGCCGGTGCCGTCGGGATTCTTCGACGATCTGGAGGCGACGGGCCAGCCGTCGCGCGCCGCCGCCTGAAGCGGCACGCCGCAGCGGCAGCCGCCGCAGCTCAAGCGACCAGGGCCTGCGCGAATTCGCGCGCGTCGAACGACTGCAGGTCCTGCAGGGTCTCGCCCACGCCGATGAAGTAGACCGGCACCACACGGCCTTGCTGCGCGCCCCACAGGGCGACGGCGGCCAGCACGCCGCCCTTGGCCGTGCCGTCGAGCTTGGTGACGACCAGGCCGGTCAGGCCCAAGGCCGCATCGAAGGCCTTGACCTGCGCCAGCGCGTTCTGGCCGGTGTGGCCATCCACCACCAGCAGCACCTCGTGCGGCGCGCCGGCCTGCGCCTTGGCGATGGTGCGGCGGATCTTCTTCAGCTCCTCCATCAGGTGCGTCTGCGTCGGCAGGCGCCCCGCGGTGTCGGCGATGACCACGTCGCAGCCGCGCGCCTTGCCGGCCACCACCGCGTCGAAGCTCACCGCGGCCGGGTCGCCGCCGTGCTGGGCGACGATCTCCACCTGGTTGCGCCCGGCCCACACCAGCAACTGCTCGCGCGCCGCGGCGCGAAAGGTGTCGGCGGCGGCCAGCAGCACCTTGCAGTCGGCCTGCGCCAGCCAGCGCGTGAGCTTGCCGATGCTGGTGGTTTTGCCCGCGCCATTCACGCCCACCACCATGATCACCGTCGGCGGCTCGCGCCCGACTTCCAGCACGCGCTGCAGCGGCGCCAGCAAATCGGCCAGCGCATCGGCCAGAAGCTCCTTCACGCGCGCCGGCTCGGTCGCCTTGCTTTCCTTGACACGCCGGCGCAAGTCGGCCAGCAGGTATTCGGCGGCCGCCATGCCGGTGTCGGCCAACAGCAGTGCCGCCTCGAGTTCCTCGTACAGCGCATCGTCGATGCGGGTGCCGGTAAAGACCCGCGCGAGGCCGGTGCTGGTCTTGCGCAAACCCTGCCGCAGCCGCCGCACCCAGCCCGCTCGCGCCGCATCGGGCTCGCCCGCCGGCGCGATGTCGACCGCTGGCTCGGCAGCGTCGGCCAACGGCGGCGCCGATGCCTGCGCATCGCTGGGCTCGGCCCGCGGTGCGGGCGCTGCCGCGGCCGGTGGCGATGCCGCCGGCACCGTGGGCGGCACGAGAGCATCGGCTGCGGGGTCGGCCGGCACTGCCTGCGCAGGCGGCTTCTTCTTGAAGAAGCTGAACATGGTCGGTGAACAGGGCGCTGGCGCACGGCCCGGCGTGAAGCGCGCTCGGGGCCGCATATAATCGCCGGCTGCTGGCGCTTTAGCTCAGTCGGTTAGAGCGACGGAATCATAATCCGCAGGTCCGGGGTTCGAGTCCCTGAAGCGCCACCAAATGCAAAGCCTTGCCGGCCAGCCGCCTGCAAGGCTTTTTTGTTTCACGCGGGACTCGGCTTTCGCGGCTCTCAGGGCTTGCGGGCGGGCCGGCAGCTCGGGACGCAGCGCGTGGCGGCGCTCACTTGCGCCAATAGTCGTTGGCCGCGGCGACGGTCTGGAAGTGCACGGCAATGACGTGCGAGGCCGCCGTCAGCGCATCCGCGGAGTTTGCATATTCCGGCCGCAGTTGCTCGAGCACTTCGGCGTCGGGCTGCGTGTACTTCACGCCGCGGCGGCTCAGCGTGATGGCGAGTTCGAAGCCTTCCTGCGGCGTGGCCGTGATCAGGCTGGGTAGCCAAGCGTCTGCCATGTTCGATCCTTTCGAGGGTGAGGGTTCGCCGATGTGCCGCCGGCGCCGCCTGCGGCATGCGGGCCGCTCGGCGGCCGTGCCATCCGGGCGGGCCGCGGCCTTGGTGCCGGCTGTCCGAATCGAACGGACGACCTTCCGCTTACAAGGCGGGTGCTCTACCAGCTGAGCTAAGCCGGCACGCGAGCCGCCATTCTAGGGGCGCTACTTCACGCGCTTCAGCGGCGGGCGCGGCGCAGGGGGCTCGGGGGGTTCGTCCAGCGGAGGATCCTCGGCGGCAGCGTCGGACGGGTCGGCTTCGGCCTCGCTGCGGGCCAGGCGCAGCCCGCCGCGCTGCGCCGCCGCGGCGTCGGCACCGGCATCGGCCGGCGCCGGCGATGCCGCCTCGGCATCGCTCGCGGCCGGCATCGGAAAGGCCATGCCCTGGCCGTTCTCGCGCGCATAGATGGCCACGACGTGGTCGACCGGCACGACGATCTCGCGCACGGCACCGCCGAAGCGCGCCTTGAACTCGATGAACTCGTTGCCGAGCTTCAACCCCGTGGTCGCCTCGAAGCCGATATTGAGCACGATCTCGTTGTTCTTCACGTACTCCATCGGCACCTGCACGCGCGCATCGGCGAACACCGCGATGTACGGCGTGAAGCCGTTGTCGGTGCACCAGTCGTGCAGCGCGCGGATCAGGTA
>CAYZGL010000308.1:0-3416 GCA_964477985.1 uncultured Rubrivivax sp. | reverse complement strand
CCTCGCGGCATAAGTGCGGCCCGCTGGAAGGCGAAATTCGATGGGCACCTCAAGGTGGCGTTGGATTGCTCATTGCTGCTTGCTTGCCTGAATCGAAAGATCGGTCGAGCGGGATTAGTGGGGCTCCTCAACGTGGGAGCATTGCCGCCCGCGGAGGCAAGCGCCGCTTGGGCCCGGGAGGAAAGGTTGGAGATTGCGAGTGGTCCAGCTCACGGCGGCAAGTGGTTCCCGGACCCTCCCATTGCCGCTTAGCACCCGCCGTAGTTCTTGCGCCCGCTCTTGGTGATAGTGTAGGTGCCACCTCGAGGGCCGACGTAGCAACCGGGCGGAAGGTTGCGGGGAGCCGCCGCCGGCGTTGCTTGCAAGTCGCTCGACTTCAAAGACTGAGGAGCGGCTGCAACGTCGCCCGACGGTTGCACCGTGCTCGTGCCACGACCAGCGCCATGACAGTGATAGTCGCCAGTCTTCTTATTCGTGTGACAGCCCTCGGAGTTGACGCCGCCAGCGTGCCCAAAGGCTGATGGCGAGGCCGCCGCTGCAACCAGCACGGCGGCGATGGCTGCAAGATGAGGCAAGGTTGCCCGAGTGGCAGCAGGCATGGTGCCGGGATTCTGACGAGCAAGATCCTGGAGCGCGCGAACACCCGTGCTCGTCGTTTGGGCCAGACGCGACGTTGTCACGAATCTGATGCCGAACTTGATCTGAAGCGGCCAGAAAGGCGAATCCCGCCACCGGCGAGGTGGAGCGCATTCGATTGCGCCTGCCTGTCCAGTTGCCATGCAAGGCCAGATCAGCCCACCCCGGGCCTTGCAGCCACCCCCTGCCCCGCCAACTGCAAGCGCCACATGCGCGCATAAGCCCCGTCCAGCGCCAGCAACTCGCCATGCGTGCCGCGCTCGACGACGCGGCCCTGGTCGAGCACGATGATCTGGTGCGCGTCGACCACGGTGCTCAGGCGGTGCGCGATCACCAGCGCGGTCTTGCCGGCGGCGGCGCTCTTCAGCTCGGCCTGGATCGCACGTTCGTTGGCCGAGTCCAGCGCCGAAGTCGCCTCATCGAAGATCAGGATCGGCGGGTTCTTCAGCAGCGTGCGCGCGATCGCCACGCGCTGCTTCTCGCCGCCCGACAGCTTCAGGCCACGCTCGCCGACCATGGTGTCGTAGCCCTTGGGCGTGGCGGCGATGAAGGCGTGGATGTGCGCGGCGCGCGCCGCCGCCTCGACCTGCTCGCGCGTGGCGCCGGGGCGGCCGTAGGCGATGTTGTATTGCACCGTGTCGTTGAACAGCACGGTGTCCTGCGGCACGATGCCGATGGCGCGGCGCAGGCTGGCCTGCGTCACGCTGCGGATGTCCTGGCCGTCGATGGTGATGGCGCCGCCGCCGACGTCGTAGAAGCGGTACAGCAGCCGCGCCAGCGTCGACTTGCCGGCACCCGAGGCACCGACCACCGCCACCGTCTTGCCGGCGGGGATCTCGAAGCTGACGCCGTGCAGGATCGGCCGCGATGACCGGGCCCCGCCTTCGGCCCGGTCGTAGGCAAAGCTGACCTCGTCGAAGCGCACTGCGCCGTGGCTCACCTGCAGCGGCAGCGCATCGGGCGCATCGGCCACCTCGCGGTGCTGCTCGAGCAGGCCGAACATCTTGTCCAGGTCGGTCAGGCTTTGCTTGATCTCGCGGTACAGCACGCCCAGGAAGTTCAGCGGGATGTACAGCTGGATCATGAAGGCGTTGATCATCACCAGGTCGCCCAGGCTGAGCCGGCCGTCGACCACGCCTTGCGTCGCGCGCCACAGCATCGCCACCAGCGCCACCGCGATCACCAGCTGCTGCGTGGTGTTCAACAGCGACAGCGTGCTCTGGCTCTTCAATGCGGCGCGGCGCAGCCGCTCGAGGCTGGCGTCGTAGCGCTGCGCCTCGAAGTCCTCGTTGTTGAAGTACTTGACGGTCTCGTAGTTCAGCAGCGAATCGACCGCGCGGCTGTGCGCGGTGGCGTCGATCTCGTTCATCTGGCGGCGAAACTGCGTGCGCCATTCGGTGATGCTCACGGTCAGGGCGATGTAGACCACCAGCGCGCCCGCCGTGATCCAGGCGAACACGGCGTCGAACTTGACCGCCAGCAGCGTCAGCACCATCGCCATCTCGACGATCGTGGGCACGATGCTGTACAGCGAATACGACACCAGCGAATGCACCGCGCGCGTGCCGCGCTCGATGTCGCGCGTCATGCCGCCGGTCTGGCGCTCGAGGTGGAAGCGCAGGCTCAGCGCGTGCAGGTGGCGGAACACCTCGAGCGAGATGCTGCGCGCGGTACCCTCGGTGGCCTTGGCGAAGACCAGCTCGCGCAGTTCGGTGAACAGCGTGGTCGACAGCCTCAAGCCCGCATAGGCCACGAGCAGCCCGACAGGCACCACCAGCAGCGCCGCGGCGTCGCCGGGCTTGATGGCCAGGCCGTCGATCAGGTTCTTCAGCAGCACCGGCACGCCGACGTTGGCGGCCTTGGCGGCGATCATGAAAGCCAGCGCCAGCGCGACGCGGCCGCGGTAGCGCCACAGGTAAGGCAGCAGCTTGCGCAGCGTGGCCGCGTCCGAGCGCGCGCGCGGCGCGGCGGCGGGCTCGCTCGGCAGGGGAACGGCAAGGGCAGAGCGGCGCATGAACTGGCGTGGAAAAATGACCCGATCGACAACGCTGCAGCCGGCACCACGAACCATGAGCAACGAACTCACGACCGACCCGGGCCGCTTCGACAGCGCCGCCAGTTTGCCCGACGGCAGCGCGCTGGTGCTGCGCGTGATCCCGCTGCCGGCCGACGTCAACAGCAACGGCGACATCTTCGGCGGCTGGATCATGGCGCAGGTAGACATGGCCGGCTCGGTGCTGTGCAGCCGCATCGCCAAGGGCCGCATCGCCACCGTGGCGGTGAACCAGTTCGTCTTCAAGCAGGCGGTGTCGGTGGGCGACCTGCTGAGCTTTTATGCCCGGGTCGAACGCCTGGGCCGCACCTCGATCACCGTGCATGTGCAGGTGCACGCCGAGCGCAACCCGGCCGCGCCGCAGGTGGTGAAGGTGACCGAGGCCAACCTGACCTACGTCGCCATCGACGGCGAGGGCAAGCCGCGGCCGCTGGCGGTGCAGTAGGTCTGCGCTGCGGCTATCGCGGCGATAGCGACGGCGCCGTATCCCGCTGCTGGGTTGGTCGGCACAATGACCGCGACCCGATCTTCGACACCGTGGAGAACCCCATGAAGCAAGCGCACAAGCTCACCACCGCCTTCGGCTGCCCCGTCGTCGACAACCAGAATACGCAGACTGCCGGCCCGCGCGGGCCGGCGCTGCTGCAGGACGTGTGGCTGCTGGAAAAGCTGGCGCACTTCGACCGCGAGGTGATCCCCGAGCGGCGCATGCACGCCAAGGGCAGCG
>CAYZGL010000307.1:0-3419 GCA_964477985.1 uncultured Rubrivivax sp. | reverse complement strand
GTGTCGTTGTCGCCGAACTTGATCTCTTCGTTGACCACGGTGTCGTTCTCGTTGATCACCGGGATCACACGCAGCGACAGCAGCGTCAGCAGCGTGGATCGTGCGTTCAGGTAGCGCTCGCGATCGGCCAGGTCGGCATGGGTGAGCAGCACCTGGGCGCTGCGCAAGCCGTGCGCACGCAGCTGGGTCTCGTAGATCTGCGCCAAGCCCATCTGGCCGACCGCGGCCGCGGCCTGCAGCTCATGAACCTGCTTCGGACGCGTGGACCAGCCCAAGCGCAGCATGCCTTCGGCGATCGCACCGCTGGACACCATCACCACCTCGCGCCCCTGCCCGGCCAGCACCGCCAGCTGGCGGCACCAGTTGCCGATCGCCTGTGCATCGAGGCCGCGGCCCTCGTTGGTCACGAGAGTGGAGCCGACCTTGACGACGATGCGCCGCGCCTGGCGCAAGACTTCAGCCATCGAGCGCTTCCTGGGCGAAGCGCGGATCGGGCGGCGGCGGCTTCGCCTGGTGCTGGGCCACGTGCTCGTAGGCGGCCCGCAGCAGCGGCTGCAGGCCTTCGCGCGCCAGCGCGGAAATCTGGAACACCGGCCCCTTCCAGCGCAGCCGGCGCACGATGTCCTTCACGCGGCGCTCGCGTTCGTCGCTCGCCACCATGTCGATCTTGTTCAGCACCAGCCAGCGCGGTTTGGCATGCAATGCCGGGTCGTACTTCTTCAGTTCGGCCACGATCGCGCGCACGTCCTTGACCGGATCGGCCGCCTCGTCGAACGGCGCGACGTCCACCACATGCAGCAGCAGCCGTGTGCGCTGCAGATGGCGCAGGAAACGATGCCCGAGGCCGGCGCCTTCCGACGCCCCTTCGATCAGCCCCGGCACGTCGGCGACGACGAAGCTCTGCTCGGGCGCGACGCGCACCACGCCGAGGTTCGGATGCAGCGTGGTAAACGGATAGCCGGCGATCTTCGGCCGGGCATTCGAGATCGCGGCAATCAGCGTGGACTTGCCGGCATTGGGCAGGCCGAGCAAACCGATATCGGCCAGCACACGCAACTCGAGCTGCAGCTTCTTCTGCTCGCCCGGCCAGCCGGGCGTCTTCTGGCGCGGTGCCCGGTTCGTGCTGGACTTGTAGTGCAGGTTGCCGAACCCGCCGTCCCCGCCCTTGCACAGCCGCACCGGCTTGTCGGGGTCGATCAGCTCGGCGAGCACTTCGCCGGTGTCCAGATCGGTGACGATGGTGCCCACCGGCATGCGCAGCACGATGTCCTCGCCCGCAGCGCCGTACTGGTCGGCGCCGCGGCCGTTCTCGCCGTTGCGCGCGGCATGACGACGCGCATAGCGGTAATCGATCAAGGTGTTCAGGTTGCGGTCGGCCACCGCAAAGATGCTGCCGCCGCGCCCGCCATCACCGCCGTCGGGCCCACCGAAGGGGATGAACTTCTCGCGCCTGAAACTGGCACAGCCTGCACCGCCGTTGCCGGCGGCAACATCGATGGTGGCTTCGTCGACGAACTTCATGCGCAATCGATCTTAGAACGACGAAGCCCCGGCGAACCGGGGCCTCGGCTCGCGCACAGGCGCCCTCAAGCCGCCGCGACGAACACGGTGTGCTTGTTGCCCGCGCCCTTGACGCCAAAGGACACCACACCGTCCACCAGCGCGAACAGCGTGTGATCGCGGCCCATGCCGACGTTGGTGCCGGCGTGGAACTTGGTGCCGCGCTGGCGCACGATGATCGAACCGGCGCTCACGGCCTGCCCGCCGTAGACCTTGACGCCGAGCATCTTGGGTTTGGAGTCGCGGCCGTTCCGTGTGGAACCGCCGCCTTTTTTCTGTGCCATGGTTCAGGGATCCTTGAAGGTTCGACAGGCTCGCGCCGGTTCAGACGTCGACCGAGCAGATGTTCAGCTCGGTGAACGACTGCCGATGGCCGCCGTGCTTGCGATAGTGCTTGCGGCGCCGCATCTTGAAGATGCGCACCTTGTCGTGCCGCCCCTGCGACACCACCGTGGCCTTGACACTGGCGCCGCTGACCCAGGGTGTGCCCACCTTCAGATCGGCACCCAGCCCAATGGCCAGCACCTGGTCGAAGACGATCTCCTGGCCCACGTCCGCAGCAATCTGTTCTACCTTGATGTTCTCGCCGGCGGCAACCTTGTACTGTTTGCCACCGGTTTTTATGACCGCGTACATATACGACCTTTCACGACCTTTTCTTCACGCTCTCGCCCAACCCAGGCCGTCTGCCCGTTTGGCGAAGCTTTTGATTCTAGCATGGGCCGGTGGCGCGGCGGGTCCGCCCCAGCGCGGCGGCCGTCAGCGCAGGTGCCGGCTTCTATAATCGCCTGCCCTCGCCGACCTGCGCCGTGCTCCAAACCCAAGCCACCTGCGACCCCAACATCGATCCGCTGGAAGCGGCCATGCACGAAGTCGACGCCACGATCCGGCAGCGGCTGTCGTCGCGCGTCGCACTGATCGATCAGATCTCGCACTACATCATCAGTGCCGGCGGCAAGCGAATCCGCCCGCGGCTCGTGTTGCTGTTCGCGCAAGCCTTCGGCTTCGAAGGCCGCGAACGCTACGAACTGGCCGCGATCGTCGAGTTCATCCATACGGCCACGCTGCTGCACGACGACGTGGTCGACGAATCGTCGATGCGCCGCGGCCGCCAGACCGCCAATGCGATCTTCGGCAACGCGGCCAGCGTGCTCGTCGGCGACTTTCTTTATTCGCGCGCGTTCCAGATGATGGTGTCGGTGAATCGCATGCGCGTGCTCGAGGTGCTTGCCGATGCGACCAACGTCATCGCCGAGGGCGAGGTGCTGCAGCTGATGAACATCCACGACGCCGACCTGTCCGTGCCGGACTATCTGCGCGTGATCCGCTTCAAGACCGCCAAGTTGTTCGAAGCCAGCGCCCGCCTCGGTGCGGTGTTGGCCGGGGTCGACCTGGCCACCGAGGAAAGCTGCGCCAGCTTCGGCCGGTCGCTGGGCACGGCGTTCCAGTTGGTCGACGATCTGCTCGACTACGAAGGCGATCCGCATGCGCTGGGCAAGAACGTCGGGGACGATCTGCGCGAAGGCAAGCCGACCCTGCCCTTGCTGATCGCGATGGAGCGCGGCTCGCCCGCCGAGCGCGAGTTGATCCGCCACGCCATCGAGCACGGCGAGGTCCAGGGCCTGGCTCGCATCGTCGAGGTGGTGAAGAGCACCGGCGCGCTGGAAGCCACGCGCGACCTGGCACGGCGAGAGGCCGATCAGGCCAGCGACAGCCTGCGTGTGCTGCCGCCCTCGGCGGCACGCGAGGCTCTGCTAGAATTATGTGTTCGGTCGGTCAATCGTTCGTTCTGAGCGAGACCGCCGCATCGGGGTGTAGCTTAGCCTGGTAGAGCGCTACGTTCGGGACGTAGAGGCCGG
>CAYZGL010000306.1:0-3462 GCA_964477985.1 uncultured Rubrivivax sp. | reverse complement strand
CCAAGTTGACTCATCCCCCTCGGGGGGCCTGGCGCGAAGCGACAGGTCTGGGGGCGCTCATGAGTCAACGCCGGGCCGTTCCCAAGTTGACTCATCCCCCTCGGGGGGCCTGGCGCGAAGCGGCAGGTCTGGGGGCGCTCATGAGTCAACGCCGGGCCGCTCCCAAGTCGACTCATCCCCCTCGGGGGGCCTGGCGCGCAGCGACAGGTCTGGGGGCGCTCTCTAGAATCCGGCGCCATGACAACCAGGCGGTGGGCCGGCGTGGCGGTACTGGCGGCGCTGCTCGCGGCAGGGCTGTGGTGGGCCTTCGTGCGCGACAGCGAGCCCGCGCTGAGCTTTCGCACCGCGAAGATCGAGCGCGGGCCGCTGCAGGCCGCGGTGTCGGCCACCGGCAGCGTGACGCCGGTGCAGCAGGTGCAGGTCAGCTCGCAGGTGTCGGGCCAGATCCGCGAGCTGTTCGTGGACTTCAACAGCCAGGTGCGCGAAGGGCAGTTGATCGCGCAGCTCGACCCGCAGACCTACGAGCACCGTGTGCGCCAGGCCAGCGCCGACGTCGAAGCCACGCGCGCGTCGGTGCTGACCGCGCAGGCCAACGTGCAAAGCGCGCTGGCGCAGGTGGCGCGCGCGCAGGGCGACCTGGGCGAGGCGCAGCGCGACGAGCAGCGCAAGCGCGGCCTGCTGGAGCAGGACTTCATCTCCTCGGCCGAGCTGGACGCGGCGCGCTCCAAGGCGGCATCGCTGGCCGCGGCGCTGAAGGTGGCGCAGGCGCAGGCGCAGGTGGCCCGCGCGCAAGAGCAGAACGCCCAGGCCATCGTGCGCCAGCGTGAGGCGCAGCTGCAGCAGTCGCGCGTGGACCTGCAGCGCACGCAGATCCGCTCGCCGGTGGACGGCATCGTCATCAAGCGCAGCGTCGAGGTCGGGCAGACCGTGGCCGCCAGCCTGCAAGCACCCGAGCTGTTCGTGATCGCGCGCAACCTGTCGGACATGCAGGTCGAAGCGGCCATCGACGAGGCCGACATCTCGCGCGTGCGCGACGGCCAGAAGGCCGGCTTCACGATCGACGCCTTCCCGGGGCGCAGTTTCGAAGGCACGGTGCGCCAGGTGCGCAAGGCGGCGGTGTCGGCGCAAAACGTGGTCTCGTACACCGTGGTGGTGGGCTTCGCCAACCCCGGCTCGCTGATGCTGCCGGGCATGACGGCCAACGTGCGCATCGTCACCGACACGCGCGACGACGTGCTGAAACTGCCGAACGCGGCGCTGCGCGTGCGCATCGCCGGCGTCGAGCCCGACGCGGCGGCGTCGGCGCCGGCGGCGCCCCCGGCACCGGCGGACGGCGGCAGCAGCGGGCCGCTGGCCGAAGTGCGCAAGCGGCTGATCGCCGAGCTGCAGCTGACGCCGCCGCAGGTCGCGCAGATCGACGCCGTGATCGCCGCGCAGCGGCCGCGCTTCGACGATCTGGCCGGTCTGCCGGTCGACCAGCGTGCCAAGGCGCGAGACCTGATCCTGTCGGACCTGCGCGCGATGGTCGGCCAGCAGCTTCGGCCCGAGCAGCAGGCGCGCTACGGCACGCTGCTGGCCGAGCTGGCCGGGCGGCAGGTCACGCGCGGGCGCGTGTATGTGCTGCACGCCGGCAAGCCGCGCGCCTACGGCGTGCGCCTGGGCATCAGCGACGGCGTGATGACCGAGCTGATCGTGGCGCCGCACTCGCCCGAGGCCGCGGTGCTGGTCGAAGGCGCCAGCGTGGTCACCGCGGTGAGCACCGCGGCCGGCGCGGCGGGCGCCACGCGCGCGGCGCCGCGGCCGCTGTTCTGACCGGCGCTGCGGCCGTGGCGCTGATCGAGGCCCGCGCGCTGGTCAAGCGCTACCGCATGGGCGCGCAGCTGGTGCAGGCGCTGGACGGCGTGTCGCTGGACATCGGCCAGGGCGAGTTCGCCGCCATCATGGGCGCGTCGGGGTCGGGCAAGAGCACGCTGATGAACATGCTCGGCTGCCTGGACCGCCCCGACAGCGGCACGTTGCGGCTGGCCGGCGAGGACGTGCACCGCCTGGGCGGCGACGCGCTGGCGGCGCTGCGCAACCGGCGCATCGGCTTCGTCTTCCAGCAGTTCAACCTGCTGCCGCGCACCAGCGCGCTGGACAACGTGGCGCTGCCGATGGTCTACGCCGGCGTCAAAGCCGCCGCACGGCGCGAGCGTGCGTTGGCCGCGTTGCGCCGCGTCGGCCTGGCCGAACGCGCGGCACACACCCCGGCCGAGCTGTCGGGCGGGCAGCAGCAGCGCGTGGCGATCGCGCGCGCGCTGGTCAACGCGCCGCAGCTGATCCTGGCCGACGAGCCCACCGGCGCGCTGGATACGCACACCTCCGAGGACATCATGCGGCTGCTGGCCGAGTTGAACGCGCAGGGCATGACCGTGGTGATGGTCACGCACGAGACCGATATCGCGGCGTGGGCGCGGCGGCGCATCGTGGTGCGCGACGGGCGCATCGTCGAGGACACGCTGCAGCCGGCGCGCGGCATCGAGGCCGTGGCATGAACCTGTGGACGGCCTTCGTTGCCGCGCTGCGCGCGCTGGGCACCAACTGGCTGCGCAGCATGCTGACGATGCTGGGCATCATCATCGGCGTGGCCGCGGTGATCACGATGATCGCCATCGGCGGCGGCGCACGCCAGCGGGTGGAAGAGCAGATCAAGGCGCTGGGCACCAACATCATGCTGGTGCTGCCCGGCGCGGTGACCAGCAGCGGCGTGCGCCTGGGCGCGCAGACCGGCCAGACGCTGACCGAAGAGGACGCGCGCGCCATCGCCGTCGAGGTGCCCGAGGTGCAGGCCGCCGCCGCCAGCCTGCGCAGCAGCACGCAGGTGGTGGCGGGCAACGCCAACTGGAGCACCACGGTGATGGGTACCAGCGCCGACTACCTGGAAGTGCGCGACTGGCCGGTCGAGTCCGGGCGCAACCTGGACGATGCCGACCTCGCCGGCTCGGCCAAGGTGGTGCTGCTGGGGCGCACCGTGGCGCGCGAACTGTTCGGCGGCGCCGACCCCGTCGACCAGACGCTGCGCGTGCGCAAGGTGCCGATGCAGGTGGTGGGCGTGCTGTCGCGCAAGGGCCAGAACTCCTGGGGGCAGGACCAGGACGATGTCATCCTGGTGCCGCTGTCGACCTACCGCAACCGCATCGAGGGCATGAGCGCCGGGCGCATCAAGCGTGTGGGCGCGATCAGCGTCAAGGTGCGCGAAGGCCAGAGCATGAGCGACGCCGGCGACAAGATCGGCGTGCTGCTGCGCCAGCGCCACCGCCTGCCCGCCGGCGCCGACGACGACTTCCGCATCCGCAACCTGAGCGAGATGCTGCAGGCGCAAGAAGAGTCCTCTCGCGTCATGTCGCTGCTGCTGGCGGCGGTGGCCGGGGTCAGCCTGGTGGTCGGCGGCATCGGCATCATGAACATCATGCTGGTCAGCGT
>CAYZGL010000305.1:0-3493 GCA_964477985.1 uncultured Rubrivivax sp. | reverse complement strand
ATCATCTACGACCAGACCTGCGCCACCGAGAAGCGCCGCCGCCGCAAGCGCGGCAAGCTGGCCACGCCGGCCAAGCGCGTGCTGATCAACGAGCTGGTGTGCGAAGGCTGCGGCGATTGCAGCGTGCAGAGCAACTGCCTGAGCGTGGAGCCGGTGGAAACCGAATTCGGCCGCAAGCGGCGCATCAACCAGAGCACCTGCAACCTCGACTACTCGTGCGTGAAGGGCTTTTGCCCGAGCTTCGTCACGATCGAAGGCGGGCAGCTGAAGAAGCCCAAGAAGGAGCAGCGCGGCGACCCGTCCACCTTGCCGCCGCTGCCCGAGCCGGTGCTGCCGCCTTGCGACCAGGCCTGGGGCATCGTCGTCGGCGGTGTCGGCGGCACCGGTGTGATCACCATCGGCCAGCTGCTGGGCATGGCCGCGCACCTGGAAGGCAAGGGCGTGGTCACGCAGGACGCCGGCGGCCTGGCGCAAAAGGGCGGCGCCACCTGGAGCCACGTGCAGATCGCCCAGCGTGCGCAGGACATCTTCACCACCAAGGTCGACACCGCGCAGGCCGATCTGGTGATCGCCTGCGACACCATCGTCGGTGCCGCCAAGTACACGCTGGCGGTGATGCAGCAGGGGCGCACCTACGTCGCACTCAACACCCACGGCACGCCGACCGCGGCCTTCGTGAAGAACGCCGACTGGCAGTTCCCCGGCGCCAGTTGCGAGGCCGTGGTGCGCGCCAGCGTGGGCGACGCGCTGGTCGGCGCCTTCGATGCCGAGCAGGTGGCGGTGCAACTGCTGGGCGACTCGATCTACACCAACCCGCTGATGCTGGGCTACGCCTGGCAGCAAGGGCGCGTCCCCTTAAGCCACGCCGCGCTGCTGCGCGCGATCGAGCTCAACGCGGTGCAGGTCGAGAACAACCGCCGCGCCTTCGAATGGGGCCGGCGCTGCGCGCACGACCTGGCGGCGGTGCAGGCCTTGTTCAAGGCCGCTCAGGTGATCCAGTTCGTGAAGAAGCCGTCGCTGGACGAGATCGTCGCCAAGCGCGTCGACTTCCTCGGCGGCTACCAGGACGCGGCCTACGCCGCCGAGTACAAGGCCTACGTCGACAAGGTGCGCGCCACTGAGGCCAAGCTGGGCGCAGGCACCGCCTTGAGCGAGGCGGTGGCGCGCTACCTGTTCAAGCTGCTGGCCTACAAGGACGAGTACGAGGTCGCGCGGCTGCACACCGACCCGGCCTTCGTCGCCAAGATCGAGGACATGTTCGAAGGCGACTACAAGATCGTGCACCATCTGGCACCGCCCGCCACCGCCAAGCGCAACGACAAGGGCGAGCTGATCAAGCAGCCGTATGGTCCATGGGTGCGCAAGTTGTTCGGCGTGCTCGCCGGGCTCAAGGGGCTGCGCGGCGGCGCGCTCGACTTCTTCGGCCGCCATGCCGAGCGGCGCATGGAAGTCGCGCTGATCAAGCAGTACCGCGACTGCGTCGACGAGCTGCTGCAAGGCCTGAGCGCCGACAAGCTGGCGCTGGCGGCGCAGATCGCGCGCATCCCCGAGGACATCCGCGGTTTCGGCCACGTGAAGGAGCGCCACCTGAAGGCCGCGCGTGCCAAGTGGGACGACCTGATGGCGCAGTGGCGCGGCGGGGCCGCGCGCAAGCGGGCTTGAGCGACTGGGCTGCGCTGCGCCTGGCAGGCGCGCACGACGCGTCGGCACGGCTGCCGTTCGGTGTCAACGGCCGTCGTGTGGGCTCGGTGGCGCGGCAGCACCTGGCGCGGCTGCGCGCGTTGGGGCTGCGGGTGCAGGGCTCGCAGGTCGAACTGCGCGCCGCACCCGACACGCTGGACGCCCGGCTGGCGCAGCTGAACGCCGCGCTGCGCGACGACGGCCTGATCCTGGCCTGGCGCAACGAAGCGTTCGCGCTGCTCGACCCGCGCAGCGGCGCCAGCCTGGCGACGATGGAGCGCGCGGCCGCACGCTTCTGGGGCACGCTGACGCTGGGTGCGCACGCCAACGGCTACGTCGCCGACGCGTCGGGCAAGCCCGCCTGGCTGTGGACGGCGCGGCGCTCGCTGCTCAAGGCCACCGACCCGGGCAAATTCGACAACCTGGTCGGCGGCGGCGTGGGCGCGGGCCAGACGCCGTGGCAGGCGGTGGTGCGCGAAGGCTGGGAGGAGGCCGGGCTGGCACCCGAGCAGATGCAAGGCCTGCAGGCCGGCAACGTGCTGCGGCTGCGGCGCGACCTTGCCGAAGGTCTGCAGCACGAATGGCTGCACGTGTTCGACCTGGCGCTGCCACCGGCGTGGCGGCCCAGCAACCAGGACGGCGAGGTCGCCGGTTTCGACTGCCTGCCGCTGGACCAGGCGCTGGCACTGGCCGCCGGCGGCGCCATGACCGTCGATGCGGCGCTGGCGACGCTGGACTTCGCGCTGCGCCGCGGGCTGCTGCCGGCGGCGCAGCAGGCCGGCCTGCGGGCGCGCTGGCAGGAATGCCGCGTCGGCGCGGCCGTTCAACGGCGATGAAGGCCCGCGACAAAGCGGCGCAACGGCATCGCCGCGCTGCGGGCTGACACTGCGGCGAACCGCCCATGGCCTCACATCCGTCTTCCCCGCCCCCCCCGCCCTCCCGGCCCGCCGCAGCGCAGCGCTACGACAACGTGGCCATCGGCTTTCACTGGCTGCTGGCGCTGCTGCTGGTGTGCGCCTTCGCCGTGGGCACCTACATGAGCGACCTGCCTTTTTCGATCCAGCGCGTGAAGCTGGTCAACTGGCACAAGTGGGCCGGCATCACCATCCTCGCGCTGACGCTGCTGCGCCTGACGTGGCGCTGGCGCCATGCGCCGCCGCCCGATGCGCCGGCGCCGCCTTGGCAGCAGCGCGCCGCGCACCTGACGCACGCGGCGCTGTACGCGCTGTGCCTGGTGGTGCCGCTGGCCGGCTGGGCCTACAGCTCGGCCGTCGGTGTGCCCATCGTGTGGTTCGGCGTGCTGCCGCTGCCCGACCTGCTGGCCAAGGACAAGGCTTTGGCCGATCAGATCAAACCGTGGCACGCCGCGCTGGCCTACGCTTTGGCCGCGCTGGTGCTGGTGCACGTGGCGGCCGCGCTGAAACACCATTTCGTCGACGGCGACGGCCTGCTCGCACGCATGCGCCCGGGCCGGCGCTGAGCCTGCGGCTCACCCAACCTGTTCACACCCGAGGAAGGACCCGATCATGAAACACCTGCTTGCCGCCGCCACCCTGGCCACCGCCACGCTGGCCGCGCCGGCCTACGCCAACAACTACGCGCTGGACCCGACGCACACCTTCGTCGTCTACGAGATCGGCCACTTCGGCACGTCCACCAACCGCGGCCGCTTCGACAAGAAGGAAGGCTCGGTGCAGTTCGACCGCGCCGCCAAGACCGGCAAGGTCGAGGTGACGTTCGATCTGGCCTCGGTCGACACCGGCGTGTCCATGCTCGACAAGCACCCGCAAAGCGCCGACTTCTTCGACGCCGC
>CAYZGL010000304.1:0-3500 GCA_964477985.1 uncultured Rubrivivax sp. | reverse complement strand
TGCCTTCCACCAGCGGCAGCAGGTCGCGCTGCACGCCCTGGCGCGACACCTCGGCGCCGCCGTGTTCGCTGCGCGAGGCCACCTTGTCGATCTCGTCGATGAAGACGATGCCGTTGTTCTCGGCATTGGCCAGCGCCGCGGACTTGATCTCGTCGTCGTTGACCAGCTTGCCGGCCTCTTCGTCGACCAGCAGCTTCAGCGCCTCGCCGATCTTCAGCTTGCGCGTCTTGCGCTTGCCCTGGCCGAGCTGCGAGAACAGGCCCTTCAGCTGCTCGGCCATCTCCTCCATGCCCTGCGGGCCCATGATCTCGAGCGCGGGCCGCGCTTCGGCCAGGTCGACCTCGATCTCGCGCTCGTCGAGCGTGCCTTCGCGCAGGCGCTTGCGCATCACCTGGCGTGCGGTGTTGTCGGCGCTGGCCGGGGCGCTCAACCCGAACTCGGCGCGCGGCGGCGGCACCAGGATGTCGAGCACGCGCTCCTCTGCGGCGTCCTCGGCCAACGCGCGCTTGCGCTTCATCTGCAGCTCGCGCTCCTGCTTGACGGCCACGTCCATCAGGTCGCGCACGATGCTGTCCACGTCCTTGCCGACATAACCGACCTCGGTGAACTTGGTCGCCTCCACCTTGATGAACGGCGCGTCGGCCAGCCGTGCCAGCCGGCGCGCGATCTCGGTCTTGCCCACGCCGGTGGGGCCGATCATCAGGATGTTCTTCGGCGTGATCTCGCCGCGCATCGGCTCGGCCACCTGCTGGCGGCGCCAGCGGTTGCGCAGCGCGATGGCCACGGCGCGCTTGGCGCCTTGCTGGCCGACGATGTGGCGGTCGAGCTCGGAGACGATCTCCTGCGGCGTCATGTGGCTCATTCCAGCGTCTCGATCACGTGGCTCTGGTTGGTGTAGATGCAGATGTCGCCGGCGATCTCGAGCGACTTCTTCACCATCTCGGCCGGCGCCAGCTCGGTATGCGCCAGCAGCGCACGCGCCGCGGCCTGCGCGTAGGCGCCGCCGGAGCCGATGGCCACGATGCCGTGTTCGGGCTCGAGCACGTCGCCGTTGCCGGTGATGATCAGCGAGGCTTCACGGTCGGCCACCGCGAGCATCGCCTCCAGCCGGCGCAGCATGCGGTCGGTGCGCCAGTCCTTGGTGAGCTCGATCGCCGCGCGCACCAGATGCCCCTGGTGTTTTTCCAGCTTGGCCTCGAAGCGCTCGAACAATGTGAACGCGTCGGCCGTGGCGCCGGCAAAGCCGGCCAGCACCTGGTCGCGATAGAGCTTGCGCACCTTGCGCGCGCTGGACTTGACGACCGTATTGCCCAGCGTCACCTGGCCGTCGCCGCCCAGGGCCACACTGCGGCCGCGGCGCACGCTGACGATGGTGGTGCCGTGGAACACGGCCGTGTCGAGGGAACTCATGATGGCAGGCAGTTCGGGGCGAACGCGGCATTGTGCAAGCCCGATTGTCGCGCGCCGGGGCGCTCGCCCGGATCGTGCGGCCGCGCGCCGCTCAAACCTTGCGCACCTGCACGCGGGCCTGTTCGTTGATGCCCATCGCGCCGAAGAACAGCGCCACCAGCCGATGCGCATCGACGAACTGCACCACGCGGTCCTCGCCGCGCTTGGTCAGCACCCAGTTGAGCAGATCGCCGGCGGCGATGAAGTCGACGCGGATCAGCTTGGCGCAGCACACGTTGACCACCCGGGCGCTGCCCAATTGCGCGTCCAGCCGCTGCAAGGTGCCGCTGACATCGCCGGCCAGCTGGCCGCTCAGCTCGATGTTCGCGACGGCCGCGGCGCTGCCGGCAGGGTCGGCGATGTCCGACTCCATGAAGCCGGTGGATACCTGGCTGACCATCGACAACGCCGGCGTGTGCGTATGCAGGCCCGAGCCGCCGATGCGTACGCTGCATTTCGAGCGCTCCCACGATGGCGGCGACACCTCGTAGGTGACGCAGTAGTCGATCGCGACCTCGTCGAACTGGTCGGCGCGGTTGGCCAGCTTCAGCGCATCCAGCTTGGCCTGCCAGAAAGCGGGGTCGGCGTCGCGCATGCCGGTCGGCGCGGCTTCGTGCAGCGTGGCGAACAAGGTTTCGCCGGCGAGCCAGCGCATCTCCAGCGGCTGCTTGGCCCAGTGGCGCAGCAGCGACGACAGCTGGGTTGCGGCTTCGGCATCGATGCGGCGCAGCGCCGACCAGTCGAAGACCCACGGCAGCGGCAGCTGCAGCGTTTGCGAGCGCAACCGCGCCACGGCGTCGGTATCGAGCAGCTCCGGGCAGATCCAGCCGACGTCGCCTGCGGGCGGCACCGCGCTGCCCGGCGCAGCCTGGCCGGCTTCGGCCACGGTGTCGGCCACCAGCTTGGGCAGCGAGAACCACTGCGGCGCCGACCAGCCGAACTGGTGCGCATAGTCGGCGGCCAGCGCGTCGAAGCGCGGCTGCTGGCCGGTGGCGCGGTACAGATCGAACAGCACCAGCCAGGTCTCGGCGTGCTGCGCGCGCGCGCCGCTCGCTGCGGTCAGCTGCGTCAGCGCCTGCTCGCACTGGCCGAAATCGGCGTTGGCAAAGGCAATCACCGCCTCGTCCAGGTCGGGGTCGTGCACGACCTCGCTGACCTCGACGCCGAAGCGGTGCTCGAAGGCGCCGGTATCACCGGCCGCCGCGAGCGACAAAGGCGCCAGCGGCGGCAGGCCGGGCGCGCTGAATACCGCAGCCGCCTGCGCCGTGGCGTCCAGCTCCGGGTCCGGCAGCTGCGGCAGCGCAGGCAATTCGTCGGCTTGCAAGTCGAGCGCGATGCCGGCCGACGGCGGCGGCAGGCCCGAGCGCGCCAGCACCGCCGGCTCGGTGGGGGCGCTGAAGAAGGCGGCAGGGCGCTGCGGCGGCGGCCCCGCCGAAGCGTCGCCGACCATCTGCTGCTCGATCTCGTCGATCTTGGCCTTGACGCCGGCCTCGGGCTTGGCGCTGCTGTTCTCGGCCTGCCGGATCTCGGAGTCGTCGATGCGCGACGAGGTGCCGAGGGTGGCCAATTGCTCTGGCGACAAACCTTCGCGGCGCACCTTGCGCAGCATGTCGAACTCGCGCTTGCGCACGAAGTCGTTGCGCCGCTTGCGCTCGACCATCGCCTTCAGCTCGGACTTCTCCAGATCGAGCAGGCGCGTGTCCTGGGGCCGTGAACTCAGGTCGGCCCAATCGGTGGCCGGGTTGGCCACGAAGCGCACGACCTTGCGAAAGAAGCTCTCGCCGTCCTTGTTTTCCGCCATCAATGCGCGCGTTGAGGGGTTGCGGATCGGGCTGCGGTGGGGGCGGCCGGTGCCGGCGTCAGTCGCCGAACATCTTCTGCTTCATCTCGCGGCGCTGCTGTGCTTCCAGCGACAGCGTGGCCGTCGGACGCGCCAGCAGCCGCGCCAGGCCGATGGGCTCGCCGGTTTCGTCGCAGTAGCCGTAGTCGCCCGATTCGACGCGCGCCAGCGACTGGCCGATCTTCTTCAGCAGCTTGCGCTCGCGGTCGCG
>CAYZGL010000303.1:0-3537 GCA_964477985.1 uncultured Rubrivivax sp. | reverse complement strand
GCACGTTGTCGTAGTAGGTGGCCGCGGTGGTGTTGCCGACGGTCTCGATGAGGGTGTGCGAGAAGCCCGGCGACTGGGTGTCCAGGATCAGCAGCGAGATGCCGAGGTGGCGCTTGCGCTCGGGGTCGGTGCGCGCGGCCATCCAGACGAAGTCGGCGGCCTCGGCGCCCGAGGTCCACAGCTTGTTGCCGTTGACGACGAAGTGGTCGCCTTCCAGCCGCGCGCTGGTCTTCAGCGTCGCCAGATCCGAGCCGGCTTCGGGCTCGGAGTAGCCGATCGCGAAGTGGATCTCGCCGGCGGCGATGCCGGGCAGGAAGCGCTGCTTCTGCACATCGGTACCGTGCTCCATCAGCGCCGGGCCGACCGTGCTGATGGTGACGAAGGGCAGCGGCGCGCCGGCGATGTTGGCTTCTTCGAAGAAGATCAGCTGCTCGGTGCCGGCGTAACCGCGTCCGCCGTATTCCTTGGGCCAGCCCACCGCGAGCCAGCCGTCGCGGCCCATCCGGCGCACCAGCGCCTTGTAGCTGTCGCCGCTTTCGGCGCCGCGCATCTGCAAGCGCAGCTCGGGCGTCATCAGCGCCTGGAAATAGTCGCGCACCTCGCGCCGCAGCGCGTGTTGTTCGGGGCTCAGGTCGACGAACATGGCTTGCCTATTCCGCGCCGAGGATCAGGCCGCTGGTGGGCACGCCGGTGCCGGCAGTGACCAGCACGTTGTGCGCACCGGCCACCTGGTTGACGGCGGTGCCGCGCACCTGGCGCACACCTTCGGCGATGCCGTTCATGCCGTGGATGTAGGCCTCGCCGAGCTGGCCGCCGTGGGGGTTGATCGGCAGCCGGCCGCCGCGCGCGTGGTGGCCGGCGCGCACGAAGTCCTTGGCCTCGCCGCGGCCGCAGAAGCCGAACTCCTCGAGCTGCTGCAGCACAAAGGGCGTGAAGTGGTCGTAGATCACCGCGGTCTGGATGTCGGCCGGCTCGAGCCCGCTTTGTTGCCACAGCTGGCGCGCCACCAGCCCCATTTCGGGCAGGCCGGTGATGTCGTCGCGGTACAGCGAGGTCATGATCTGCTGCCCCGGTGCGATGCCCTGCGCGCCGCCGCGGATGAACACCGGCTTGGCCTTCAGGTCGCGCGCGCGCTCGGCGCTGGTGATGACCATCGCCACCGCGCCGTCGCTTTCCTGGCAGCAGTCGAGCAGGCGCAGCGGCTCGCAGATCCAGCGGCTGGCCTGGTGGTCGGCCAGCGTGATCGGCTTGCCGTGGAAGAAGGCGGCCGGGTTGGTGGCGGCGAAGTCGCGCACCGCCACCGAGACGCGGCCGAAGTCCTCGCTGGTGGCGCCGTAGGTGTGCATGTAGCGCCGCGCGAACATCGCCACCCAGGCCGACGGCGTGTGGAAGCCGTGCGGCATGTACCAGCCGAAGTTCACGTTCTCGAAGATCGGGGTCGACGCGAAGCCGTAGCTGCCGCTGCCGAAGCGGTACCAGCTGCGCTCGTTCATCGCGCGGTACACGACCACGGTCTTGGCCACGCCTGTGGCCACCGCCATCGCCGCGTGCAGCACCGGCGCGCAGGCGGCGCCGCCGCCGTGCGGGATCTGCGAGAAGAAGGTGACTTCGCGCGCCCCCAGCAGCCGCGCGATCTCGTACTCGGGCACCTTGTCGATCGAGTACGAGACGAAGCCGTCGACCTCGGCCGGCGCGATGCCGGCGTCGTTCAAGGCGCCGTGGATCGCTTCCATCGCCAGGCGCAGTTCGGTGCGGCCCGAGTTCTTGCTGAACTCGGTGGCACCCAGGCCGGCGATCGCGGTGCGGCCGGGGAAGATCGTGGGGCTGCTCATCGAAGCGTCCTTCACTGCAGACGCACGCGCACCGTGCCGGTGACGTGGTGGCCCATCGAATTGGCGCCGGCGAGCTTGACTTCGGCCACCTGGGTTGCCGCGTCCAGCGCGATGACTTCGCCGCTGAAGGTCATGGTGTCGCCGGGGTAGTTGGGCGCGCCCAGCTTGATCTTCACCGCCTTGAACTCGCAGTCGGGCCCGGCCCAGCCCTCGACGTAGCGCTGCACCAGCCCGCTGGTGGTCAGGATGTTCATGAACACGTGCGGCGAGCCCAGCGCGTTCGCGGCGTCCTTGTCGTAGTGGCCGGCGAAGTAGTCGCGCGTGGCGATCGCGCCACCGGCGATCAGCTGCACGGTGATCGGGATCGCGAGCGGCGGCAACTCGGTGCCGACGCTGATGTCATCGAAGCGCATGGGGGGCTCCTGTGGTGTTTGCCGGGCCGGTGTCCTCGGGCCGGTCGTATTTCCAGCCGAGCTCGTCGTGCTCGGCGATCCAGTCGCCCAGGTCGGCCAGCGCCTGCTCGGCGCCGCCGTGGGTGAAGGCCAGGGCGCGGCTCCAGTACAGGTAGCGGTGGATCGGGTAGGTCACGTCGACCCCCATGCCGCCGTGCACGTGCTGCGCCTTGTGGCCCACCAGGTGCGCGGCCTGCGCCGCCAGCACCTTGACCGCCAGCGCCTGTGGCAACGCGCCCAGGCCGGCATCGAGGCGATAGACCAGTTGCGACAGCGCCGAGCGCAGCGCTTCGACCGCGATCTTGCCGTCGGCCATCTGGCCGGCGACCAGCTGGAAGCTGCCGATGACGCGGCCGAACTGCTTGCGCTGGCTGATGTAGTCCACCGTGCGCGCCAGCTGGCCCGCCGACACGCCGAGCTGCAGCGCGCCGATGGCGGCCAGCCAGCGCGGCTGCAGCCATTGCAGTGCGCCTTCGCCCAGCAGCGCGGAAGCTTCGAGCCGCACGCCGCTGGCGTGCACGTCGGCCAGCGCCAGATGGTGCTGGCTGCGCCCGGCGTCGAGCCGGATGCCGGCGGCCTTGGCATCCACCAGCACCAGCCGCGGCTGGCCGTCCAGCAGCGCCGGCAGCAGCAGCTGATTCGACTGCGCAGCCAGCGGCACCGCGGCGGCCTTGCCGCTGAGCATGAGGGATTCGCCGTCGCGCGTCAGCGTCAGCGTCAGCGCCAGGCCGCGCGCCGCGCGCAGGCCGTCCAGGCTCAGCGTCAGCAGGGTTTCGCCGCTGGCGGCGCCGGCCAGCAGCGACGGCGCCAGTTCGGGCGCGAACAGCGCCACCGCCTGCGCCGCGAGTTGATGCTCGGCCAGCGGCACCAGCGCCAGCGCCTGGCCTTGCTGTTCGAGCACCGCCATCAGGTCGGTCATGCCCAGGCCCAGGCCGCCGTGCGCCTCGTCGATGACCATGCCGTGCAGGCCGGTGTCCACGCACTGGCGCCACAAGGCCTGCATGAACGGTTCGCTGCCGGCGTCGTGCGCGCGCAGCGCGTCGTCTGTGCAGGCGTCGGCAAACAGCGCGCGCGCGCTGTCGGCGAAAGCCTGCTGGTCCTCGGTGTAGGCGAAGTCCATCAGCCAGACACCGGGCGGAACTGCGGCAGCGCGATGTCGGCGCCGTCGGCCGTGTCGAAGGTGGCGAACTCGACCTGCACCCGCTGGCCGATCGCGATCTCGCCCGGCTTGGCGCCCACCAGTTGCGCCACCA
>CAYZGL010000302.1:0-3550 GCA_964477985.1 uncultured Rubrivivax sp. | reverse complement strand
CGCACTCAGCGCGAACCACTGCGCTGCATAACCGTAGTGTTTGGAGACATCGGCCACCGGCGGCGGCCACTGCCGCCGCAGCCCGTCGGCGTCGGCGCCCAGTTGCACGACGGCCAACGGCCGCAGTGGCAGCGCGATCTCGCGCGCGTAGTCGGCGACTGCCAGATTCTGCCGGATCGGCCCGGCGGCCGCGCCGTCGAACTCGTACAGGCGCGACAAGCCGGCGGCGACGCGCCCGTCGATCTGCACCACGCCGTCGGGCGTATGCACCGGCGCCAGCTGGTCGCGCCGCTGCGCATGGCGCGGCACCCAGCCGCGTTGCACCAGCACCGCATCGCCGGGGGCCAGCAGCAGCGGCGTGAGCACGAAGAAGCCGGGGTGGCCGTCCATCTGCCGGTTGTCCAGGTAGACGGTGTGCTCGGCCAGCCAGCGACCGCGCAGCCGCACGCGGCGGTGCAGTTGCGCCGCCACCGCGTCGTCGGCACGCGCCAGGCTGGCCGCGTCCAGCGGCGGCAGCGCCTCGCGCGCCAGCATCGCCTGGTGCAGCGCCGTCTTCTGCGCGGCGCGGTCCAACTGCCACCCGCCCAGGCGCGCGCACAGCAGCGCGCCGGCCAGCGCCGTCACCAGCACCACCCAGGCGCGGCGCTTCACCGGCGCTTGCGCGCGGCCGCAGCCGCGGCAGTGAAATAATTCGCCGCCATGAGAATCGTGATCGTGCTGTTCCTGCTGGCCGTGCTGGCCGCCTTGGCCAGCGCCGGGGTGCTGATGCTGCGCAAGCGCCGCGACAGCGACCCGAACGGCGCGCTGATGGCGCGTGCGCTGGCGGTGCGCGTGGGCCTGTCGGTGGCGATCTTCCTGCTGGTGCTGTTCGCCTACCTGATGGGCTGGATCCAGCCCACCGGCATTCCGATCGGCGGCGGCTGAGCGCCGCGGCGCTTCACAGCCAGTAGACCAGGAAATACAGCCCCAGCCACACCACGTCGACGAAGTGCCAGTACCAGGCCGCGCCTTCGAAGCCGAAGTGGCTTTGCGGCGTGAAGTGGCCCTTCATCAGGCGCAGCGTGATGAAGGTCAGCATCAGCATGCCGACGAACACGTGGAAGCCGTGGAAGCCGGTGAGCATGAAGAAGGTGGAACCGAACACGCCCGAGCTGAGCTTCAGGTTCAGGTCGTTGTAGGCGTGGATGTACTCGTAGGCCTGCACGCACAGGAAGGTGGCGCCCAGCAGCACGGTCAGCCACATCCAGAAGATCGACTTGCCGCGCCGGTTGGCGATCAGCGCGTGGTGCGCGATGGTCAGCGTCACGCCCGAGGTCAGCAGCAGCGCGGTGTTGATGGTCGGCAGCGGCCACGGGCCGATGGTGGCGAAGGGCTCGACGGTGCCCGCCGGCGAGGCCGTGGCGCCGGGCACCGCCGACGGCCAGGCGGCCTTGAAGTCGGGCCACAGGATGCTGTTCTCCAGATCGCCGAGCGTGGGCACCGAATGCGCGCGCGCCCAGTACAGCGCGCCGAAAAAGGCGGCGAAGAACATCACTTCCGAGAAGATGAACCAGCTCATGCTCCAGCGGTACGACATGTCCACGCGCTGCGAGTACAGCCCGCTCATGTCCTCGGCGATGGCGGTGCGGAACCACTGGAACATCACGCTCAGCCAGATCGCCAGACCCAGCAGCAGCGAATACTTGCCCCAGCCGTGGTGGTTGATCCACTGGAACGCGCCGAGGATCACGAAGAACATGCCCAGCGCCACCAGCGCCGGGTAGCGCGACGGCGCCGGCACGAAGTAGTACGGGGCGGCGCCGGAATGTGCACTGGCGGACATGGGTCGAAGGCTCCTCGCGAATCGGGACAGGTTGGGTTGATTTGAGTTGAGAGCTGCGTTCTACGCGGCCACGCCGCTGCCGACCACCCAGCGCACCAGCAGCACCAGCACCAGCACGAAGATCGCAGCGCCGGCGATGCCGGCAATGACCACGTGCACCGGGTTGAGTTTTTGCACGTCGTGCGCATGGCCCGACGAACGGCGCACGCCGAAGAAAGCCCAGGCCACCGCACGCAGCGTCTGCAGCGGCGAGGCCGGGCGGCGCGCCGCCTGCTTCAGGTCATCGGCGGGCGTGTTCACAGCCGCGACTCCGCGTGCGCCAGGCTGGCGGTGGGCGCCGGCGGCGTCTTGCCGCCCACTTCGAAGAAGGTGTAGGACAGCGTGATCGTGGTCACGTCCTTGGGCAGCTTGGGGTCGATCACGAAGGCCACCGGCCATCGTTTGGCCTCGCCCGGGCGCAGCGTGTATTCGTTGAAGCAGAAGCACTCGAGCTTGTTGAAGTGCGCCATCGCCTGCTTGGGCGCGTAGCTCGGGATCGCCTGCGCGGCCATCGTGCGGTCCTGCCGGTTGCGAAACTCGTACATCACCGTGGCCAGTTCGCCCGGATGCACCTGCACCGAGGCCACCGCGGGCTTGAAGTCCCACGGGCCGCGCGCGTTGGCGTCGAATTCCACGGTGATGGTGCGCGAGCGGTCCACCTGCGTGTTGACGCGGCTGCGCACGGCGGCCGCGTCGGCGCGGCGCTGCTCGGACAGCGACAGCACGTTCACGCCGAGCGCCTCGCAGATCGCGCGGTACATCGGCACCAGGGCGTAGCCGAAGCCGAACATCAGCACCGCGACCGCCAGCAGCTTGCCCAGCATGCGCCGGTTGTCGGCGTGCAGCAGCGTGCGTGCGCGGGGTTCGGGCCGGCTCATGCGCGCCGCCTCAAACGCCGAAGATCACGATGCGCGCGACGAAACCCAGGCCGAAGGCCGCGGCCAGCCCGGCCAGCATCCAGGCCATGCGCAGGTTCGCCTTGCGCCGAGCGTCGTCGCGGTTCATGGCGGTGTCAGCCCACCACGCGCGTGGCGGTGGCGTCCAGCTTCGGCGGGTTCTCGAAGGTATGCCACGGCGCCGGCGACGGCACTTCCCACTCCAGACCCTCGGCGCCGTCCCAGGGCTTCTGCGGTGCCTTCGCGCCCTGGCCGCGCATCATCGGCAGCACCACCGCGAGGAAGAAATACACCTGCATCAAGCCGAAGCCGAAGCCGCCGATCGAGGCGACCATGTTGAAGTCGGCGAACTGCATCGGGTAGTCGGCGTAGCGGCGCGGCATGCCGGCCAGCCCGAGGAAGTGCATCGGGAAGAAGGTGAGGTTGAAGAACACCATGCTGCCCCAGAAATGGATCTTGCCGCGCGTCTCGGAGTACATCACGCCGGTCCACTTCGGGCCCCAGTAGTAGATGCCGGCGAACAGCGCGAACAGCGAACCGGCCACCAGCACATAGTGGAAGTGCGCGACGATGTAGTAGGTGTCCTGGATCTGGATGTCGATCGGCGCCATCGCGCAGATCAGCCCGGTGAAGCCGCCGATCGCGAACACGAAGATGAAGCCCACCGCCCACAGCATCGGCGTCTCGAAGCTCATCGAGCCGCGCCACATGGTGGCGATCCAGTTGAAGATCTTCACCCCGGTGGGCACCGCGATCAGCATGGTCGCGTACATGAAGAACAGCTGCCCGGTCA
>CAYZGL010000301.1:0-3618 GCA_964477985.1 uncultured Rubrivivax sp. | reverse complement strand
CGCTGGACAGCATCGGGTCGAGCGTGAAGCTGACGAACATGCTGATCAGCACCGCCGCGACGATGGTGATGCCGAACTCATGGAAGAACTTGCCGACGATGCCGCCCATGAAGCCGATCGGCAGGAACACCGCGACGATCGACAAGGTGGTGGCCAGCACCGCCAGCCCGATCTCCTGCGTGCCTTCGAGCGCGGCCGCGTGCGCGTCCTTGCCCATCTGCACGTGGCGCACGATGTTCTCGCGCACCACGATCGCGTCGTCGATCAGCAGGCCCACGCACAGGCTCATCGCCATCAGCGTGACCATGTTGATCGAAAAGCCCAGCGCGTACATCACCAGGAAGGTGCCGACCAGCGCGATCGGCAGCGCCAGCCCGGTGATCACGGTGGAGCGCCACGAATTCAGGAACAGGAACACGATGCCGATGGTCAGCAAGGCGCCTTCGAGCAGCGTGCGCTGCACGTTGCGCACCGACACGCGGATCGGCCGCGAGTTGTCGCGCACCACGTCGATCGCCACGCCCGGCGGCAGCTGCGCGCGCAGCTGTTCGGCCGCCGCGTTCAGCGCGTCGGCGATCTCGATGGTGTTCTCGCCCTGCGACTTGCGCACGTCCAGCACCAGCGTGCGCTCGCCGTTGAACAGCGCCAGGCTGTCGACTTCCTCGGGGCCGTCGACGATGTCGGCCAACTGGCCCAGGCGCACCGGCGCGCCGTTCTTGCGTGCGACGATGATCTGCGCGAAGTCGGCCGGCTGGCGCAAACGCGCGTCGACCTTCAGCAGCTTCTCGGCCTCGCCGGTGCGCAGCACGCCGGCGGGCAGTTCGCGGTTGTCGGCGCGCACCGCGGCCAGCACCTGGTCCACGCCGATGCCCATCGCGTCCAGCGCTGCCGGGCGCAGGTAGAGGTTGACCTCGCGCTTGCGCGGGCCCACCAGCGTCACCGAGCCGACGCCGCGCACGTTTTCCAGCCGCTTGCGCACCACCTGGTCGGCGAAGGTGCTCAACTGCTGCGCGCTGCGCGAGCCGTCGGGCGAGGTCAGCGCCAGCGAGTAGATCGGCCGGCTCGCCGGGTCGAAGCGCGACACGCGCGGCTCCTTGACCTCGTCGCGCAGCAGCGGGCGGATCGCCGCGACCTTCTCGCGCACGTCGTCGGCCACCTTGCGCGCGTCCATGTCCAGGTTGAACTGCGCGATCACCACCGAGCTGCCCTCGTACGAGCGCGAGAACAGCTGGTTCAGCCCGGCGATGGTGTTGACCGCTTCTTCGACCTTGCGCGTGACCTCGTTCTCGACGATCTCGGGCGCCGCGCCGGGGTAGTCGATCTGCACCACCACGGTGGGGAACTCGATGTCCGGGAACTGGTCGACCTTCAGCCGCTGGTAGGAAAACCCGCCCAGCACCAGCAGCGCCAGCATCAGCATGGTGGCCATCACCGGGTTGGCGATCGCGACGCGGGTGAACCACATGGCCTGGCGCTGCTGCGTCGTTCAGCGCGGCGCCGCGCCGGAAGCGGCGGCGCCAGCGCCGGGCGGCGCGGCGCCGGGCGCTGGCGCGACGCGCACGCGTGCACCGTCGCGCACCGCGCCCAGGTTGCCGGCGAGCACCTGGTCGCCGGCAGCCAGACCGTCCAGCACTTCGACGACCTCGGCGTCGCCGGCGCGGCCGCGCTCACCCAGCTGCAGCGTGCGCTGCAGCACCTGCTCGCCCTGCACGCGCAGCGCATAGGGCTGCGCCTGGTCGTTGCGCACCGCGTCCAGCGGCAGCAGCAGCGCATCGCGGCGCTGCAGCTCGATGCGGCCCTGCGCGAACAGCCCCTGGCGCAGCGCCGGGTTGGGCGCAAGCTCGAGGTAGGCGACGATGCTGCGCGAGCCGGGTTGCGCGCTCGGGTTGATGCGCACCACCTGCGCCGCCACCGTGCCGGCGATGCCGTCCACACGCAATTGCGCGTGCGCCCCCACGCGCAGCAGGCCCGCGTCTTCGGGCGGCACGCTGGCCTGCAGCTCCAGCCTGGACAGGTCGACGATCTCGAGCAGCTTGGCATCCACCGCCACGCGCTCGCCCGGCTGCACCAGCCGCTGCGCGACGAAGCCGCCGATCGGTGCGGCCAGCGTGGCATCGCCGCGCGCCTTGCGCGCCAGCTCCACCGCCGCCTGCGCCGCCTGCAAGGTGGCTTGTGCGCCGGCTTCGGTGGACACCGCGTTTTCCATCGCGGTGGCCGAGATGAAGCCCTGCGCCACCAGCGAGCGGCTGTTGCTCAGGCTGCGCTGCGCGATCTCGAGCTGCGCGCGTGCGGCCTGCGCCTGCTGCTCGGCCTGGCGCGCCCGCCAATCGAACTCGGTGGTGTCCAGCTGCACCAGCACCTGGCCGGCGCGCACGCGGTCGCCTTCGCGCACCGCCACCGACTTCACCTCGGCGGCGACGCGCGCCTTGACGAAGGCGCTGTTCACTGCGACCAGGCTGCCCGAAACCTCGAGGCTGCGCGTGAACTCGGCGCGGCGCAGCGCCACCAGGTCGGCCGCGCCCAGCTCGAGCGCGGCATCGGGCTTGGCGGCGCCGGCTGGCGCGGGCAGCGCGCGCCGTACGCCGAGCAGCCGCGCCGCTCCGGCGGCAGTCAGCGCCAGCAGCAGCAACGCCAGCGCGAACTTGTGCCAGCGTTTCATCGCAGCGCCGCCTTGGCTGCGTTGCGCGATGCCTGCGCCTTGGCCGGCACGGCGCTGGCGCGCGCGGCCGGCCGGCCCGGCGCGGCCCGGGAAGGTGCGGCGGCGGGTGTGGTGGCGGGTGCGGTGGTTTGCAGGCCGCGCAGCATCAGGTCGATCTGCGTGTCGATCAGCCGGGTCGGGCTCATCTCGAGCCCCGTGTGCATGCAAGCGCCGACCGAATGGCGGTGCAGCGCCTGCAGCAGCATCGGCGCGATCAGCGTGTGCGCCGCCTCGCGCACCGGCACCGCGCGGAACTCGCCGCGATCGATGCCGCGCTGCAGCGCGCCGGACACCAGCCGGTAGGCCGGCACGATCACCTCGCCGGTGTAGAAGCGCGCCAGCTCGGGGAAGTTGCGCACTTCGGAGACGATGATCTTGAAGATCGCGCCGGCGTCGGTCTCGCCGATGCGCCGCCACCAGCCATGCATCAGCAGCCGCAGCAGCTCTTCGCTGGAACCCTCGAAGGCGTCGGCGATCTGCTGGCCCTCGGCGATCAGCGAGGCGATGTTGTTGCGCACCACCGCCTTGAACAGTTCTTCCTTGCTGGGAAAGTACAGGTACAGCGTGCCCTTGGCCACGCCGGCGTGCGCGGCGACCTCGTCGCTGCGCGTGGCGCTGAAGCCCTTGGCAACGAACAGCTCGAGTGCGGCGCGCAGCAATTCCTGCGGGCGCGCCTGCTTGCGGCGCTGCCGCGCGGGGGTGGGAAGGGTGGGCATCGAATAACTGACCAGGCGGTCATTAGTGTAGCCGTCGCGGCACGCCCGGGTCAATGCGGGCTGGCGGCGCGCGACGGCGCTGCGCCGCGCAAGGCACACGCTCGCGCCGCGGCCTGCGCCGGGGCGCTCATGAGTCAACGCCGGGCCGTTCCCAAGTTGACTCATCCCCCTCGGGGGGCCTGGCGCGAAGCGGCAGGTCTGGGG
>CAYZGL010000300.1:0-3702 GCA_964477985.1 uncultured Rubrivivax sp. | reverse complement strand
GGATCTCCTTGATCTCCTCGCGCTGGTTGGCGTGCATCTGCAGGATGCGGCCGATACGCTCCTTCTTGCCGCGGATCGGGTTGTAGACCGCATCGCCGCTCTTGAGCACGCCCGAGTACACGCGCACGAAGGTCAGCTGGCCGACGTAGGGGTCGGTCATCAGTTTGAAGGCCAGCGCCGAGAATTTTTCGTTGTCGTCGGCCTTGCGTGAAGTGTCCTTGTCGTCGTCGTCGGTACCCGGCACCGGCGGGATGTCGACCGGCGACGGCAGATAGTCGATGACCGCGTCGAGCATGCGCTGCACGCCCTTGTTCTTGAACGCGGTACCGCACAGCATCGGCTGGATCTCGGTGGCGATGGTGCGCGCACGCAGGCCCTGCTTGATCTCGGCCTCGCTCAGCGCGCCTTCCTCGAGGTACTTGTTCATCAGTTCCTCGTTGGCTTCGGCGGCGGCCTCGACCAGGTTGTCGCGCCACTTCTTGGCGTCGGCCTGCATGTCCGCCGGAATGTCGCGGTAGTCGAACTTCATGCCCTGGGATGCGTCGTCCCAGTAGATCGCCTTCATCTTGATCAGGTCGACCACACCGGCAAAGCGGTCTTCGGCACCGATCGGCAGCACGACCGGCACCGGGTTGGCCTTCAGCCGCACCTTCATCTGGTCATAGACCTTGTAGAAGTTGGCGCCGGTGCGGTCCATCTTGTTGACGAACATCAGGCGCGGCACCTTGTGCTTGTTGGCCTGGCGCCAGACGGTCTCCGACTGCGGCTGCACGCCGCCGACCGCGCAGTACACCATGCACGCGCCGTCGAGCACGCGCATCGAGCGCTCGACTTCGATGGTGAAGTCCACGTGTCCCGGGGTGTCGATGATGTTGATGCGGTGCTCGGGGAAGGACAGGTCCATGCCCTTCCAGAAGCAGGTCACCGCCGACGAAGTGATCGTGATGCCGCGTTCTTGCTCCTGCTCCATCCAGTCGGTGGTGGCCGCGCCGTCGTGCACCTCGCCGAGCTTGTGGTTGACCCCGGTGTAGTACAGGATGCGCTCGGTCGTGGTGGTCTTGCCGGCGTCGATGTGCGCGGAGATGCCGATATTGCGATAGCGCTCGATGGGAGTCTTGCGGGCCATGGGATCACTCCAAATACAGGAGCCGCTCGCGGGCTGGGGTTAACCCGCAGGAGCGGCCTTCAGGCGTTCAGGTTGGGCTGCCGGTCGGAAGCGTCAGAAGCGGAAGTGCGAGAAGGCCTTGTTCGCCTCGGCCATGCGGTGGACTTCGTCGCGCTTCTTCATCGCACCGCCGCGGCCCTCGGACGCCTCGAGCAGTTCGTTGGCCAGGCGCGCGGCCATGGACTTCTCGCCGCGCTTGCGTGCCGATTCCTTCAGCCAGCGCATCGCCAGCGCCTGGCGGCGCACCGGGCGCACTTCCACCGGCACCTGGTAGTTGGCACCACCGACGCGGCGCGACTTGACCTCGACCATCGGCTTGATGTTGTTCAGCGCGACGACGAAGATTTCCAGCGGGTCCTTGCCCACCTTCTTCTCGATCTGGTCCAGCGCACCGTAGATGATGCGTTCGGCCACCGCCTTTTTGCCACCTTCCATGATCACGTTCATGAACTTGGACAGGTCCACCGAACCGAACTTCGGATCGGGCAGCACTTCTCGTTTGGGAACTTCGCGGCGACGCGGCATGGGAGTCTTCCTTCTTCAGCTTCAGTTGGCGGCACGCGGCGGCACCGCCTCGAAGAGCCAGCAGGCCCTTCACTTACTCGGGCGGCGTGTGCGCCGCCCGAAACGGGCGCAGGGGTCTACGCCTTCTTCGGGCGCTTGGCGCCGTACTTGGAACGCGACTGCTTGCGGTCCTTGACACCTTGCAAGTCCAGCGAGCCGCGCACGATGTGGTAGCGCACGCCCGGCAGGTCCTTCACGCGGCCACCGCGCACCAGCACCACGGAGTGCTCCTGCAGGTTGTGGCCTTCGCCGCCGATGTAGGAGATGACCTCGAAGCCGTTGGTCAGGCGCACCTTGGCCACCTTGCGCAGCGCCGAGTTCGGCTTCTTGGGCGTGGTGGTGTAGACCCGGGTGCACACGCCGCGGCGTTGCGGCGAGTTCTGCATGGCCGGCGACTTGGATTTCGCCGCCTCGACCTGGCGGCCCTGGCGCACGAGCTGATTGATGGTAGGCATGATGGGTGAGGTCGTCCTGTTCGATCCGGTGCGATCCCGCGTAGACCCATGCGACAGCACGGCACAGTCCGCCGAAAAGCCTTCCATTATATTCGGCGCGCCAGTTGCAGGCAATACAAGGCGACAAGGCGACGAGTGAACGCGAACGCGCCCTGCAAATCGAACACACCCGCTGCTGCGGCCGTGCTCGATACCAACGTGGTCCTGGACTGGCTGCTGTTTCGCGACCCCTGCACGGCAGCGCTGGGCGCCGCCGTGCAAAACGGGCAGCTGCGCTGGGTGACCTGCGCACGCATGCGCGAAGAGTTCGCCCGCACGCTGGGCAGGGCCTCGCTCGCGCGCTGGCAACCCGAGCGCATGCGGCTGTTGGCGCGCTTCGATCTGCATGCGCTTGTGCTGCCCGCGCCGCCGCCCACGCCGCTGCGCCTGCGTTGCGACGATGCCGACGATCAGGTCTTCGTCGACTTGGCGCTGGCCTCCGGCGCACGCTGGCTGCTGACGCACGACAAGGCGCTGCTGCGGCTGCGCGGCCGCATGCCGCCCGGCGGCCCGCGCATCGCGAAACCCAGCGGCTGGCCGGGTCCCTGAAAAGGCGACGGCAAGCGCCAATCGCAAGAAGGGCGGCCGAAGCCGCCCTCGAGAAGCGCCAATGGCGGCCGCGCTATTCGGCGGCGTCGCCGGCGGCCGCCTGCGCCGCCACGGCGGCGTCGACGTGGGCCAGCTGCACGGCCGCCAGCTCTTCGGCTTCCTGCAGCGCGATAGCGCGGCGCTCGCTCTCGTCCATCGCCTCCTTGACCTTGCGCGCCTGGTGGAAGGCCATGCCGGTGCCCGCGGGGATCAGGCGGCCGACGATGACGTTCTCCTTCAGCCCGCGCAACTCGTCACGCTTGCCCATGATCGCCGCTTCGGTGAGCACGCGGGTGGTCTCCTGGAACGAGGCCGCCGAGATGAACGAGTCGGTCGACAGGCTGGCCTTGGTGATGCCCAGCAGCAGGTCGGCGTAGGTGGCCGGCACCTTGTCCGCGGCGCGCAGCGCATCGTTGGTGCCGAAGAGTTCGGAACGCTCGACCTGCTCGCCGGAGATGTAGCCGCTGTCGCCCGGGTTGACGATCTGCACGCGGCGCAGCATCTGGCGCACGATCACCTCGATGTGCTTGTCGTTGATCTTCACGCCCTGCAGCCGGTAGACGTCCTGCACTTCGTCGACGATGTAGCGCGCCAGTTCCTCGACGCCCAGCAGCCGCAGGATGTCCTGCGGCTCGGCCGGGCCGTCGACGATCGACTCGCCCTTGTTCACCACCTGGCCCTCGTGCACCAGGATGTTCTTCTCCTTGGGCACCAGCTCTTCGTAGACCTTGCCGTCGGGGTCGGTGATCTGCAGCCGCACCTTGCCCTTGGTTTCCTTGCCGAAGCTGATGGTGCCGGTGATCTCGGCCAGCGTGCCCTTGTCCTTGGGGCTGCGTGCCTCGAACAGCTCGGCCACGCGCGGCAGGCCGCCGGTGATGTCGCGCGTCTTCT
>CAYZGL010000299.1:0-3736 GCA_964477985.1 uncultured Rubrivivax sp. | reverse complement strand
ACATGCGCGAGGCGGTCAAGGTGTCGGAGAAGTCGCCGGTGCTGCTCGACCGCTTTCTCGACGACGCCGTCGAGGTCGACGTCGACTGCATCAGCGACGGCGAGCACGTGATGATCGGCGGCATCATGGAGCACGTCGAAGCCGCCGGCATCCACAGCGGCGATTCGGCCTGCTCGCTGCCGCCGTACTCGTTGTCTGCGGCGCTGCAGGACGAGTTGCGCCGCCAGACCACGCTGATGGCCAAGGCGCTGAAGGTGGTCGGCTTGATGAACGTGCAGTTCGCGATCCAGGGCGAGGGCGACGACGCGGCGGTCTACGTGCTCGAGGTCAACCCGCGCGCCTCGCGCACCGTGCCCTTCGTCAGCAAGGCCACCGGCCAGCCGCTGGCCAAGATCGCCGCGCGCTGCATGGCCGGGCGGCGTCTGAGCGACCAGCGCGGTGCCGACGGGCGCGAGCCGCGCGAGGTGGTGCCGCCGTACTTCAGCGTCAAGGAGGCGGTATTCCCGTTCAACAAGTTCCCCGGCGTCGACCCGATCCTGGGCCCGGAGATGCGCTCCACCGGCGAGGTCATGGGCGTGGGCGCCACCTTCGGCGAAGCGATGCTGAAGAGCCAGCTCGGCGCCGGATCGCGCCTGCCCGACAAGGGTACGGCGGTGGTCACGGTGAAGGACGCCGACAAGGCGCGTGCGGTGAAGGTGGCGGGCGACCTGATCGGCCTGGGCTTCCACGTGGTGGCCACCAAGGGCACGGCCGCGGCCATCGCCGAAGCCGGGTTGCCGGTGCGCGTGGTCAACAAGCTCAAGGACGGGCGCCCGCACATCGTCGACATGCTCAAGGCCGGCGAGATCCAGCTGGTGTTCACCACGGTGGACGAAACGCGTACGGCGATCGCCGATTCGCGCCACATCCGCACCGCGGCGCTGGCGAACCGGGTGACCTACTACACCACGATGGCCGGCAGCGAGGCGGCCACCGAGGCCATGAGCCACCAGCCCGAGCTGAGCGTGAAGGCGTTGCAGGAGTTGCACGCCGAGCTCGCATAGAAGCTCGCATAGAATTTCGGCATGACGCACCGCCGCCGCGGCGGGCCGGTCGGCTGGCCAGCGCCAGCGCCATCGGCATCGACGCGGCGGCTTCCTTTTTCCGCGAGCAACGACCATGAGCACGACCCCCCTGACACGCCGCGGCAGCGAGAAACTGAAGGCGGAACTTCACCGGCTGAAGACCGTCGAGCGCCACGCGGTGATCCAGGCCATCGCCGACGCACGCGCCCAGGGCGACCTGTCGGAGAACGCCGAATACGAGGCGGCCAAGGACAAGCAGGGCTTCATCGAAGGGCGCATCCTCGAGATCGAAGCCAAGCTGGCGACCGCGCAGGTGATCGAGCCGGCCACGCTCGACGCCGACGGCCGCGTGGTCTTCGGCTCCACCGTCGAGCTGGAGGACGAAGCCAACGGCGCGCGCGTGACCTACCAGATCGTCGGCGACGACGAGGCCGATCTGAAGTTGGGCCTGATCTCCATCAGCAGCCCGATCGCGCGTGCGCTGATCGGGCGCTCGGCGGGCGATGTCGCCGAGGTCAAGGCGCCGGGCGGGCTGAAGAGCTACGAGGTCATCGGGGTGCGCTATCTCTGATGCGCCTGATGCGCGACCGGCTGCGCTGCGTGCTGCCGGGGCTGTGGGCCGGTGGGCTGCTGTGCATCGCCGCCATTGCGGCGCCGGCTGTGTTCGCGTCGCTGCAAAGCAGCGACGCGGGGCGCGTGGTGTCGCGCATCTTCGTGCGCGAAGCCTGGCTGAGCCTGGCCTTCGGCGTGGTGTTGCTGGGGTTGGGGCGGGGCCGGCACCCGGCGGCTGGCGGCGCGGCGGCGCGGCGCAGCGAGCGCGCGCTGCTGTGGGGCGCCATCGGTTGCACGCTGCTGGGTTACTTTGCCGTGCAGCCGCTGATGGGTGCCGCGCGCGAGGGCGGCGGCATGCTCGGCTTCGGCGCCTTGCACCTGATCAGCACGGTCTTCTACGGCACCAAGACGGCGCTGGTGCTGTGGCTGGCATGGTGCGTGGCCGCCGGGCAGCCTAGTCGACCGCCTTCTTCTTGACGCTGGTGGGCCGCGGCTTCGTGCGCTTGATCGTGCCGCCCGCGGTGATGCGCTGGTTGCCGTAGACGGTGACCTTCTTGATCTGCGGCCGATGGCTGCCGCTCTTCGCGAACTTAAGGATCTTCACCACGCGTGGTGCGGCCGAGCGCTCGGGCGACGACGCGGCCTTGGTCGGGCCGGGAATCGGCCGCCACAGCACCAGCAGTTTGCCGATGTGCTGCACGGCACCGGCATTCAGCGCGTCGGCGAGCTGGGTGAGCGCCTGCGCGCGCAGCTCGCGCTGGTCGCACAACATGCGTACCTTGATCAGGCCGTGCGCTTTCAGCGCCGTGTCGGCTTCCTTCAGCACGGCGGTGCTCAACCCTTCGGCGCCGACCATGACGACCGGTTCCAGGTGATGCGCCTGGCCGCGCAGCGCCTTGCGCTCGGCCGGTGTCAGTTGCAATGCAGGCATGCGCCTATTATCGGCCGGCGATGAACGGCACCCGATGAAGATCCACAGCAAGAGCCGCAAGATCAACAAAGCGTGGCTGAGCGACCATGTCAACGACCCCTATGTCAAGCTGGCACGCAAGGACGGGTATCGCTCGCGCGCGGCCTACAAGCTCGAGGAGATCGACCAGGCGCTGGGCCTGATCCGCCCCGGCCAGTTCGTCATCGATCTGGGCTGTGCCCCTGGTGCCTGGTGCCAGTACGTGCGCCGGCGCCTCGCGCCGGACGGAGCCGCCAGCGGCCGCCTGCTGGGTGCCATCGTGGCACTGGATCTGCTGGATTTCGAGCCGGTCGATGGTGTGCATTTCATCCAGGGCGACTTTCGCGACGAAACGGTGCTCGCGCGGCTGGTCGAACATCTGGACGGACGCCGCGCGGATCTGGTGCTGTCGGACATGGCCCCAAACTTGTCGGGCGTTGCCTCGGCCGACGCGGCGCGCGTCGCGCATCTGGTGGAGCTGGCGGTGGACTTTGCGCTGCGGCATCTGCAGCCGCGCGGGGTTCTGGTTTGCAAGATGTTTCATGGCAGCGGCTACAGCCAACTCGTCAAACTGTTCAAGGACAGCTTCCGCGTGGTCAAGCCGATCAAACCCAGGGCCTCGCGCGGCCGCTCGGCGGAAACCTTTTTGGTTGGCATCGATCCCAAACCGCGATAGGGCGCGCGCAGCACACATTTGCATACCGCTGCGCCGCGGCCGCCCGTGGGGTGCACGGCCGTCGTCGGGCTTGTCTGCCATAGAATCGGCCCCATATGCCGTGGAACTCGGCGCGTTGCATATTTGCACGGCTGGCCATGCCGAAGGGGAACAGGAGCCGCGGTGAACAATCAATGGTTCTCTAAAGTCGCAGTCTGGCTGGTGATCGCACTCGTGCTGTTCACCGTGTTCAAGCAGTTCGACCGCGGAGCGATGCAAGGCGGCCAGATCGGCTACTCCGACTTCCTGGAGGAGGTGCGCAGCAAGCGCATCAAGTCGGTCACGCTGCAGGAAGGCGCGGGAGGCACGGAGATCCTGGCCGTCACCAACGACGACAAGCGCCTGCGCAGCACCGCCACCTACCTGGACCGCGGGCTGGTCGGCGACCTGATCGCCAACAACGTCAAGTTCGACGTCAAGGCGCGCGAGGAGCCCTCGCTGCTGATGAGCATCCTC
>CAYZGL010000298.1:0-3745 GCA_964477985.1 uncultured Rubrivivax sp. | reverse complement strand
CGGCCACGCGTTCTTCCAGCACCGCGGTGGTCGGGTTGCTGATGCGGCTGTAGACGTGGCCGCTGCGCTCCATGTTGAACAGGCTGGCCGCGTGTTCGCTGCTGTCGAAGACGAAGCTGGTGGACAGCACGATCGGTACCGCGCGCGCGCCGTGGCTGGGGTCGGGCGCCGCGCCGGCATGCAGCGCCAGCGTGTCGAAGCCGGGGTCGGAATAGCCTGGCATGGCAGAACCTTGCAGTAGGGGCGCCGGGCATTGTGGTGCATCTGCCGGCCGCCGCTGGGTTGTTCGCTGTGGGCGCTCAAGTGCGCGGCCGCGGCTCCGATAGCCAGCAACAACGGCGCCGCGCATCGAAGCTTGCATGTCACAGACCTCGGTTTCCACCTACCCGGCATCGCCGCCGGTGCGCGCGGCGCGCACCGCGGCGTCGCTCTGGTCACCGGGGCTGCGCCTGTTGCGCCAGCTGCAGTCACGGCAGCAGGCACGGCTCGTGTTCGGCCTGTGGGCGCCGCTGCTGGCCGCGCTGCTGCTGTGGCATGCGCCCATCGGCGGGCAGGCCATCGATTCGCTGCCTGCCGCGCTGGACGGCCCGCCGGGCACCGCATTGGCGCTGCGCTGGGTGCTGCTGGGCCTGCTGACGCTGGCGGTGCTGGCGTCCAGCTACCTGACGGCGTGTGCCTGGATCAGCCAGGCCGAAAGCCTGGATGCGTTGCGCCGCGACAGCGCTGAGCAAGCGCTGCAGCTTCGTGCTGCCGCCGCGCAGCAGGCGCGCGCGCTGGCCGAAACCCATGCCGGGCTGCGCCAGCAGCATGCCGAGCTGGGTGCCGCGGTGGGCGAGATGGCGCGGCGCACCGTGGCGCTGTGCGGCATGCTCGATGCCGACGCGCACGACGCCGAACGCGCCAGCGCCGACCTGGACGCCATCCGCGACGAGGAGCGCCACGCGCTGCAGCTGATGGCGGCGTTGCGCGCGCGGCTGCTGGTGCTGGCGCAGCTTTGCCAGCGCCTGGGTGAAGGCTGCGCCGCCACGGTGCCTTCGCGGCTCGACGACGCCGATGAGCCGGCGCCGGCCGCCGCCGTCAGCGCCGAGATCGCCCACTGCCACCAGCTCAGCGAGCGCGTCGGCGGTGCCGAAAGGCTGAACGAGCGCCGCATCGACGCCATGCGCCTGGGCACCGACCGCCTGGTGTGCCGCACCGAACGCGGCCTGCTCGAGGGCCGGCAGCTGATGCTGCTGACCCGCCAGATCCAGGCCGCGCTGACGGCGGCGCAGCAGCGCATGGAGCCGTTGCAGGCGTCGTGCGCGCTGCTGGGGGCGCTGGGCGCGGCCGACGCCAGCACACCCTGAGCCGGCGCGCGGCCCGGCCGCGCACGCCAAGCGCGCTTGTTACCATCGGCGCATGCCCGGCAGCACCTTCGGCCACCTGTTCCGCGTCACCAATTTCGGCGAGAGCCACGGGCCGGCGATCGGCTGCGTGATCGACGGCTGCCCGCCGGGTCTGGCCTTGTCCGAGGACGACATCCAGCACGACCTGGACCGCCGCCGCCCCGGCACCAGCCGCCACGTGACGCAGCGCGACGAGGCCGACCGCGTCGAGATCCTGTCGGGTGTGTACGAGGGCCTGAGCACCGGCACGCCGATCGCGCTGCTGATCCGCAATACCGACCAGCGCAGCAAGGACTACGGCAACCTGCTCGACACCTTCCGCCCCGGCCATGCCGACTACAGCTACTGGCGCAAGTACGGGCTGCGCGACCCGCGCGGCGGCGGCCGCGCCTCGGCGCGGCTGACGGCGCCCACGGTGGCCGCCGGCGCGGTGGCCAAGAAGTGGCTGGCCGAAAAATACGGCACGCGCTTCGTCGGCTGGATGACGCAGATCGGCGATGTGCCGATCCCGTTCGACGACGAGGCGCAGATCGCGCTCAACCCCTTCTTCGCGCCCAGCGCGAGGGTCGTGCCGCGGCTCGAGGCCTACATGGACGCGCTGCGCAAGAGCGGCGATTCGTGCGGCGCACGGCTGATGGTGACGGCGCGGCACATGCCGGCGGGCCTGGGCGAGCCGGTGTACGACCGGCTCGACGCCGACATCGCCTACGCGATGATGGGCTTGAACGCGGCCAAGGGCGTGGAGATCGGCGCCGGTTTCGGCTGCGTCACGCAAAAGGGCAGCGAGCACGGCGACGAGCTGACGCCGCAGGGTTTTCGCAGCAACCACGCCGGCGGCGTGCTCGGCGGCATTTCCAGCGGGCAGGACCTGGTGGTGTCGATCGCCATCAAGCCCACCAGTTCGATCCGCATCCCGCGTGAGTCGATCGATCGCGCCGGCCAGCCCAGCGTGGTGCAGACCTTCGGCCGCCACGACCCCTGCGTGGGCATCCGCGCCACGCCGATCGCCGAGGCGCTGCTGGCGCTGGTGGTGATGGACCACGCGCTGCGCCAGCGCGCGCAGTGCGGCGACGTGTTGCTGCCGCTGCCGCCGATCCCGGGCGCGACCCCCGGCGCGACCCCAGGCCCGACCCCCGGCGCCTGAGGCGCGGCGCCGCCGCCGCGGGGTTCGCCGCCGCAGGTGGCCACCCATAATCCGCCGCCATGAAGATCCTCATCCTCGGCGCCGGGCGCGTGGGCGAGAGCGTGGCGCAGAGTCTGGCGTCGGAGCACAACGACATCACGCTGATCGACACCGACGCGCCGCGGCTGGCGCTGCTGCAGGAGCGCATGGACATCCGCGGCGTGGTCGGCAACGGCATCCAGCCGTCGGTGCTGCGCGATGCGGGCGCCGAGGACGCCGACATGCTGATCGCCTGCGCGCCGCTGGACGAAACCAACCTCGTGGCCTGCAAGGTCGCCAGCGACGTGTTCGGCATCCCCACGCGCATCGCGCGCGTGCGCAGCGCCGAGTTCGTCAACGGCAGCGAACTGATGAGCCGCCAGGGTTTCGCCGTCGACGAGCTGATCTGCCCCGAGGAGAGCCTGACCGCCTACATCCGCAAGCTGATCGAATACCCCGAGGCGCTGCAGGTGCTGGAGTTCGCGCAAAAGCGCGTCAGCCTGATCGCGGTGCGCGCCATGCAGGGCGGGCCGATGGTGCAGCACGTCATCTCCGAGCTGCCGGCGCTGGTGCCGGGGCTGCCGATGCGCATCGTGGCCATCTACCGGCGCGACGCCCTCGGGCAGGACAAGCAGATCGTGTGCGACGGCAGCACGCGCATCGAGCCCGGCGACGAGCTGTTCGTGCTGGCCGCCAGCGAACACGTGCGCGGCGTGCTCGACGCGCTGCACCGCCGCGTGCAGCCGATCAAGCGCGTGATGATCGCCGGCGGCGGGCGCGTGGGCTTGAGGCTGGCGCGCCACATCGCGCGCGACTGCCAGGTCAAGCTGATCGAAGCCAGCGCGCCGCGCTGCGAATACCTCAGCACCGAGCTGGCCGGGCGCGCGCTGGTGCTGCACGGCGACAGCACCGACGAGGAGCTGCTGGAACACGAGAACGTGCAGGGCACCGGCCTGTACCTGGCGCTGACCAACGACGACGAGGACAACATCATGTCCTGCCTGCTGGCCAAGCGCATGGGCGCACAGCGCGTGCTGGCGCTGATCAACCGCCGCGCCTATGCCGACCTGGTGCAAGGGCAGGGCACGCAGATCGACATCGCGGTGTCGCCGGCGCAGACCGTGATCGGCGAGCTGCTGGCCTACGTGCGCCGCGGCGACGTGGCCGCGGTCTACAGCCTGCGCCGCGGCGACGCCGA
>CAYZGL010000297.1:0-3833 GCA_964477985.1 uncultured Rubrivivax sp. | reverse complement strand
TGCGGCCGTGCTCCATCACGTAGAAGCGGTCGGCCAGCGGCGCGGCGAAGCGGAAATTCTGCTCGACCATCACGACGGTGAAGCCGCGCTCGCGCAAGGCGCGGATCATCTTGGCCAGCGCCTGCACGATCACCGGCGCCAATCCTTCGGAAATCTCGTCCAGCAGCAAAAGCTTGGCGCCGGTGCGCAGGATGCGCGCCACCGCCAGCATCTGCTGCTCGCCGCCCGACAGGCGCGTGCCCGGGCTGGCACGGCGCTCGTACAGGTTGGGGAACATCGCGTAGATCTCGTCCAGCCCCATGCCGCCGCTGGCCACCTCGGGCGGCAGCTGCAGGTTCTCCTCGCACGACAGGCTGGCGAAGATGCCGCGCTCCTCGGGGCAGTAGCCCAGGCCGAGCTGCGCGATGCGGTGCGGCGCGAGCTTCACCGCCTCGACGCCGTTGATCATGATCGAGCCGCTGCGCCGCCCGGTCAGCCCCATGATGGCCTTCAGCGTGGTGGTGCGCCCCGAGCCGTTGCGGCCCAGCAGCGTGACCACCTCGCCGCGGTTCACGCGCAGGTCGACGCCGTGCAGGATGTGCGACTCGCCGTAGAAGGCGTGCACGTCGTGCAGCCGCAGGTATTCGACGCCTTCGCTGGCCGGCTCAACCATTCGCGCCCTGCAGTTCGGCTTGTTCGCTGCCCATGTAGGCCTGCAGCACCTCGGGGTTCTTGGACACCACGTCGTAGGGCCCTTCGGCGATGACCTGGCCGCGCTGCAGCACGCTGAGGGTGTCGGCGATGCTGGCCACCACGTTCATGTTGTGCTCGACCATCAGCACGGTGCGGTTGGCCGAGACCTTCTTGATCAGCTGCGTCACGCGTTGCACGTCCTCGTGGCCCATGCCCTGCGTGGGTTCGTCCAGCAGCAGCAGCTGCGGCTCGGTGGCCAGCGTGGTGGCGATCTCGAGGGCGCGCTTGCGCCCGTAGGGCAGTTCCACCGTCTGCGTGTCGGCGAACTCGCCCAGGTCGACGGTGCGCAGCAGCTCCATCGCGCGATCGTTCAGCACGTCCAGCGAACTGGCCGGCTTCCAGAAGTGGAACGAGGTGCCCAGCGCGCGCTGCAGCCCGATGCGCACGTTCTCCAGCACCGACATGTGCGCGAAGGTGGCCGAGATCTGGAACGAGCGCACCATGCCGCGCCGCGCCACCTGCGCCGGCCTCTCGAAGGTGATGTCGGCGCCGTTGTAGAGGATCTTGCCGCGCGTGGGGATCAGGAATTTGGTCAGCAGGTTGAACACCGTGGTCTTGCCGGCACCGTTCGGGCCGATCAAGGCGTGGATGTGGCCGCGCCGCACGCGCAGGTTCACGCCGCTGACCGCGGCGAAGCCCTTGAATTCCTTCACCAGGTCGGTGGTCTCGAGGATGTGGACGTTGTCGGCCATGTCGATCCGGGTGGGCCATCGCGGCTGCAAGCCACCGTCGAGGCCGGCGTGGCTTTGGCGGCGCAGTGTAGCGACTCCCCGCAGCGCCGCAGCGCGGATTGACCCCAATGCGGCGCCGCCGCAACCCCGCCGATCCAGGGCCGTTTCGCAGGGCCGTTTCGCAGGGCCGACGGCGCCTCGCGCCGCGAGCCCTTCAGGCACAGCGCCGCGACGCGGCGCCGACGTCGGCCGCCTGGCGGGCTGCACCGCGCCGCAGTGCGCCGCGCACCGGCGGTACGCCGCGGCGGTCCCGCTTGCGCGCCGTCGGCGCGCGGTGCTCATGGGCCCCGGCCGGGCTTGAACTGGTAGGCGTCGTGGCAGGCGGCGCATTTTTGCAGCACGGTGGCGAGCTGCCCCAGCGTGTGCTTGGCGTCGCCCCGGGCTTGTGCGTCGGCGGCGATGGTGTCGAACTCGCGATGCACGCCGAAGCCCAGCATCTTGAACTCCAGCGGCAGCTTGGCCACGATCGCCACGGGCGCGCCGTGCGCGGCGTGCATGCCCATGCCGCGCGCGGCATGGGCCGCGGCCTTCATGTCGTCGTGCGCGAGCGCGGCCGTCAACTGCTGCAAGCCCGCGACGAAGCCGCGCATCTCGCGCAGCACGAAGTCGCGCTCGCCTTCTTCCAGCACGATCGCGGTGCGTCCGTCGGGGGCCGGCTCGACCGAGCCGACGACGACGAACTTGTAGGCCATCGCGGCGATCACCAGCAGCAGCACGGCGATGGTGCCGAGCTGCAGCCGCTGGCGGGTGGGGTGGTTCATGTCGATGCAGGGGCCGAGGCGCCGATGGCCTGAGGTACAAGAGCGCCCAAGAGCGGCGCCCAGGAGCGCCCAAAAGCGGCGCCCAAGAGCGCCCAGGAGCGCCCAGCAGCGCCATCGGGGCCTGCAGTATCGGCGGTGCGGGTGCCGCCGGCCGTTGCGACCATACTCATGCAAGTCCTTTTCGAGGAGACGCCGACCATGAACAAGCTGCTTCGCCCCATCGCGGCGATCGCCGCGATCGCCATCGGCCTGCTGGCCGCGGCCGCGGTGCAGGCCCAGGCCTGGCCGGCCAAGCCGGTGACGCTGCTGGTGCCGTTCCCGCCCGGCGGCTCCACCGGCATGATCGCGCGCACGCTCGGCGCGAAGATGCAGGACAAGCTGGGCCAGCCGGTGGTGGTCGAGAACAAGGCCGGTGCCACCGGCACCATCGGTGCCGCGCAGGTCAAGCGCGCCGCCCCCGACGGCTGCACGGTGCTGGTGACTTCGCTCGGCCCGCTGGTGATCGCGCCGCACCTGATCAAGAACGTGCCCTACGACGCCGCCAAGGACTTCGACCTGATCACCGTGCTGGTGCAGGCCCCCAACGTGCTGGTGGTGCCGGCCGCATCGCCCTACAAGAGCGTGGCCGATGTGATCGCGGCGCTGAAGAAGACGCCGGACCGCTCGAGCTTCGCCTCGTCGGGCAACGGCTCGTCGGACCACCTGACGGCCGAGCTGTTCTGGCAACAAACCGGCACCGCCGGCGTGCATGTGCCCTACAAGGGCGGCGGCCCGGCGATGAGCGACCTGCTGGGCGCGCAGGTCGATGCCTCGTTCCAGAACATCAACGTCGTGCTGCCGCACGTGGCCAGCGGCAAGCTGCGTGCGCTGGCGGTCACCAGCACGCAGCGCTCGGCGCTGCTGCCGCAGGTGCCCACGTTGGTGGAGTCCGGCGTCAAGGGGGTGGACGTGTACTCGTGGCAAGCGGCCGCCGCGCCCCGGGGCCTGCCGGCCGACGTCAAGGCCAAGCTGCACGCGAGCCTGGTTGGCGCGCTGAACGACCCCGCGGTCAAGCCCAAGCTGCTCGAGCTCGGCTTCGAGATCGTCGGCGACACACCCGAGCACTTTGCCGAGTTCCAGGCGCGCGAGAACGCGCGCTGGAAACGGCTGATCGAGGCGCGCAAGATCACCGCCGACTGAAGGCTGCCGGACCTGCCGGACCTGCCGGACCTGCCGGACCTGCCGGACCATGGCGCGCCGCGCGACATCGGTCGGACCATGGGAGATGCGATGAACGCGAAGACCTGGCTGTTCGGCTTTCATGCGGTGGGGGTGCGCCTGAAGACCGCGCCGGCCACGGTGCTCGAGTTGCACGCCGACGCGGCACGGCGCGACCAGCGCATGCGCCAGCTGCTGGAACGCGCGCAGGCCGCCGGCGTGCGCGTGCTCGACAGCGACGACGCCCGCCTGACGCAGCTGGCCGGCAGCGCACGCCACCAAGGCGTGGTGGCGCATGTCGCGCCGCTGGCGCACACGCATTCGCTGGACGATCTGCTCGACGCGGTCGAAGGCGCGCCGCTGCTGCTGGTGCTCGACGGCGTGACCGACCCGCACAACCTGGGTGCCTGCC
>CAYZGL010000296.1:0-3846 GCA_964477985.1 uncultured Rubrivivax sp. | reverse complement strand
CAGCAGTTCGTAGCTGCGCAGCATCAGCTCGGCGAAGTCGACCACGCCTTCGCGCTGGCACTGCTCCTCGTAGGCCTGGTAGATCTCCACCAGGCGGCGCGTGTGCTCGTCGCGGATCTCGATGTCGCGCGGGCGCCGGCCTTCTTCCTTCGACCCGGCGATGAACCAGCCCACCTGCTTGGGCACGAAGCGTTCCTCGTCCAGGTTCATCGCCTTGATGACACGCTTGATGGCGCTCTGCGAATCCTGCACGTCCAGGATTTGGAAGCCCTGCGGCAGCGCCGCCAGCTTCCAGTGCGCCCGCAGGAAGCGGTTGCACAGGCCGTGGAAGGTGCCGATCCACATGCCGCGCACGTTCACCGGCAGCATCGCCGACAGCCGCGCCAGCATCTCCTTGGCCGCCTTGTTGGTGAAGGTCACGGCCAGCACCCCCGCCGGCGACACTTGGCCGGTGTGCAGCAGCCAGGCGATGCGCGTGGTCAGCACCCGCGTCTTGCCGGAACCGGCCCCGGCGAGGATCAGCGCGGGCTCGGCGGGCAGTGTGACCGCGGCCAGCTGTTCGGGGTTCAGGTGCTGCAGCAGCTTGCCCGCGGCAGCGGCGGCAGGCGCTATCGGGGCGTGGCTCATCGATGGATTCTAGGCATCCGTCTTCGAGGGGATGCGCCGCGGCCCGCCTCGGCGTAGCCTGGTTCGCCCCCGCCGGCCCGAGGGTCCGGGATGCCGTCGGGCCGCGTTGCGAGCGGCGGCATTCCTCGACGAGACTTCGTCAGGAGGTCAGGAGAAGGGCATGAAGTACCTCACGATCTGGAACCTTCCCGCCGGCAGCTTCAACGCCGCGATCGCGCGTTTCCTGGAAACCGGCGGTGCGCCGCCCAAGGGCGTGACGATGCTCGGGCGCTGGCACGGCATGAGCGGGCAAGGCGTCGCGATCAGCGAGTCCGACGATCCGAAAGCGATGTTCGCGTGGCGCGCACAGTGGGCCGACCTGCTGGAGATGAGCATCACACCTTGCCTGGACGACGCCGACGCCGGTGCGGTGATGAGCGCGATGGCCAAGCGCTGATCGGCCCGGCCGATGCGGCTGCCGGCGCAGCGCTCGGCGCAGGTCAAGCCGCGTAGAATTGGCTACCGGGCCCGAATTCAGGCGCCCGGTTTTCGTTTGTGGCTCGGCGCGATCGCTCGCGCCGCAGCGCCACAGCCAAGCCGGCCCGGTCAGGCGCTCGCAGTTCTTTGCCAAAGCCGCCTTCCATGGAAATCTTCGACTACGACAACATCCTGCTGTTGCCGCGCAAATGCCGCGTCGACAGCCGCAGCGAGTGCGACCCTTCGGTGCAGTTCGGCCCGCGGCGCTTCAAGCTGCCGGTGGTGCCGGCCAACATGAAGACCGTGGTCGACGAAGCGATCACCGAGTACCTGGCGGCCAACGAGCACTTCTACGTGATGCACCGCTTCGACATCGACAACCTGGCCTACGCGCGGCGCATGCGCGCCAAGGGGCTTTACGTGTCGATCAGCTCGGGCGTAAAGGAAGCCGACCGCAGGATGATCGACCGCCTGGCCGCCGAAGGCGTGGGCGCCGACTACATCACCATCGACATCGCGCACGGCCACGCCGACAGCGTGCAGCGCATGATCGGCTGCATCAAGGACAAGCTGCCGCAGGCCTTCGTCATCGCCGGCAACGTCGCCACGCCCGAGGCGGTGATCGACCTGGAGAACTGGGGGGCGGACGCGACCAAGGTCGGGGTCGGGCCGGGCAAGGTGTGCATCACCAAGCTGAAGACCGGCTTCGGCACCGGCGGCTGGCAGTTGAGCGCGCTGAAGTGGTGCGCGCGCGTGGCCACCAAGCCGATCATCGCCGACGGCGGCATCCGCGACCACGGCGACATCGCCAAGAGCGTGCGCTTCGGCGCCAGCATGGTGATGATCGGCTCGCTGTTCGCCGGCCACGAAGAATCGCCCGGGCGCACGGTCGAGGTCGACGGCAAGCTGTTCAAGGAGTACTACGGCAGCGCCAGCGACTTCAACAAGGGCGAATACAAGCACGTCGAAGGCAAGCGCATCCTCGAGCCGATCAAGGGCACGCTGGCCGAGACGCTGCGCGAGATGCGCGAGGACGTGCAAAGCTCGATCAGCTACGCCGGCGGGCGCGTGCTGGCCGACCTGAAGAAGGTCAACTACGTGATCCTCGGCGGCGAGAACGCCGGCGAGCACCTGTTCCTGTGAACCCAATGAGCGAACTGTCCAAGTCCTTCGAACCCGCCGCCATCGAAGCGCGCTGGGCGCCGCGGTGGGAGACGAGCGGCGCCTTCGCGCCGACGCTGGACGAGAGCAAGCCCTCGTTTTGCATCCAGCTGCCGCCGCCCAACGTGACCGGCACGCTGCACATGGGGCACGCGTTCAACCACACGATCATGGACGCGCTGATCCGCTGGCACCGCATGCGCGGCTTCAACACGCTGTGGCTGCCGGGCACCGACCACGCCGGCATCGCCACGCAGATCGTGGTCGAGCGCCAGCTGCAGGACGAGGGCATCAGCCGCCACGACATCGGCCGCGACGCCTTCGTCGAACGCGTGTGGCAGTGGAAGGCGGTCAGCGGCAACACCATCACCAGCCAGATGCGCCGCCTGGGCGACACGGTGGACTGGTCGCGCGAGTACTTCACGATGGACGCGGCGCGCTCGGCCGTGGTCGACGAGACCTTCGTGCGCCTGTACGAAGAAGGCCTGATCTACCGCGGCAAACGCCTGGTGAGCTGGGACCCGGTGCTGCGCTCGGCGGTGTCGGACCTGGAGGTGGAAAGCGAGGAGGAAGACGGCTTCCTGTGGCACATCCGTTACCCCTTGGCCGACGGCAGCGGCTCGCTGGTGGTAGCGACGACGCGGCCCGAAACCATGCTGGGCGACACCGCGGTCATGGTGCACCCCGACGACGAGCGCTACACCGCCTTCGTCGGCAAGCAGGTGCGGCTGCCGCTGTGCGATCGCATCATCCCGGTGATCGCCGACGACTATGTCGACCGCGAGTTCGGCACCGGCGTGGTCAAGGTCACGCCGGCGCACGACGCCAACGACTACGCCGTCGGCCAGCGCCACGGCCTGCCGATGATCGGCGTGCTGGCGCTGGATGCCACGCTCAACGACCAGGCGCCCGTGGCCTACCGCGGGCTGGACCGCTTCGTCGCGCGCAAGAAGGTGGTCGCCGACCTCGACGCCTTGGACCTGCTGGTCGAGACCAAGAAGCACCGGCTGGTGGTGCCGCGCTGCGCGCGCACCGGCCAGATCGTCGAGCCGATGCTCACCGACCAGTGGTTCATGGCGATGACCCAGCCGGGCCGCGACGGCGAGTCGATCGCCGGGCGCGCCATCGCCGCGGTAGCGCGCGGCGACGTGCGCTTCGTGCCGCCGCAGTGGGTCAACACCTGGAACCAGTGGATGGGCAACATCCAGGACTGGTGCATCAGCCGCCAGCTGTGGTGGGGCCACCGCATCCCGGCCTGGTACGGCAGCGGCGGCGAGGTGTTCGTCGCGCGCAACGAGGCCGAGGCGCGCGCCAAGGCCGACGCGGCCGGCTGCCGCGGCGAGCTGATCCGCGACGCCGACGTGCTCGACACCTGGTACTCGGCCGCGCAGTTCCCCTTCTCCACCATCGGCTGGCCGGGGCAGACCATCGAGCAGAAGCTGTTCCTGCCGTCCAGCGTGCTCGTCACCGGTTTCGACATCATCTTCTTCTGGGTCGCCCGGATGATCATGATGACCTTGCACTTCACCGGCAAGGTGCCGTTTAGGGACGTCTACATCCACGGCCTGGTGCTCGACGCGCACGGCAAGAAGATGAGCAAGA
>CAYZGL010000295.1:0-3962 GCA_964477985.1 uncultured Rubrivivax sp. | reverse complement strand
GCGTGCCGGTGGCGCTGAACAGGCCCAGGCCCAGCGCATCGGGCCACTGCATCGCACGCTCGGTGGGTTCGAGGTGGCGCGCCTTGAGGAAGAACGCGGCAACCAGGCACAGCCCCAGCAGGGCCCACAGCCAGCCGGAGTGGTCGACCCAGAAGAACGGCCGCCGGTCGAGCAGCACGTCGCGCAGCGTGCCGCCGCCGAAAGCGGCCAGGCCCGCGACCACGCAGGTGCCGACGACGTCGAGCTTCTTGCGCGCCGCCTCCAGCACGCCCGACAGCGCGAAGGCCAGGGTCGCCGCCGCTTCGACCGCGGTCAGCAGCCAGGAGTGCAGCGTGGTTTCGGCTATGGGCATGGACAGTGGTGGCGCTGTGCTGGCGTGCAGCGGGCGCGGGCCGGTGCGGCCCGCATGTCCCCGAGGCGCATGTCGGCGTGCAGTGTGGCACCGCGCGCGCCGCGCTGCCGCCCTTACAGCGTGGGCCGCAGCTCGAAGCCGGTGAATTGACCGCCACTGTCTTGCAGCTCGATGCGATCGACCACCGCCGCCGGCGGGCCCTGTGCGGCCCACGCCAGCAGCCGCTGCACGGCATCGGCGTCGCCGGCGAGCACTGCCTCGACCGTGCCGTCGCGCCGGTTGCGCACCCAGCCGCACACGCCCAGCCGCAGCGCCTGCGCGTACAGCGCGGCGCGATAACCCACGCCTTGCACCCGGCCGTGGATGCGTGCCCGCGTGACGCGTTCGGCCATCAGCCCAGCGCGATGCCGTTGTCGTGGATGATCGGCCTCCCCCGCGCCGCACCGCGCCGCGCCTCGCTGCGCGCGAAGGCGCGGCACGGTTCGGGCGTGCCGCGTCGGGTCTGCATGCCCAGATCGAGCAAGCGCTCGAGCACCGCGTTGTCGGCCTGCAGCACGGTGCGCCCGTCGCGGGCGGCGCGGGCCACCTCCTGCGCGGCGATGTGGATCGGCGCACCGGGCTCGTTCGCGACCACGAGGGTCATGCCCAGGCCGCCGTGCATGGTCTGCGCCAACGTGCGCCCCAGTACGCGGGTGCCGCCAGCGGGCGGATAGGGCACCACCCGGCGCAGCGTCGGGTTCTGCGCGCGGGCATTGCGGTCGGGCAACCAGGCGGTGCCGGCGGCAGCGGCAAGCAGGTGGCGACGCTGGGTCAAGGGGTGTCTCCTGCGCGTTGACGGTCCGTCGGGCGCCGTGCGCCGCAGCGTCGGCCCCGGCAGGGGGCTCGACGCCCAGGCGCGCAGCGGGCCGGGGTGCCGCAGTCTGACCAAAGTCCAACCGGCAATGCAATCGGTTCAACCCCGCGGCCGGGCGCCGGCTTGCGTGCGGCAACGAAGGCGCTGCACGAGACGGCAAAATGCGCTCCTGAACTTGGCTGCAGCCGGTGGGCCGCAGCGCTTGCTCGTCTACCGCAATCCCCGTGCCCATGAATCGATTCACAACCCGTCTGCTTGCCGCACTGGCGGCCAGCCTGGGCCTCGGCAGCGCCGCGCTGGCGCAGGACACCGAACCCAAGGTGCTGAACATCTACAACTGGTCGGACTACATCGCCGAAGACACGATCAGGAGCTTCGAGAAGGAAACCGGCATCAAGGTGCGCTACGACAACTACGACACCAACGAGGTGCTGCACGCCAAGCTGGTGGCCGGGCACAGCGGCTACGACATCGTGGTGCCCAGTGCGCAGTTCGCCAAGCAGCAGATCGATGCCAAGCTGTTCCAGAAGCTGGACCGTGCCGCGCTGAAGAACTGGGGCAACCTCGACCCGGCCCTGCTGCAGCTGCTGGCCAAGGTCGATCCGGGCAACCAATACCTGGTCGACTGGATGTGGGGCTACATCACGGTGGGCATCAACGTGCCGCAGGTGAAGAAGGCGCTGGGCGATCTGCCGATGCCCGACAACCCGTGGTCGCTGATCTTCGACCCCAAGTACGCGGCCAAGCTCAAGTCCTGCGGCGTCAATTTCCTGGATTCGGCTTCCGAGGTGCTGCCGGTGGCGATGCTGTACGTCGGCAAGCCGGCCTACAGCCGCGATGCCGCCGACTACAAGGCGGCCGCCGAGATGCTGCAGAAGGTGCGCCCGTTCGTCACGCGCTTCTCCTCGTCGGGCTACATCAACGACCTGGCCGCCGGCTCGCTGTGCGCGGTGATGGGTTATTCGGGCGACATCAACATCGCGCGCGCCCGCGCCATCGAGGCCGGCAAGGGCCCGGTCATCGAGGCGCTGGTGCCCAAAGCGGGCGCGACGCTGTTCTTCGACGTGATGGCCGTTCCGGCCGACGCGCCGCACCCGAAGAACGCGCACCTGTTCATCGACTACATCCTGCGCCCCGAGGTGCACGCGTCGCTGACCAACAAGGTCTTCTACGCCAACCCGAACAAGGCCTCGCTGAAGTTCGTCAAGCCCGACGTGGCCAACAACCCCAGCGTGTTCCCCAGCGATGCCGCCAAGGCGGCGATGACCGTGCCCGAGCCGGTGCCGCAGGACATCCGCCGCGTGCAAACACGCATCTTCACCAGCTTCAAGGCCGGGTCGTGACCCGGCTGGGGCGCGGCGTGCGCCGCGCCGCGGGCTACTTGCCGAACACCTTCTTCAGCAGGTCGGTGGTGCGCGCCGCCGGGTTGGTGCGGATCGACTTCTCTTCCTGGCCGAGCATGTAGAACAGCCCGGCCAGCGCCTTCTCGGTCACGTAGTGGTCGAGGTCGAGCGACTTCTTGCTCACCATCGGCACCGCTTCGTACTGGCCGATCATCGCCTTGTAGGCCTTGGTCGCGCCGACCTCGTCGACCTTCTTCGACACCACCGGCTCGAGTGCGGCGTACAGCTTGTCGCTGGTCTTGGCGCGGAAGAAGTCGGTGGCCGCGGTGTCGCCGCCGATGAGGATGCCGCGCACGTCCTCGAAGCTCATCGCGCGGATCGCGTCGCCGAAGATGCTCGCGGCCTTGGGCGCCGCGGCTTCGGCCGCGCGGTTCATGCTGAGGATGAACTCGTCCACCTGCTTCTGGTAGCCCGCCATGCGCGCCACCTCGGCCACCTTTTGCAGGCTGGACGGCATCAGGAGCTTCACCGCGGCGTTGCCGAAGTAACCGTTGGCGCGACCCAGGCTGGCCACCGCCCGTTCGGTGCCGACGGCCAGCGCCTCCTTCAGGCCGGCGGCATCGGTCTTGTCGTCGCCGGCGCCGGCCGCCGCCTTCGCGCCCGAGCCCTGCGGCAGCTTGCCGAGTTGCTTGCCCAGGTCGTCCAGCTTCGGCAGTTGCGCCCAGGCGGGTGCTGCCAGCACCGCGGCGAAGGCCGCGATCGATCTGCGCTTCATGGTGTTCCTCGTGGGTTCGGTCGCGCAGCCGTTTTCAGCACTCGACGATGTTCACCGCCAGCCCGCCGCGCGCGGTTTCCTTGTACTTGCTCATCATGTCGGCGCCGGTCTCGCGCATGGTCTTGATGACCTTGTCCAGGCTCACGTGGTGCGTGCCGTCGCCGTGCAAGGCCATGCGCGCCGCGTTGATCGCCTTGACCGAGGCGATCGCATTGCGCTCGATGCACGGGATCTGCACCAGCCCGCCCACCGGGTCGCAGGTCAGGCCGAGGTGGTGCTCCATGCCGATCTCGGCGGCGTTTTCCACCTGCGCCGGCGTGCCGCCGAGCACCGCGCACAAAGCGCCGGCGGCCATGCTGCAGGCGACGCCGACCTCGCCCTGGCAGCCGACCTCGGCACCGGAGATGCTGGCGTTTTCCTTGTAGAGCAGGCCGATCGCCGCGGCGGTGAGCAGGAAGTCGACCACGCCGGCATCGTTGGCGCCGTGCACGAAGCGCGTGTAGTAGTGCAGCACCGCCGGCACGATGCCGGCCGCGCCGTTGGTGGGCGCGGTGACCACGCGCCCGCCGGCGGCGTTCTCCTCGTTCACCGCCAGCGCGTACAGGTTGACCCAGTCGAGCACCTGCAGCGGGTCGCGCA
>CAYZGL010000294.1:0-4054 GCA_964477985.1 uncultured Rubrivivax sp. | reverse complement strand
TTGGCCACCAGCGTCGGCAGGCCGATGCCCAGGTTGACGTAGAAGCCGTCCTGCAATTCCTTGGCCGCGCGCGCGGCCATCTGGTCGTGGGTCCAGGGCATGTCAAGCCTCCCGTCGGGCCGCCCCAAGGGTGGCGGCGCCCCCTTGGGGGGCAGTGAGCAAAGTGAACGTGGGGGTCGTCATCTCAAGCTCCCTTCGGGTTCTGCTGGGTGGTGCGCTTTTCGATGCGCTTCTCGGGGTGCGCGTTGAGCACCAGCCGGTGCACGTAGATGCCGGGCAGGTGGATCGCATCGGGGTCCAGGCTGCCGGTGGGCACGATCTCCTCGACTTCGACCACGCTGAGCTTGCCGGCCATGATCACCGCCGGGTTGAAGTTGCGCGCGGTGCGGCGGAACACCAGGTTGCCGGACTGATCCGCCTTCCAGGCCTTGCCCAGCGCCACGTCGGGCACCAGGCTGCGCTCCATCACGTAGGTGTCGCCGCCGAATTCGCGCAACTCCTTGCCGTCGGCCACCTGCGTGCCCACACCGGTGCGGGTGAAGAAGGCCGGGATGCCGGCACCGCCGGCACGCAGCTTTTCGGCCAAGGTGCCTTGCGGCGTGAACTCCAGTTCGAGTTCGCCGGCCAGGTACTGGCGCTCGAACTCCTTGTTCTCGCCGACGTAGCTGGAGATCATCTTCTTGATCTGCCTGGTTTCGAGCAGCTGGCCCAGGCCGAAACCGTCGACGCCGGCGTTGTTGGAGATCACCGTCAGGCCCTTGACGCCGCTGTCGCGCAGCGCGGCGATCAGCGCCTCCGGGATGCCGCACAAGCCAAAGCCGCCCACGGCCAGCAGCTGGCCGTCCTTGACGACACCCTCGAGCGCGTCGGCGGCGCTCGGATAGATCTTTCTCATGCCTTCGATCCCCTTGCAAAGACGTGTTGCCGCGATGGCGCAGCGTACTACGTAAAAGGCCCCCGGCGCACGCTGCCCCCGGCGGTGCGGGCCGCCGGACTTCGGCGCGCATTACGCAACGATCTCGCGCAGCCACTGCGGCATCGGCACGGTCTTGGCCTGCGGGATGTTCAGCCACACCGTGGTCGCGCCGCCGGCGGCGTAGAGCACGCCGGGCTGGTCGCAGCGCTCGAGCGTGACGTAGGTGTCGAAGCTGCTGCGCCCGGGGTTGGCGACGAACAGGCGCGCCAGCAGCTCGCCCGGGTATTCGAGCTGGCGCATGAAGTTGCAGAAGGCATTGACGATGACGAAGCCCTCGCCGTTCAGGTCCGACGGGCCGCCCAGGCTGTGCATCCATTCGATGCGGATCACTTCCATGTAGCGGAAGTACAGCGTGTTGTTGACATGGCCCATCGCGTCCATGTCGCCCCAGCGCAGCGGGATGCGCATCTCGTGCACCAGCTTCTTGTGCTCGGGGATTTCGAAGCGCATGCCCGCTCCAGTTCAAGGTGGTTCGATGCCGAGCTCGACGCCCACGCGCTGCGCCCACTGGCGCAGCCGGGTCTGCTCGTCGGCCAGGCGCAGCAGTTCGGCCTTCAGCGCCGCGATCTCGCCGGCGCTGACGCCGGCCGTTGCCGCGGCATCGAGCGCGACCTCGCCGCACAGCAGATGCGCCCAGCGTGCCTCGCGCGCCCCCGGCGCGCGCGGCAGCTTGAGCACACGCGCCGGCTCCTTCACCGCGAGTTCGTCGAGGAAACCCTCGACCGAAGAGATATCGGCAAAGCGGTACAGCCGCTCGCTGTGCTGGCGCAGCTCGGCCGCAGTCTGCGGCCCGCGCAGCATCAGCGTGGCCAGCAGCGCTGCCGACGCCGCCGGCAGCGCGTAGACCCGCGCCATGTTGTGCTCGTAGCGCGCGACGCGGCTGCTCGAGCCTTCGAACACCAGGCTCAGGCTCTTCAACCCGTCCAGCGCGGTCAGCACTTCAGCCTCGGTGGCGCCGATCACCGGATCGCGCGCGGTCTTCTGGTTGCACCCGGCCAGCAGCGCGTTCAGCGACAGCGGGTAGGTGTCGGGCACGGTGTGCTGCTTTTCCACCAGCACGCCCAGCACGCGCGCTTCCAGCGGGGTCAGCGAACGCACCCTTTCAGACCCCGCAGCCGTCGTCGGCGGAGATCACCGCGCCGTTGATGAAGCGGCTTTCGTTGGCACACAACATCATCAGCGCCGAGTCCAGGTCCTGCGGCTGGCCCACGCGCTTGCGCGGCAGCATCTGCACCAGCCGCTTGCCGGCGTCGGTCTGCCAGTGGTGGTGGTTGATCTCGGTATCGATGTAGCCCGGGCACAGCGCATTGACATTGATGCCGTAGCGCCCCCACTCCAGCGCCATCGCGCGCGTCATGTGCACCACCGCGGCCTTGCTCATCGCGTACACGCCGATCTGGCCGAGCACGCGCAAGCCGGCCATCGACGCCACGTTGACGATGCGCCCGCCGATGAAGGTGCCCGGCGCGGCGCCGAGCGAGCGCGCGATCATGCGCTTGCCCACCGCCTGCGCGACGAAGAAGGCGCCGCGCGTGTTGGTGTCCATCACGTGGTCGTAGTCGTCGGGGCCGACGTCGACCAGCTTTTGCGTGGTGCTCACGCCCGAGTTGTTGACCAGGATGTCCAGCGTGCCCATCTCGGTCTCGGCATGCGCCACCGCCGCGCTGATGCTGTCGGTGTCGGTGACGTCGAGCTCGACCACGTGCGCGTCGCCGCCGTCGGCTTCGATCTCGGCGCGCAGCGCCTTCAGCCGCTCCATGCGCCGCGCTGCCAGCACCACACCGGCACCCGCCTTGGCCAGCGTGCGCGCGAACTGCGCGCCCAGCCCGCTGGACGCGCCGGTGACCATCGCGACGCGGCCCGACAGGTCGATGTCGTAGCTCATGCATGCTCCTTGCAGACTGCGGCTCACGATAGCACGCGGCCCACGCCGGGCCCGCCGCGGGCCGCGGGGTGCGTTGCCTAGAATCGGCGCTCAAGAAGAGGGCGGAGCAGCACGATGAACGCGCAGGAAATTCTCGACACCTACGGCCCACGCGAGGCCATGGAGTACGACGTGGTGATCGTCGGCGCGGGCCCGGCGGGGCTGTCGGCGGCGATCAAGCTCAAGCAGCTGGCCGCTGCGGCCGGCGCCGAGGTGTCGGTGGTGGTGCTGGAAAAAGGCTCCGAGCCCGGCGCGCACATCTTGAGCGGCGCGGTGATGGACCCGCGCTCGATGGCCGAGCTGTTCCCCGACTGGAAGGACAAGGGCGCACCGCTGAACCAGCCGGTCAGCGGCGACGACGTGCTGATGCTGCGCGAAGCCAGCAGCACGCGCACGCCGGACTTCTTCGTGCCCGAGTGCATGCACAACCAAGGCAACTACGTGATCAGCCTGGGCGCGGTCACCAAGTGGCTGGGCGAGCAGGCCGAAGCCTTGGGCGTGGAGATCTTCCCCGGCTTCGCCGGCGCCGAAGTGCTGTACGACGACAAGGGCGCGGTGCGCGGCGTGGCCACCGGCAATCTGGGCATCGGCAAGGACGGCGAGCCCACCGACAACTTCCAGCTCGGCATGGAGCTGCTGGGCAAATACACGCTGTTCGCCGAAGGTGCGCGCGGCCACCTGGGCAAGCAGCTGATCGCCAAGTTCAAGCTGGACACCGGGCGCGACCCGCAAAGCTACGCCATCGGCGTCAAGGAGCTGTGGGAGATCGACCCGGCCAAGGCGCGCCCCGGGCGCGTGGTGCACACCGCCGGCTGGCCGATGGACAACGACACCTACGGCGGCGGCTTCCTGTACCACCTGGAAGGCAACAAGGTCACGCTGGGCTTCGTCGTCGGCCTGGACTACAAGAACCCGTGGCTCAGCCCGTTCGAGGAGATGCAGCGCTGGAAGACGCACCCGGCCATCCGCGCGCACATCGAAGGCGGCAAGCGCATCGGCTACGGCGCGCGCGCGATCACCGCCGGGGGCATCCTGAGCCTGCCCAAGGTGGTGTTCCCGGGCGGTGCGCTGCTCGGCTGCGACGCCGGCTTCCTGAACGCCAGCCGCATCAAGGGCAGCCATGCGGCGATGAAGACCGGCATGCTGTGTGCCGA
>CAYZGL010000293.1:0-4126 GCA_964477985.1 uncultured Rubrivivax sp. | reverse complement strand
TTCGTTCGCGCATTTTTCGCGCGCGCGAGGCGATTGCCGAGAAACTGCGCCCGCATATCGATGTCAAGGAAGGCAGGCGCTGGTGAGCCGGCGCAATGGGAGTCGAAGATGAAAGAACACGACGCTGCCGATGCAACGCACTCCTGCCGCTTGATCTCCGCGCTGGCCGATGGCGAGGCCGACGCCGCCGACCTGGGCCGCGGCTGCGCGCTGTGGGCGGGCGACGCCACCGCGCGTGAACGCTGGCATGCCTACCACCTGATCGGCGATGTATTGCGCAGCGAGGACCTGGCCCGTCGGCCGCAGCACGACCATGACTTCCTGCGCCGGCTGAGCGCGCGGCTGCAGGACGAGCCTGCAGTCCTGGCGCCGGCGCCGCCGGGCCCCGGCGCGGCGCCGGCGCGGCGGCGCTGGGCGCTGCCCGTCGCCCTGGCGGCGGGGGTGATGGCGTTGGCCACGGCCGTGGGGCTGTGGTCGGCGAACGACGAAGGTGCCGCGGCACCGAAGCTGGCGTTGGCGTCCGTCGCGGCCCGCGTGCCGCTGGCGGCGGCGCCGAGCGCGCCGGCCGCCGCACCGGCCGCGCTCGCGCAGGCCGCGCCCGCCGAGGCCGTACCGGTGGGCGGGCGCATGGTGCGCGATACCCAGCTCGACAGCTATCTGCGCGCGCATCGCGACTACGCTGCCGCGCTGCCGGGTTCCTTGCCAGGAGGTTCCGGCCGCAGCCTTGCCGCGGTGTCCTACGAGCGCTGAGATGGGCCTGCGCGCGTCGGCCCTTCGCCTGCAGTGGGGCGCTGTGTTGCAGCGCATGCTGCTGTGCCTTGCGGCGATGACGATGCTCGCGCCGCTGCGCGCCGCAGTGCCGGACGCCGCCGACAAGCCGCTGTCGGCGAGCGAGGCGCGCCGCTGGCTGGCTCGCATCCACGTCGCGGCACACGAGCGCAACTACCAGGGCACGCTGGTGTTCAACACCGATGGCGCGCTGTCCAGCGCGCGCGTGGCGCACTACTGCGAAGGCGACCAGTCCTACGAGCGCGTGGAGCTGCTCGATGGGCGCATGCAGCAGATCTACCGCCACAACGACCGGGTGCACACGCTGTGGCCGCGCTCGCGGGTGGCGGTGATCGAGCAGCGCGACCCGCAGCAGGCTTCGCTGCGCCCGGTGATCGAGCCGCGTGCCGAACAGAGCTACGAACTGCGCGAGCAGGGCACCGGGCATGTGGCCGGCCGCGAAGCCCAGATCCTGCTGCTCAACCCGCGCGACGGCAACCGCTTTGCGCAGCGGCTGTGGATCGATACGCGCAGCGGCCTGGTGCTGCGCGCCGACGTGCTCGGGCCGCGCCAGCAGGTGCTGGAATCGAGCGCCTTCTCGCAGATCGACATCGACGTCAAGCCGCGGCCGAAGAGCGTGCTGCAGCCGATGAAGCAGCTCGACGGCTACCGCAAGGTGCGTCCGCCGCATGCATCGACGCGGCTGGAGCAGGAGGGCTGGGCGCTGGATGCGCCGCCACCGGGGTTCCAGGTCAGCAGTTGCACGCGCCGTGCGCTCGACCCGGTGGAAGGTGCCGATGCCGCTTCGGTGCTGCAGGTGGTGTACTCCGACGGCCTGACCCGCGTCTCGCTGTTCATCGAGCCGATCGGCCGCGTGCCGCAAAGGCAGCCGCTGCAAACGCAGGTGGGCGCCACCCACACGTCGATGCAGCCTCACGGGGCGGACTGGTGGATCACGCTGATCGGCGACGTGCCGCCCCAGACCTTGGAGCGCTTCCGCCAGGCGCTCGAGCGCCGCCGCTGAACTGGCCCCCATCCGCTTTGTCTTCGTCAGGAGTTTGCATGCAGTCCCGAGTTCGCCCCGCCCGCATCGATGCGCCGCAGCGCGCCATCTGGCTCGCCCTGGCGTTGCTGCTGGTGCTGGCAGGCTGGCCCGCGCTGGTGCGTGCGCAAGCGCTGCCGGCACAGTCGCTGCCGGACTTCACCGAACTGGTCGAGCGTGTCGGCCCGGCGGTGGTGAACATCCGCACGCTCGAGCGCGTGCGCTCCGCAGGGGGGGTGGAGGTCGATCCGAACGTCGAAGAGTTCTTTCGCCGCTTCGGCATTCCGCTGCCCGGTCGGCCCGACCCGCGCCGCGGCCCGCGCGGCGGCGACGAGGAGCCCCAAGCGCGCGGCGTGGGCTCGGGTTTCATCCTCAGCGCCGACGGCTACGTGATGACCAACGCGCACGTGGTCGAAGGCGCGGACGAGGTGCTGGTGACGCTGCCCGACAAGCGCGAATTCAAGGCACGCACGGTCGGCATCGACCGGCGCACCGACATCGCGGTGGTCAAGGTCGAGGCCACGGGGTTGCCGTTCGTGAAGATCGGCGACAGCGACAGGCTGCGCGTGGGCGAATGGGTGGTGGCGATCGGCTCGCCCTTCGGCCTGGACAACACGGTCACCGCCGGCATCGTCAGCGCCAAGGGGCGCGATACCGGCGACTACCTGCCCTTCATCCAGACCGACGTGGCGATCAACCCCGGCAATTCGGGGGGGCCGCTGATCAACATGAAAGGCGAAGTGGTGGGCATCAACTCGCAGATCTTCAGCCGCTCCGGGGGCTACATGGGCATCGCGTTCGCGATTCCGATCGCCGACGCGATGCGCGTGTCGGAGCAGTTGCGCACCAACGGGCGCGTGATCCGCGGGCGCATCGGCGTGCAGATCGCGCCGGTCAACAAGGAGGTGGCCGAAGCGATCGGTCTGGGCAAGCCCAGCGGTGCGCTGGTGCAAAGCGCGGAATCGGGCGGCCCGGCCGACAAGGCCGGCGTCGAGGCCGGCGACATCATCACCAAGGTCGACGGCAAGACGGTCGAGAAGGCGGGCGACCTGCCGCGCATGATCGGCAGCACCAAGCCGGGCACGAAGATCACGCTGCAGGTGTTTCGTCGCGGGGCGAGCAAGGACATCGCGGTCACCGTGGCCGAGTTCGAACCCGATCGGCCGGCGCGCCGCGCCAGCGAGCCGGGCTCGGCTCCGGCGCAAAAGAGCGTGCTGGGCCTCGTCGTCGCCGATCTGAGCGAAGCGCATAAGCGCGAGTTGCGCGTGCGCGGCGGTGTGCGCGTCGAGGCGGTCGAAGGCGCCGCCGCTCGCGCCGGCCTGCGCGAGGGCGACCTGATCCTGTCGCTGGAGAACACCGAGATCGCCGACGCCAGGCAGTTCAACCAGCTCGCGCAAAAGTTCGACAAGGCCAAGGCGGTGAGCGTGCTGGTGCGCCGCGGCGACGCGGTCAACTATCTGGTGATCAAGCCGGCGCGTTGAAGTCGGCTTCCCCCATCGCCCGATCAGCCGATTGGCCGACTGAGGCAAAGGGTGTTTCCGCAATACGGGAGCATCAATTTTCGTGCCTGCAGCGCTTGCGCAACGCTGCCGCGCGCCCGATGTTAGTGACCTTTCACTTCAACCTGCCGCGCTCCAGGATTGGGTTGAGGGGCGGCTAGAATCCGCGCCTGATGGCAGCTTTTAGCGGTGATCGCGGTACGACTCTGTTGTGTTTTTGCGACCGTGAACAAGCGAACCGAAGCTGTTGATATCTTGTGGAAAAGTTTTGCTGTTGGCACACTGCAACGGGCTGAAAACAAGCACTGGCGCGGCTTCCAGCCCGGTGCTTTTGACTACAATGAAGGCCCAACAAGCAGTTGCCAAACGTTCTGTTGGAAGGCGCGTCACCTCTTCGACGTGCCTTTTTTTTAGCTTCAGCACGGCGCTTCGCGCCTTCACATCGCTTCGCGATATGAGCTTGCGCTGAAACGGCTTCGCCGTTTTGACTGCGGCACGAGACCACTCACGAAGTGCATGGACCACATCCGCAATTTCTCGATCATTGCCCACATCGACCACGGCAAGAGCACGCTGGCCGATCGCATCATCCAGCGCTGCGGCGGCCTGAGCGAACGCGAGATGGAAGCGCAGGTGCTCGACTCGATGGACATCGAGCGCGAGCGCGGCATCACCATCAAGGCGCAGACGGCGGCACTCGAATACACGGCACGCGACGGCAAGGTCTACAACCTGAACCTGATCGACACGCCCGGCCACGTCGACTTCAGCTACGAGGTCAGCCGCTCGCTGTCGGCCTGCGAAGGCGCGCTGCTGG
>CAYZGL010000292.1:0-4152 GCA_964477985.1 uncultured Rubrivivax sp. | reverse complement strand
GTCTTGGGCGCGGTGTGGCCGATGTACTGGCCCACCAGGTCGTCGCGCGTCACCGCCACCAGATGGCCCTTGCGCACGTAGCCCAGGCGATGCAGGACCTGGGCCATGCGCAGCGCCACCGTCGTCTTGCCGGTGCCGGGGTTGCCGGTGAACGACATGTGCAGGCTCGGCGTGGCGGCGGCCAGGCCGTGCGCCAGCCGCAGCTTGTCGACGACGAGCAGCGCCGCGATGTCGCGGATGCGCTGCTTGACCGGCGCCAGGCCGACGAGGTCGCGCTCGAGCTCGTCGAGCACGGCCTCGACCTGGCTGGCGCGCAGCACGTCGGCGACGGTGCGCGGCGCGGGCGGCGCCGCGGCAGCCTCGGCCGCCGCGGCGGGTGCGCCCGCCGCGGCCGGCGAGGCCGACGTGGCCGCCGCGGCCGGCGCCGACGGCGGCACCGCGCCGGGGATGGCATAGAGCGGGCCGGCCATGACGATCTTCTCGGCGTCGGATGGCTGCGCTCAGCGCGCGTAGCGCTCGCCTTCGGGCCGGTCGGTGGCGTAGCTGCCGATGCGGTAGCGCATCGTGCGGCCGGCGCCCTCGGTGCGTGCGAGGCCGAAGCCGGGCTCGGCAGCCGGGCGGTTGACGATGAAGCTCATCGCGATGCTCTCGACGCCGCGTGTGCTGTCGAAGGCCATCAGCCGGATGTAGTGCTGCGGGAAGGTCTTGCGGCACGCGTTCGTCTCCTGCAGCACGCCGGCGGCGTCGCGCAGGTCGAACATCGGCATGCCGTACATCTCCCAGTACGTGTTGCGCGGATGCGGGTCGTCGGTGTACTCGACGCTCCAGGCCCAGCCCCTGGCGAGGCCGTACTCGACCTGCGCGCCGATCTCGTCGTCGCTCAGGTCGGGCAGGAAGCTGAACTGGCCTTGCGTCAGGCGGCCGGTGGGGTTGGTCATCATGGTTGCTTGCTCCTCGTGGCGGGGTGGCGGCGTGGCGGCGTGGCGGCGTGGCGGCGTGGTGGTGACCTCGCGGTGAGTCCGTTCGCACGGGCTCAGGCCACCGCCGCGGTGACGGCGTAGTCGGACTGGTCGGTGGATGCGTAGTTGAAGCTCACGTCCTTCCAGGTGTCCAGCGCCTGCGCGAGCGGGGTGCAGAAGCGGGCGGCCTGTTGCAGGATCGCGGGGCCCTCGTTCCTGATGTCGCGGCCCTCGTTGCGCGCCTTGATCATGGCTTCGAGCGCGACGCGGTTGGCCACGGCGCCGGCCTGGATGCCGGCCGGGTGGCCGATCGTGCCGCCGCCGAACTGCAGGATCACGTCGTCGCCGAACAGGTCGACGAGCTGGTGCATCTGCCCGGCGTGGATGCCGCCCGAGGCCACCGGCATCACCTTCTTGGTGTCGGCCCAGTCCATGTCGAAGAACAGGCCGCGCGGCAGATCCTGCCGGGTGTAGCTGTCGCGGCAGACGTGGTAGTAGCCCTGCACGGTGAGCGGATCGCCCTCGAGCTTGCCGACCGCGGTGCCGGTGTGCAGGTGGTCGCAGCCGGCCAGGCGCAGCCACTTGGCGACGACGCGAAAGCTCACGCCGTGGTTCTTCTGCCGCGTGTAGGTGCCGTGGCCGGCACGGTGCATGTGCATGATCATGTCGTTCCTGCGGCACCAGTTGGCCATGCTCTGGATCGCGGTCCAGCCGATCACCAGGTCGACCATCACCACGATCGAGCCCAGCTCGCGGGCGAACTCGGCGCGCTCGTACATGTCTTCCATCGTCGCCGCGGTGATGTTGAGGTAGCTGCCCTTGACCTCGCCGGTGGCGGCACTGGCCTTGTTCACGCCGTCCATCACGTACAGGAAGCGGTCGCGCCAGTGCATGAAGGGCTGCGAGTTGATGTTCTCGTCGTCCTTCATGAAGTCCAGGCCGCCCTTGAGGCCCTCGTAGATCACGCGGCCGTAGTTGCGAGCCGACAGACCGAGCTTGGGCTTGGTGGTGGCGCCCAGCAGCGGGCGACCGTACTTGTCCAGGCGTTCGCGCTCGACCACGAGCCCGGTGGGCGGGCCCTTGAAGGTCTTGACGTAGGCCACCGGGATGCGGATGTCCTCGAGGCGCGCGGCCTTGAGCGGCTTGAAGCTGAAGACGTTGCCGATCAGGCTCGCGGTCATGTTGGCGATCGAGCCCTCCTCGAACAGGATGAGGTCGTAGGCGACCCAGGCGAAGTACTCGCCCGGGCGGCCCGGCACCGGCTCGACCTTGTAGGCCTTGGCACGGTAGCTGTCGCAGGCGGTGAGGCGGTCGGTCCACACCACGGTCCAGGTGGCGGTGCTCGACTCGCCGGCCACCGCGGCGGCGGCCTCGATCGGGTCGACGCCCTCCTGCGGCGTGATGCGAAACAGGCAGATCGTGTCCGTGTCGCGGGGCACGTAGTCGGCGTTCCAGTAGCCCATCTGCCGGTACTTCAGGACGCCGGCGCTGTAGCGCTGCTTCTTGTCGGTGATCTCGGCGGCGGCAGCGGCCGCGGCCGCGTGACCTGCCTGACCCGCCTGAAACGTCTGACCGGCGAGGCCCTGATCGACCGGCTTGTTCATCGCTGCGCTCCTGCGGTTGAAGTGGTTGGCGGCGACTGTAGGCAGCGCGACAATTCAGGAAAAGTCAGATCTTCTGATTCCTGAATTAAGCTTCGCTGAATGAAGAACGCCACGCTGCGCCAGTTGCGGGTGTTTGCCGCCGTCGCCAGGCACCTGAGCTTCGCGCGCGCCGCCGAGGAACTGCACCTCACGCCGCCGGCGGTGTCGATGCAGGTCAAGGAGCTCGAGGGCGAGGTCGGGCTGCCGCTGTTCGACCGCAGCTGCCGCAGCGTCTCTCTCACCACCGCCGGCGAGTACCTGCTGGCCTACACGCGCCGCGTGCTGGCCACGCTCAAGGACGCCGAGGACGCGCTGGCGCGCTTCAAGGGCCTGGCCGGCGGCCAGGTCACGGTGGGCCTGGTGAGCAGCGCCAAGTACTTCATGCCCAGCCTGCTGGCGCGCTTTCGCGACGAGCACCCGGGCGTCGAGCTCGGCATGAAGCTGGGCAACCGCGAGCAGCTGGTGGCGCTGATGCAGCGCGGCGAGACCGACCTGGCGATCATGGGCCGCCCGCCCAAGGACTGGGCGACGCGGGCCGAGCCTTTCGCGCTGCACCCGCACGTGCTGGTCACGTCGGTGCAGCATCCGTTCACGCGCATGGAGCAGGTGCCGGCGGCAGCCCTGCAAGGCGAGGGCTTCATCCTGCGCGAGCCGGGCTCGGGCACGCGCGCCGCCACCGAGGAATACGCCGCCGCCCACCATCTGCACCTGCGCGTGGTGATGGAGATGTCGAGCAACGAGACCATCAAGCAGGCGGTGATGGCCGGCATGGGCGTGAGCCTGCTGTCGCTGCACACCCTCGCCTTCGAGCTGCGCCACGGCGCCATCGCCACGCCCGAGGTGCAAGGGCTGCCGGTGATGCGCCGCTGGCACGTCGTCAACACGCTGGGCAAGCTGCTGTCGCCGCCGGCCGAGGCGCTGCGCTACTTCGTGCTCGAGCACGGGCAGCGCCATCTGGCCCAGATGCTCGAAGCGGGCACGGCGCCGGTGGCGGCTGCAGGCGGGCAGGCCTAGCCCGGACCCGAAGCGCCGCCGCGTCAGAAGCGGACGACCTCGACCCGCACGCCGCGCTCGTGCAGCGCCAGGCGCACGCGCTCGGCGTCGCTGCGTTCAGCGTACGGCCAGGCGACGGCGCGCCAGTCGTCGCCGACGGGCAGCACGTCGAAGTGCCGGGCGCCCGCCCGCCCGTCGGCGCCGGCCACGTCGCGCAGGGCCACCAGCATCTGTTCGGACTCGAAGCGCGTGCGCAGACTCGGCGTCGACAGCGCCCACATCGGTGCCTGCGCGGCGGCGTCGGCTGCACCCGCCGCGGGCGCGGCGGCGCCGGCCGCACCCGGCACCGGCGTGGCGGCGCCGGCCTCGACGCGTTCGCCGCGTGCCTCGCGGGCGGCCTGCACCTCGGCGCGCGCCTGCGCCCGGGCCGCGGCGTCCAGCGTCGGCACGAGGTGCGGACGCACGCCGTGGTCCGGCCCCCTGGGGCGCCGCGCACGCGCCACGTGCGGCAGCGACGCCGCCTCGCCCGGCGCCGGGACGGTGGCGTCGCCTCGTGC
>CAYZGL010000291.1:0-4154 GCA_964477985.1 uncultured Rubrivivax sp. | reverse complement strand
TCGATGCCGCGCAGCTGCAGCACGGTGTTGCGCACCGCGGCCTCGACCAGCACCGCCAGGTTGCGCCCGGCATCGACCGCGATCACCACCTTGCGCACCGGCACGTCGAGGATCTCGTCGTACAGCGGTTCGTAGGGCAAGCGCTCGAACTCGCGCTCCATCGTCTCCTTGCGCACCAGGTGCACGATCAGCTTCAGCCGCATCTTGCGGCGCACCGCGGTCTCGCCGAAGATCGCCTTGATGTCGAGCAACCCGATGCCGCGCACTTCCAGCAGGTTCAGCAGCAGCTCGGGGCAGCGGCCGTCCAGCGCGGTCTGCGACACGCGGTACAGGTCGACCGCGTCGTCGGCCACCAGGCCGTGGCCGCGCGAAATCAGTTCGAGCCCGAGCTCGCTCTTGCCCAGGCCCGACTCGCCGGTGATCAGCACGCCCAGCCCGAGGATGTCCATGAACACGCCGTGCCGCGTGGTGCGTTCGGCAAACAGCTGCGCCAGATATTCGCGCACCACGTCGATCACGTGGCCGGCGGACTCGGCCGTGCGGAACAGCGGGATCTCGGCGCGGTCGCACATCGCCACCAGCCGCGGCGGCGCGGGCGCGCCATCGGCGACCACGATCATCGGCGGCTCGAGCGTGACGATGCGCGAAATGCGCCGTTCCTGGACATCGGGCGGGCAGGTGTCCAGGTAGGCGACTTCGCGCCGGCCGACGATCTGCACGCGGTAGGGGTGCACGTAGTTCAGGTAGCCGACCAGGTCGGCCGCCGAGCGTGCGTCGCGCACCGCGTTGTCGTCGAAATGGCGCTCGGGGTGGGCGTGGCCCGCGATCCACTCCCAGCGCATCGCCTCGCGATGCGCTTCGAACAGGGCTTCGGCGCTGATCGTGCTGGGTTTCATCGACCGCCGGCCAACAGCACAGCCGCTTCAGACCACGGAGTTCTGCGCCTGCCAGTCGGCAATCAACTTGTGCACGGCCGCGGCGTCGGGCTCGGCCAGCAGCCGCTCGCGCAACTCGCGATCGGACAGCATCTCGGCGATCTCGGACAGGATTTCCAGGTGCCGCTGCGTGGCCGCCTCCGGCACCAGCAGGAAGATCAGCAGCCGCACCGGCTCGTCGTCGGGTGAGTCGAAGCCGATCGGCGTACTGGTGCGCAGCACCGCGGCCAGCGGGTTCTTCAGGCCCTTGATGCGCCCATGCGGGATGGCCACGCCGTGGCCCAGGCCGGTCGAGCCCAGCCGCTCACGCGCAAACAGGTTGTCGGTGACGGTGCCGCGAGCGATGGCGTGCTGGTTCTCGAACAGCAGGCCTGCCTGCTCGAACACGCGCTTCTTGCTGGTGGCCTCGACGTCGACCAACACGTTGCTGGGGGGCAAGATGACAGCGAGACGGTTCATGTCGGAGCGGGCACGATGCACGGCGATGGCCGCTGCTGCATGCCTCGAACCCGTGCGTTCAGACCATTATAGGCAGCGCCGCATGCAGGCACTGCAAGCCGGCACCCCCCAGCCGCGGGTGTGCGGCAGCGCGGCGCGCGGCGGCAGCGCGCGGCTTGTCGGCCGCTCAGGCCGCACCCAGGTCGATGCGCTTGGCGCTGGCGTGATGATGCTCCTGCATGCGGTCCTTGTGGCGCATCACCTGCCGGTCGAGCTTGTCCATCAACTGGTCGATGGCCGCATACAGGTCTTCGTGGGCCTGCTCGACGAAGATGTCGCGGCCCTTCACGTGCAAGGTCACCTCGCAGCGCTGGCGACGATCCTTTTCCTTCTGCTTTTCCACCGTCAACAGGACGTTCACGTCCACCACCTGGTCGAAATGCCGCGTGACGCGCTCCAGCTTCGTCAGCACGTACTCTCGCAAAGCGGGCGTCACTTCGAGATGGTGTCCGCTGATCGTCAGGTTCATCAGTGCCTCCTTTGGGGGCGTGGAAGAAAGGGGGATGTGCGGCACAGGGGCGCGGCGCGAAGGCCCGATGGGCGGGGTCAGTGTGCTACCGAAACGCAGTGCTGACAAGTGAACCACGGCGGCGGCCCCAGCGCCGCAGCGGCACGGGCCGAGTGTGATAATCGTCGGTCATCCCAAGTGTTGCCAGAGGCGTTCTTGGACCGAAGTCACCCTCGGTGACCGTCCACTCCGGCTGCTCCGCGCTCGCCGCGCAGCCACGATGCGGGAGTGAGACGGTGCTTGCCGACCCTTCCGCTAATGCCGTGGCGCGAGCAGGCTGCGATGAGCCTAGCGCCGGAGCCGCCGATGCTGAACGTATTCATGCTGGACAACGGCCGCCTGGCCGGGCGCATCCTCCAGGACGAGGACTTCGACCGGCCCGAGCCGCCGCCGGGTGTTGCGCCGGTGTGGATCGACATGGAAGCCCCCACCGCCTGGGAAAAAGCCTGGGTCCAGCGCCACTTCGATCTGACCATCCCGCAGGACATCGTCGACGACGACCTCGAGGAATCGGCACGCTTCTACGAAGAGGACAACGGCGAACTGCACATCCGCTCGGACTTCCTGATCGACGACGACGTCACGCCGCGCAACGTGCGTGTGGCTTTCATCCTGCACCGCAGCGTGCTGTTTTCGGTGCACGCCGAGGATCTTCCGGTATTCAGGCTGCTGCGCTTGCGCGCGCGGCGCATCCCGGCGCTGATCGAGGATGCGAAGGACGTGCTGCTCAAGCTGTACGACGGCGACGCCGAATATTCGGCCGATGCGCTGGAAAGCATCTACGACAGTCTGGAGCGTGTCAGCACCCGCGTGTTGAAGCAAAGCGTGAACGACCAGGAAGCCAGCGAGGCGCTGTCGGCGATCGCGCGCGAGGAAGACCTGAACGGGCGCATCCGGCGCAACGTGATGGACACGCGCCGCGCGGTCAGCTTCATGATGCGCAGCCGCATGCTCAACGCCGAGCAGTTCGAGCAGGCGCGGCAGATCCTGCGCGACATCGATTCGCTCGACAGCCACACCACCTTCCTGTTCGACAAGATCAACTTCCTGATGAACGCCACGGTCGGCTTCATCAACATCAACCAGAACAAGATCATCAAGATCTTCTCGGTGGCGTCGGTGGCGCTGCTGCCGCCGACGCTGATCGCCAGCATCTACGGCATGAACTTCCGCTTCATGCCCGAAGTGGAGTGGAACTACGGCTACCCCTTCGCGCTGGCGCTGATGATCGCCTCGGTGGCCGCGCCGTTCATCTATTTCCGGCGCAAGGGCTGGCTGCGCTGAAGCCAGCGCCGCGCATGCGGCGGCTCGAGGCCAACGGCACGACATGAGCACCACCTACCGCATCGCCGTGATCCCCGGCGACGGCATCGGCAAGGAAGTGATGCCCGAAGGCCTGCGCGCGCTGCACGCCGCCGCCCAGCGCTTCGGCTTCGCGCTGCAGGCCACGCCGATCGGCTGGGCGAGCTGCGACCACTACGCCGCCACCGGGCAGATGATGCCGGGCGACTGGAAGGCGCAGCTCGAGGGCCTGGACGCGATCTACTTCGGCGCGGTCGGCTGGCCGGCCGCGGTGCCCGACCATGTCTCGCTGTGGGGTTCGCTGCTGCAGTTCAGGCGCGAGTTCGACCAGTACATCAACCTGCGCCCGGTGCGCTTGTTCGACGGCGTGCCCTGCCCGCTGGCCGCTCGCAAGCCGGGCGACATCGACTACCTGATCGTGCGCGAGAACACCGAAGGCGAATACACCAGCGTCGGCGGCGTGATGTACGCCGGCACCGAGCGCGAGATCGTGATCCAGGAAGCGGTGTACTCGCGCTTCGGCGCCGAGCGCGTGCTGAAGTACGCGTTCGAGCTGGCGCGCTCGCGGCCGCGCAAGCAGTTGACCGTGGCCACCAAGAGCAACGGCATCGCCATCAGCATGCCGTGGTGGGACGCTCGCGCCGACGCGGTCGGTGCGGCCTACCCCGAGGTGGCGCTGGACAAGCAGCACATCGACATCCTCAGCGCGCGCTTCGTGCTGCAGCCGCAGCGTTTCGACGTGGTGGTGGCCACCAACCTGTTCGGCGACATCCTGTCCGACCTGGGCCCGGCGACCACCGGCACCATCGGCCTGGCACCGTCGGCCAACCTGAACCCCGAGCGCAAGTTCCCGTCGCTGTTCGAGCCGGTGCACGGCTCGGCGCCCGACATCTACGGCCGCAACATCGCCA
>CAYZGL010000290.1:0-4170 GCA_964477985.1 uncultured Rubrivivax sp. | reverse complement strand
GGGCGCGGCTTCATGATGGCGCTGGGCTGCATCCAGGCGCAGACCTGCCACACCGGCACCTGCCCGACCGGCATCACCACGCAGGACCCGATGCGCCAGCGCGCGCTGGTGGTGTCGGACAAGGCGCCGCGCGTGGCGCAGTACCACGCCAACACGCTGCACGCGCTGAAGGAACTGCTGCAGGCCGCCGGCCTGATGCACCCCGACCAGCTCAGCACCTACCACATCGTGCGCCGCATCGACAGCACGCGCATCCGGCTGCTGTCGGCCGCGATGCCCACCATGCGCTGGGGCGCGATCCTCGAGGACCTGGCGCACCAGCACAACATGTACCGCCTGTACTGGCCGCTGGCCGACGCGCACAACTTCTCGCCGCGCATGCCCAGTGCCGACGAGCTGGCGGCCAGCCCGGGCATCCGTCCCACCTTGGCCGGCCGCCCGGCCTCGGCCGCGCAGATCGCCGAAGAGCTGACGCACCTGCGTCCGCCGCACCCGGCAGCGGTGAGCCAGCTGGTGCCCGAGCAGGCGCCGCACGGCGTCGGGCCGGCGCCCACCAGCGCCGACCAGGTGCCCACGAGCTGGACCGAATCGGGTGCCGACAACCCGGGCCCGGGCAGCGCGCGCACCCCCGAGCGCCATTGAGCCGCTGCGCGCGGCGCGTGGCCGTGTCGGCGCTCGCGCGCGGCGTGGCGGCGCTGCTGCTGTGCGCGCTGCACGGGGCCGGTGCGGCGGCCGCGGCGCAAGGGGCCGACGCGGCGCCACAGGTGCTGGTGATCAGCGGCACCGATCCCTATTTGCCGGCGTTCGTCGCCATCGACGCGGCGATGCGCGAGGCGGTGGCACGGCGCCACCCCGGCGCGGTGAACTGGATCCACGAGTCGATCGACACGACACGCTTCGGCCGCGCGGCCGAGCCGATGCTGGCCGAACTGGTGGCGCGCAAGTACGAAAACGTGCGCATCGACACGGTGGTGCTGGCCACCGAACCGACGGTGGACTTCTACCTGCGCCACCGCCAGCGCCTGTGGCCCGAGGCGCCGGTGGTCCTCCATTTCGTGTCGCCGCAATACGCGCAGCGGCTGGGCGGCGGCATCGGCCTGTTCGGCCTGCCGGTGCAGGTGGACTACGCCGGCGCGGTGCGCCTCGCGCTCGCCTTGCAGCCCAAGGCGCGCCGCGCCGTGCTCGTCGGCGGCGTGTCGCCCTTCGACGAGGGGCAGCTGCAGGGCTTTCGCGACGCGCTGGCGCCGTATGCCGAGCGGCTGCAGATCGACGAGCTGGCGGGCTTGCCACCCGAACAAGCGGCGCAACGGCTGGCCGGCGCCGCGGCGGATACGGTGGTGTTCTACGCCACCCTGTTTCGCGACCGCGACGGGCGCGTGCATGTGCCGCGCGCCGCGCTGGCCACGCTCAGCGCCGCCAGCGCGGCGCCGATCTACGGCGTGTTCGACTCGCAGTTGGGCCACGGCCTGGCCGCAGGCCCGGTCGAGCCTTTCACCGCCTACGGCCAGCGGCTGGGCGAGCTGGTGATGCGTGCGCTGGACACGCCGGGCCCGGCCGCGGCGAGGGTCGAGCCGGCGCTGGCGTCGGCCTGTGTGGCCGACGCACGCCAGCTGCAGCGCTACGCATTGGACGCCCGGCAGCTGCCCGATGCTTGCCAGCTGCGCTACCTCGAGCCGGGCTGGTTTGAGCGCTACTGGTGGCAGGCACTGCTGCTGGCCGCTGCGCTGCTGGCGCAAAGCCTGCTGATCGCCGCGTTGTTATGGCAAGGGCGCCGCCGCCGCGCCGCCGAACTGGCGCAGCAGGCGCAACGCGCGCAGCTGCTGCATGCCTCGCGGCTGGCGGTGGCCGGCGAGCTGACGGCGTCGATCGCGCACGAGATCAACCAGCCGCTGGGTGCGATCCTGAGCAACGCCGACGCCGCCACGCTGCTGCTCGAATCCGGCCGCGTCGAACGCGGCGAGCTGCTGCAGATCCTGGCCGACATCCGTCGCGACGACCAGCGCGCCAGCGACGTCATCCAGCGGCTGCGCGCGCTGCTGGCGCGCCACGAAACCGAGCGGCGCCGCTTCGACCTGAACGCGCTGGCCGAGACCACCTTGGCGCTGCTGCGTGCCGAAGCGCGGCGCCGCGCGGTGACGGTGGAGCACGAGCCGAAGGCGCGCCGCGCCGAGGTGATCGGCGACCCGGTGCAGCTGCAGCAGGTGCTGATCAACCTGATGCTCAATGCCTTCGATGCCTGCGCCGAAGCACCGCCGCCGCAGCGCCGCGTCGTGCTGGGCACGCTCGATGCGGCCGGCAGCGTGCAGCTCACGGTGCGCGACTTCGGCTGCGGCATCGCGCCGGCCGATCTGCCGCGCGTGTTCGACTCCTTCTTCAGCACCAAACACAGCGGCATGGGCCTGGGGCTGGCGATCGCGCGCTCGATCGTCGAGGCGCACAACGGTACGATTTGCGCCGAACGCTGCGCGCCCGGCGCGCAGTTGCGCATCGAGCTGCCGCTGGCGGCCCGGGCCTGACACCGCATCCGCGCCCTGCTGCACCCGCCGCCCCGCTCATGACCGCACCGCCGCTGATCCACATCGTCGACGACGACGATGCCCTGCGCACCGCGCTGCAGCGGCTGCTGACGGCCGCCGGCCTGCGCGTGCAGGCCTACGCCTCGGCGGGCGAATTTTTGCTCGCACCGCCGGCCGACGCACCCGGCTGCCTGCTGCTCGATCTGCAGATGCCGGGGCCGTCGGGGCTGCAGCTGCAACAGGCGCTGGTGCGTCACGGCATCGCCCTGCCGGTGATCTTCCTCAGCGGCCACGGCGACCTGGCCAGCGGCGTGCAGGCGATGAAGGCCGGCGCGGTGGATTTCCTCACCAAGCCGGTGGCGCGCGAGCCCTTGCTGGAAGCGATCGCGCGGGCGCTGCAGGCGGATGCGCAGCGGCGCGCGGCGCGCGCCGCCGACGGCGAGCTGCAAGCGCGCTACACCCAGCTCAGCCGCCGCGAACGCGAGGTCTTCGAACTCGTCGCCGCCGGCCGGCTGAACAAGCAGATCGCCGCGGCGCTGGGCATCGCCGAGCGCACGGTCAAGGCGCAACGCGCACAAGTCATGAACAAGCTGGGTGCGGCCAACGCGGCCGAGCTCGGCCGCATCGCCGCCCAGCTGCACCCGCGCGGCGGCTGAGCACGCGGCGCGCCGCGCCCCTGCGCTGCACCAAAGGGCAAGCGGCGCGGCCCGCAGGCCCGATGCGCGCGCCGGCCGGCTGCGCGCACCATGGCCGCGTGGAACCCGCTGCCCAAGGCTTGCATCACCTGCTGGTGGCCATCGTCGAGGACGACGACGGGCTGCGCATCGCGCTGCAGCGCATGCTGCGCGCCTGGGGTTATCACACGCTGAGCTACGACAGCGCCGAGGCCGCGCTGGGCGATGCCGTCGTGGCCCTGGCCGACTGCCTGGTGGTCGACCTGAACCTGCCGGCGATGTCGGGCCTCGAGCTGGTCGAGCGGCTGCGCGAGCGCGGCGTGCACGCCCCCACGGTGGCCATCTCCGCGCACGACGAGCGGCCGCTGCGCCAGCGCCTGTGCCGCAGCGGCATCGAACACTTCCTGGCCAAGCCCTTTCGCGGCAGCGCGCTGGTGCGCTCGGTCGACGCGGCCTTGGCCGAGCGCCGCAGCCACGAATGAGGCCGAGCTGCGCCGCCATGACCTGCACCCAAGGGCAGCCGCATTCGCCCGAGGCGCCGTTGTCCGGGCGAAGCTTGCGGCCCAGCATGCAAAACCGCGGCGGCGGCGCGGCGGCTGAGCCGCTGGGCCGGGAGCGCTCGCGGATCGACACCCATCGCGAAAGGAGAGCGAGATGAAATCGATGCAAAAACTCGCGGCTACATTGCTGCTCGGCGCGGCGGCTGCTGCGCCGGCGTGGGCGCAGGCACCGGCCGGCGGCGCCGGCAAGCCGAACATCCTGGTGATCTGGGGCGACGACATCGGCCAGTTCAACGTCGGCGCCTACAACTTGGGGATGATGGGCTACAAGACGCCGAACATCGACCGCATCGGCCGCGAAGGCGCGGTGTTCACCGACTGGTACGGCCAGCAAAGCTGCACCGCCGGGCGCGCCGCCTTCATCACCGGCCAGTCGCCGATCCGCACCGGCCTCACCAAGGTCGGCCTGCCGGGCGCGCC
>CAYZGL010000289.1:0-4190 GCA_964477985.1 uncultured Rubrivivax sp. | reverse complement strand
TTTGGTGGGCCCTGAAGGATTCGAACCTTCGACCAACGGATTAAGAGTCCGCTGCTCTACCAACTGAGCTAAGAGCCCGCTCGATCACTCGAGTGGTGGGTTGTGCAGGATTCGAACCTGCGACCAACGGATTAAAAGTCCGCTGCTCTACCGACTGAGCTAACAACCCATCCAGTAGAGGCGCGCATTATAGACAGGCGGGCGGCGGTGGCCGCAAGGCCGGCGCAAGGCACAACTCGATCGCCTCGCCGGCCGCAACCATGCCGAAGCTGGCCGTGACGGCGACGCTGGAGCCATAGCCGTGGCAGTTCAACGAGCCGTCGACGGCGTCGCACGCGCCGGGCGGCCGCGTCACGGTTTCGCGCGAGAACACGCAGCGCACGCCGATCGCACCCTTGCGCGCCGCGTCGTGCTCGCGCCGCAGGCGCTGGCGCAATGCGGCCAGCAGCGGGTCGTGCGTCACCGCCGCGAGGTCGCCGGCTTCGACGCGATGGGCGAGGCGCTTGCCGCCGGCGGCACCCACCGTCACCAGCCGGTGCGTGCCGCGCAGCGCCCAGGCGGCCAACGCGGTCTTCGCGCGCACCTGGTCGCAGGCGTCGATCACCACGTCCACCGGCGCCGGCAGCAAGGCGGGCCAGTTGTGCGCGTCGACGAACTCCTCGACCGCCGCCACCTCGCAGCCCGGGTGGATGTCGGCCATGCGCTCGCGCAGCGCCTGCACCTTGGCCTGGCCCAGCGTCGAGCCCAGCGCCTGCACCTGGCGGTTGATGTTGCTTTCGGCGACGTGGTCCAGGTCGACCAGCACCAGGCCGGCCACGCCGCAGCGCGCCAGCGCCTCGGCCGCCCATGAGCCGACACCGCCGACACCGACCACCGCCACGCGTGCCGCACGCAGCCGCGCGTAGCCGGCGTCGCCGTACAGCCGGCGCAGCGCGCCGAAGCGGCGCTCGAGGTCGGCGGGCTCGGCGCCGGAGCACTGCAGCGCGCTCAAAGGCTGCGCTCCACGCGCCAGGCCTGGTAGCGCAGGCCGAGCACGCCGCCGGCCACGATGCCGCCCAAAGCGGCGAAGCTGCCCAGCGCCAGCGTGCTGACGCCGCTCAAGCCCTGGCCGATGGTGCAGCCCAGCGCGGTGACGCCGCCCGCGCCCATCAGCGCGGCACCGACGATGTGGTTGGCCGTGTCCTCGGCGCCGGCAAAGCCTTCCCAGCGAAAGCGGCCGCTGCCCAGCGCGACCAGCGCCGAGCCCAGCGCCACGCCGAAGACGCTGACGATGCCCAGCGTCAGCACGCGGCGGGTGTCGCTGAACAGGATCAGCCAGTCCATCGCATAGGCCACCGGCGCGACGAAGCTCAGGCTTTCCATGCGCCGCGTGCTGGTGCCCAGGAACGCCGGCTCGAGCGTCACCGGATGCTCGGCGACGAAGCCGAGGCACCCCGACACCCACCACACGCCGACGACGACGGCGCCGATGCCCAGGCCGCCGAGCAGCACGCCGCCGCTGCGGCCTTCGGGGCGCCGCAGCGCCCAGCCCAGCAGCCCCAGGCCCAGCCCGCCGCCCAGCGCCGGCGCCAGCGCGCGGCGCGGCGCACCGCTGGCATGCGCCAGCAGCGACGGCAGATCCTGCCCGGCCGGCAGCTCGAGCACCACGGTGTCCAGCGTGGCGGCGCGCACCACCGCAAGCACGCCGCGCATCGTGGCGTAGGCGCACAGCGCCAACACCAGCAGCACCACCAGCGACTTCAGGTTGCCGGCGCCCGCGCGCACCAGCGTCTTGCTGCCGCAGCCCGACGCCAGCACCATGCCCACGCCGAACAGCAAGCCGCCGATCAGGTTCGACAGCCAGGTCCAGCGCGGCGCCGCATAGATGCTGTTGGCGGCATCGACCCAGCCCAGCGCCACCATGGCATTGAAGCCGATCATCGCCACGCCGATGGCCATCCCCCACATGCGCATGCGCGTCCAGTCGCCCAGGGTGACGATGTCGGCCAGCGCGCCCATGGTGCAGAAGTGGGTGCGCTGCGCGATCGCGCCGAAGGCCACGGCCAGCGCGAACGCGGCCCACAGCACGGTGGCCGTCAGGCCGGGCAGGTCCGCCTCGTGCATGCGTGGGCCAGCCGCTGTGCGCCGCCGCGGCGGGCCGCGCTACTTCAACGCCGCCAGCCGCTCCTTGGCGGCCACGGCCGCCTCGGACTTCGGGTAGGCCTTGATCAGGTCCTCGAGCGTCTTGCGCGCGCCGGCCTTGTCCTTCATCTCGGCCTGGCTGTTGGCGATGGCCAGCATCGCCTCGCCCGCACGCTCGCTGCCCGGCGCCTTGGCCAGGAACATGCGAAAGGCGTTGATCGCCTCGCGGTAGTCGCGCTTGCCGTACAGCGCATTGCCCTGCCAGTAGCGCGCCGTGGGCGCGTAGCCGCTGGCCGGCCAGCGGCCGATGAACAAGGTGAAGGCCTGCGCCGCCTTGTCGAAATCGCCGCTGCGCAGCACCGCGAGGGCGTCGTCGTACTGGCGCTTCTCCTCGGGGTCGACCGTGAATTCGCGGCCTTCGATCACCACCTTCTGCGGCTCGACCTTGCGCAGCCGGTCGTCGACGGCCTGGGTCGCGTCGCGCTGCTTGCGCTGCAGCTCCGCCACGTCGCGCACGAGCTGTTCGTTGCTGCCGCGCAGCCGCGCGGCTTCGGCGCGCATCGTCTCGAGCTCGGTATTCAGGTCGAGCAGGCTGCGGCGCAGCGACTGCAGCTGTTCGCTCGTCTCGGCCTGGCGTGTCCTGGCCTGCTCCTCGCTTTGCGACAGCCGCGAACGCAGGTCGAGGATGGCCTTGCGCGCGTCGTCGTCGGCGAACAGCTGCGCCTGCGCCGCGCCGGCGGCAAGCATCACGCACAGCGCCGCGGCGGCCGGGCGCCGCATCAGCGGTCCCTCAGTTCGACGCGGCGGTTCTTGGCCCAGACCTCCTCGCCGCTGCCGGGCACTGCCGGGCGTTCCTCACCGAAACTCACGGCCTCGAGCTGCGCCTCGGGAGCGCCCAGCAGCACCATCGTGCGCAGCACGGCTTCGGCGCGCTTCTGGCCGAGCGCGAGGTTGTACTCGCGGCTGCCGCGCTCGTCGGTGTGGCCTTCCAGCGCCATGCGCTTGCTGCGGTTGGCGGCCAGCACCTTGGAATGGGCCTCGAGCATTGGGCGGAACTCGTCGCGCACGACGAAGCTGTCGAAGTCGAAGTACACGGTGCGCTGCGCCAGCGCCGCGGCGCGCGCCGCGTCGGCGTTCTGCTTGGCCAGGTCCACCGTGGCGACGTTGGACTGCGCGGTGCCGCCGGCACCGGCGCCCCCCGCGCCCGGCGCGGCCGCGGGCACGTTGCGGCTTTCCACCGGCGCCTCGTCGAGCTTGGTCGAGCTGCAGCCGGCGACCGCCGCGGCCAGCGCCAGCACCGCAGCGCCAAGGAAGGTTCGTTGCATCGTCGTTCTCCTGTGAATCCTGTGAAGTGCGATCGTCGCGAAGGCTCAGCGGCCGAACGGGCCCCACGCGGGCTCGCGCATGTCCGCCCCGGTGGTCAGCAGCCGGCTCTTGATCTTGCCGTCCAGCGTCGTCGTCATCAGCACGTCGCGCCCTTGCGCACGGCTGGTGTAGACCAGCAGCCGGCCGTTGGGCGCGAAGCTCGGGCTCTCGTCCTCGCTGGTGTCGGTGATGGCCACCGGCGCGCCGCCGCCGCCCAGCTCCTGCACCATCAGCTTGAACGCGCCGCCCTGGCGCGTGATGTAGGCCAGCGTGCGCCCGTCGGGGCTGACCGCCGGGCTGACGTTGTAGTTGCCGCTGAAGCTGACGCGCTCGGCGTTGCCGCCGCCGGCCGCCATGCGGTAGATCTGCGGGCCGCCGCCGCGGTCGCTGACGAAATAGATCTGCCGCCCGTCGGGTGTGAAGGTGGGTTCGGTGTCGATGGCCGGGCTGTTCGTCAAGCGCCGGGGGGTGCCGCCGTCGCGCGAGATCAGGTAGATCTGCGCCACGGCGTCGCGCGACAGCGTCAATGCCAATTCGCGGCCGTCGGGCGACCAGGCCGGCGCGCTGTTCGAGCCGCGGAAGTTGGCGATCATGCGGCGCTGGCCCGAGCTGATGTCCTGCACCCACACCACCGCCTTCTGGCTCTCGAACGAGACGTAGGCCAGTTCCTTGCCGCTCGGCGCCCAGGCCGGCGAGATGATCGG
>CAYZGL010000288.1:0-4192 GCA_964477985.1 uncultured Rubrivivax sp. | reverse complement strand
GAGCCTGGACAGCCCGCTGCTGCGGCTGGAGCTGGTGGCCGACATGCTGAGCCGCAGCGGCATTGACCAAGCACCGCCCTGACGCTCTGCTTGGTCGACGGCAAGCGACGCTTATCCAGTGTGCGCAGCAGTTGGCAGTGGCTCACTACTCGGTGGTCGGCGGTCGGTATTCCGGCACCAGCGCGCGCAGGCCCGCGCGCAGCGCCGCCGGCTCGGGGTCGACACCGGCGCCGTCGATCCAGGCCTCGATGCGCGCGGCCGTCCCCGGCGCCGCAGGGGCCACGCGCGCCACGCGCAGCTTGGGGTGCGGCGTGGGCGCGGTGGTTTCGTCGTCGGCCAGCAGCTCCTCGTACAGTTTCTCGCCCGGACGCAGGCCGGTGAAGGCGATCGGCACCTCGGCCTCGGTGCGGCCCGACAGGCGGATCAGCAGCCGCGCCAGCTCGACGATCTTCACCGGCTCGCCCATGTCGAGCACGAAGATCTGGCCCGAATGCCCCATCAGCCCGGCCTGCAGCACCAGTTGCGCGGCCTCGGGAATGGTCATGAAGTAGCGCACGATGTCCGGGTGCGTGACGGTGACCGGCCCGCCGCGCGCGATCTGCGCCTCGAACAGCGGCACCACCGAGCCGCTGGAGCCCAGCACGTTGCCAAAGCGCACCGACACGTACTGCGTGGCCGGGTGCTCGCCCGCCACCGCCTGCACGCACTGCTCCGCCAGGCGCTTGCTGGCACCCATCACGCTGGTGGGGTTGACGGCCTTGTCGGTGGACACCAGCACGAAGCGCGCCGCGCCCAGCTCGCCCGCCACGCGCGCGGCATTCAGGGTGCCCAGCACGTTGGTGCGCAGGGCCTCGATTTCGTTGCCCGCCTCCATCAGCGGCACGTGCTTGTAGGCGGCGGCGTGCAGCACCACGGCTGGCCGGTGCGCGCGCGCGATGGCGCGCAGGCGCTCCGGCTCGCGCACGCTGGCGGTGTAGTAGCTGCCCGCCATGGCCGGGAAGGCCTGGCGCAGTTCCTGCTCCAGCCGGTAGGTGGCGAACTCGGACACGTCGACGCACACCAGGCGCGCCGCGCCCAGGCGCGCCACCTGGCGGCACAGCTCGCTGCCGATGGAGCCGCCGGCGCCCGTCACCAGCACGGTCTGGCCGCCAAACAGCGCGGCCAGGCCCTGGTGATCCAGCGCCACGGGGCTGCGCCCCAGCAGGTCTTCCAGCCGCACCGCGCGCGGCGCGGCCGGGGCGTCCGGGCGCAGCAGCTCGTCGGCGCTGGGCAGGGTGAGCAGGGTCAGGCCCGAGCCGGCCCAGCGCATCATCACCTCGCGCCGCAGCGGGGCCCCCGGCGCGCTGGCCAGCAACACCGTGCCCACGCGCCGCTCGGCCGCGATGTCGCCCAGCGCCTCGGGCGTGCCCAGCACCGCCACGCCCTGCAGCGTGCGGCCCTGATCCTGCCCATGCGGCGACAGCACGCCCGCCACGCGCCAGTGCGTCACGCCCTTGAGCGCGCGCAGCGTCTGGTCGGCCTCCTCCAGCGTGCCCACGATCAGCAGCGGCCGCGCCGCGGTCGCGCTCGCGTGATCGCGCGCGTGCACGCCCTCGATCAGCGTGCGCCAGCTCGCGCGCGCGCCGGCCAGCAGCACCAGCGTCAGCAGCGCGGCGATCGGGAACACCGAGCGCGGAAAGCCCTCGATGCGCAGGCCCATCACCGCCGTCGTGGTCAGCAAGGCCCCCAGCGCCACGCCCAGCGCAAGCTGGCGCAGGTCGGCCAGGCTGACGTAGCGCCACGACTGGCGCGGCACGCGCAGCAGCGCCAGCCCCAGCGCCATGGCCGGCAGCACGATGGGCGTGGTCTGCACCGCATGGTCGATGTACGGGCGCGGCAGGCCGAGGTTGAAGCGCAGCCAGAACGCCGCCCACCAGGCCAGCGCGATCAGCGGCAGGTCGACCCACCAGCTCTTGCTGACCACCAGGTGACGCAGCGCATTCAGCATCGCGGCTGCGGCGCTGGGCCGCAGGCGGGGCCGAACCGGTCCTTGTTTGATATTGTTTTCATAGCTGCTCGCGCAAAATAGACGGGCACCGGAGCCCGATTTTGCTTGAAATCCATCAGCGTCCACGCCAGACGGCGCCCAGGGTGTCCCACAGGATGCGCAGGTCGCCGACCAGGCTGCGCGTGGCCACGTAGTCGAGGTAGTGGCGCTGCTTGATCGGCATGACCTGCTCGACGTAGGCGCGCTCGGGATCGCTGGCTTCGGCCAGCAGGCGCTCCTCGTCGCGAAACGCGATCGCCGCGCGGTCGGTGATGCCGGGGCGCACGCTCAGGATCAGGCGGCGCGCCTCGTCGGGGTACAGCGCCATGTAGCGCGGCACCTCGGGGCGCGGGCCGACCAGGCTCATGTTGCCGGCCAGCACGTCGATCAGTTGCGGCAGCTCGTCGAGCTTGCTGCGCCGCAGCCAGCGCCCGGCGCGCGTGATGCGCGCGTCGTGCGCGGTCGTGATCTGCGCGCCATGCGCCTCATCCACGTGCATGGTGCGGAACTTGTGGATGCGAAACAGCCGTCCACCCCGCCCCACGCGCTGCTGGCGAAACAGCGCCGGCCCGGGCGAATCCAGCCGCACCCACAGCGCGATCAGCGCCATCAGCGGCAGCGCCAGCGGCAACGCGGCCAGCGTGAGCGCCAGGTCCATGGCGCGCTTGGCGGCGACGGACGCTCGGCTCATGCAGGACGACGGTAGACATGCAGGTGCACCGCGTGCTGGCGCGTCCAGGGGCTGAGCAGGCGGTCGCGGCCGGCCAGCACGTCGTCGATGCGGGCGCCCCACCGGCCCCAGCGCGTGGCGGCCGAGGCCACGCTGAGTACGCCGAGGCTGAAGCGCGCCTCGGCCGGCGGCAGCTCGCCGGCGGCAAAAAAGCGCCAACCATTGCGCCGCGCCCCGGCGCGCGCGCGCCAGCCAAGGCAGGCGCGGTGCGCGTCGACCCAGGCCAGCGCGTCGGCGGTCGCGGCGGGCGGCTTAAGATTCGCAGGCGTCACCGCAGGATGGCCTTCAAGGCCGCAATCACGCGGCCCTGCTCGTCGTCGCTCATGGCCGTGAACAGCGGGATGCTGAGCATGCGCTGATACGCGCGCTCGGCGTGCGGGAACTGCTCGGGCTTCAGGCCGTAGCGATGCTGCCAATACGGCTGGCGGTGCAGCGGCACGTAGTGCACGCTGGTGCCGATGCCGGCCTGCGACAGGCGCTGAATCACCTCATCGCGCGTCACCCCGGCCGCGTCCGACAGGCGCAGCACGAACAGGTGCCAGGCGTGCGTGTCGCCCGCCGGCGCGTCGGCCGGCAGCACCAGCGGCAGGTCGGCCAGCTCGCGCAGATAGCGCGCCGCCAGCCGCTGGCGCCGCTGCACGAAGGTCGGCAGGCGCGCGAGCTGCACGCGGCCCAGCGCGGCCGCCATGTCGGTCATGTTGTACTTGAAGCCGGGCGCCACGATCTCGTAATACCACGCCGGCGTCCGGCTGGTGAAGCGGTCGAACGCATCGCGGCTGATGCCGTGCAGGCGCATCACCTTCATGCGCGCCGCCAGCGCGTCGTCATGCGTGACCACCATGCCGCCCTCGCCCGTGGTCATGGTCTTGTTGGCGTAGAAGCTGAACACCGCCGCCGCGCTGGGCAGGCGACCCACCAGCGTGCCGCCGCTGGTGGTGGGCAGCGCGTGCGCCGCGTCCTCCACCACCCGCAGGCCGTGGCGGCGCGCGATGTCGAAAAGGGCCGCCATGTCGCAGGCCAGACCGCCGTAATGCACCGGCAGAATGGCCTTGGTACGCGCGGTGATGGCGGCCTCGATGGCCGCCGGGTCGATGTTGAGCGTGACTGGATCGACGTCCACCAGCCGCGCATCCGCGCCCAGGTAGCGCGCCACCTCCACCGTGGCGGTGAAGGTCAGCGTGGGCGCGATCACCTCGTCGCCCGGCCCCACGCCGATCGCCTCCAGCGCCAGATGCAGGCCGGCGGTGGCGGAGTTGACGGCAATCGCCTGCACACCGCCACCCAGGTAGGCGGCAAATTCCTGCTCGAAGGCGCGTGTCTCGGGCCCCGTCGTCACCCAGCCCGAGCGCATGGCGCGCGCGACGGCGTCGATCTCGGCCTCGCCGATGTCGGGACGGGCAAACGGGATGAAAGCGGTGGAATCACTCATGCAGGAA
>CAYZGL010000287.1:0-4196 GCA_964477985.1 uncultured Rubrivivax sp. | reverse complement strand
ACTTCGCACGCCACATACGCAACCGTACGTTCCCTAAGTTCCTGACCTATGAGTACTTCTTCGGCTTGTGCGCCGCCGGCTTGGCCGCACTGGCGGCCAGCAGCCGGTCGAGGATGTCCTGGATTTCCTTTTCGATGGTCTTGCGAAAGGCGCCCAGCAGCAAGCCGAGCTTGGCATCCAGGTCGAAGTGGTCGGCGGCCACGATCAGGTGTCCCTTGACGCCCGAGCGCGTGAACTCGACGGTGTCGCCGTGCTTGCCCTCGCTCACCGTGCACTCCATGCCGAAGTCCTTCTTCACGTCGTCGGCCCATTGCGCGGCGACCTTGCGCGCCTTGGCCAGGCCGAGGCTGTGTTCACGGTGGATGCGGATCTGGGACACGAGGGCTGCTCCTGCAGGCTATGCAACGGCGCGTAGTGTGGCGTGGCGCTGGTCCTTCGGCAAGGCGCCGATGCGCGCCGCCTCGGCATAGAAGCGCGTGAAGTCGCGCCCCTGCTGTTCGAACAGCCGTTCGAAGTCGGCCACCGCTTCGTCGTACGCGGCAAGCACCCCCAGCGACGCGTTGTCGACCTGGGCGAACCACGCGTCGTAGCCGGCATAACCGCCCCAGCGCTGCTGCTTGAGCTGCGCGTATTCGTCGCGCAAGCCCTGCAGCAGCTCGGCCTTGGCCGCGAGCTTTTGCGCATCGGGCAGGCCCGACGCGTACAGCTGCTGCAGCCGCTCGCGCCAGCGCATCGTCAGCTCGCGAAAATCCTCGCGCCGCTGCCGGGTCTCGCGGTACTGCGCACGCGCCGCCTCGCTGCCGTGCTGCTGCAGCCACAGCCGCACGCCGATGCGCTCCACCGCCACGGCGAAGGACTCGTTGAACATGGTGTCGTCGGCGATGTACAGCTGCTGGTGCGCCAGTTCGTGGAAGATCAGCCGCGCCAGCTCGCCTTCGGAGCCGCCGACGAAGGTGTTGAGCAGCGGGTCGCCGCCCAGCCAGTTGCTCCAACCCAGCGTGGAATAGGCCGGCACCGCATACACAGCGACATCCCAGCCTGTGCCACGCAGTTGCCCACCCAGCGCCTCGGCCTGCGCCTTGTCGAAATAGCCACGGTAGGCGACGCAGCCGGTGACCGGATAACACCAGTTCTTCAACTGCAGCGACAGCGCCGGCGCCGCAGCCACGTTCCACACCGCTGCGGGGCGCTGCAGGTCGGCATAGGTGCGGTAGCTGGCGTTGTCGGGCAGCTGCAGCACCTGCACCGAAAACTCGCGCATGCGCTTGGCCAGCGCCAGGCGCTGCTTCAGTGCCGCGGGGGTATCGGCCTGCGCGATCCATTCGTCCACCGGCTTGGCGCGCGACAGCAAGTCCAGATGGCCTTGCACCGATTGCCGGTAGTAGGCCAGATCGCTGCAGCCGCTGCCCAGGCACAGCGCGAGCGCGGCCAGCCCGACCGCACCGCCTGCGCCCAGCCCCGCCATCAGCCCACGGCGCCGCAGCACCCGTTCACCGCTCGGCCGGCTCGACCTCGACCAGACAGTCGTAGAAGGCCGGCGCGCGGCCGATGTCGGTCAACCGCTGGTGCGTCAGCTCGTTGACGTTGCAGCCGTCGGCGGTGAGCTTGCGCCACCACAGCCCCAGCGCGTTGACCACGCCGGCACGCGCCCGCCCGTTGACGCGGCAGCGGCAGCGGCAGCTGCCGCGGTCGTTGAAGACGCGCACCGCCATGCCGTCGGCGATGCCGCGCGCGGCGGCATCGCCGGCGTGCATCTCGAGCACGGGTTCGCCTTCGATGGCGCGCAGGCTGTCGACGTTGACGAAGGTGGAATTCAGGAAGTTGCGCGGCGGCGGCGAGATCATCGCCAGCGGATAACGCGCGGCCAGTGCGGGCGCCGAAGCCACGCTTTCGTGGTTGGGCACGTGGTCGGGCACGCCCAGCCCCGGCGCGTCGGCCATCGCCTTGCCGCTGGGCGTGGCGAAGCCGCCGTCGGCAAAGGGCGCGTCGGGCAACCGCAGCTTGACCCAGCCGTGGGCGCGCAGCTGGTCGAAGTCGACGTACTCGCGCCTGAACGCGGCGCGCGCCAGCGTCTCGTCGCTGTCGGCAAAACACGGCTCGGTGTAGCCCATGCGCGCGGCCAGATCGCGGAAGATCCGCGAATTCGGCCGGGCCTGGCCCAGCGGCGCGATCGCAGGCTCGTTGATCAGCGCATAGGTATGGCCGTACGAGGTGTGCACGTCCAGGTGCTCGAGCTGCGTGGTCGCCGGCAGCACGAAGTCGGCCAGGTCGGCGGTGTCGGTCATGAAGTGCTCGAGCACCACGGTGAACAGGTCCTCGCGCGCGAAGCCCTGCCGCACCCTGGCACCGTGCGGCGCCACCGCCACCGGGTTGCTGTTGTAGACCAGCAGCGCCTCGATCTTCGGCCCGAACGCGGCCGAGGCCTCGCGCTGCAGGTCGTCGCCGATGGTGACCATGTTGATATGGCGCGGCTGCCGGCCGGCCAGCAGATCGGGCCGGTGCAGCGCGGCGTCGTCGCGCGCCGGCACGAACCAGCCCGAGCTGGACAGCAGCAGCCCGCCGGCACGATGCCGCCACGCGCCGGTCAGGCAGGGCAGCAGCGCGATCAGCCGCACCGCATTGCCGCCGCCGTGCACCCGCTGCATGCCGTAGTTCAGGCGGATCGCCGCCGGACGGGTATTGCCGTAGTCGCGCGCCAAGGCGAGGATCTGCTCGGGCTGCAAGCCGCAGACCTGCGCCGCGCGCTCGGTGGGCCACTGCAATGCGCGCTCACGCAGGCCCGGCCAGCCGTGCACGTGGCGCTCCAGGTAGTCGTGGTCCAGCCAGTCGTTGCGGATCAGCTCGTGCATCAGGCCGAGGGCCAGCGCGCCGTCGCTGCCGGGCAGCAGCGCCAGGTGCTCGTGGCATTTGTCGGCGGTCTCGCTGCGACGCGGGTCGATGCACACCAGCTTGGCGCCGGCCCGCTTGGCGGCTTGCGCACAGGTCCAGAAGTGCAGGTTCGAGGTGATCGAGTTGCTGCCCCAGATCAGGATCAGCCTGCTTTCGGCAAAGTGCTCGACGTGCATGCCGAGCTTGGCGCCGTAGGTGGCGGCCAGCGCCTCGCCGCCGGCGGTGGCGCAGATGGTGCGCTCCAGCCTCGACGCGCCGAGCCGGTTGAAGAAGCGCGCCGCCATGCCTTCGCCCTGCACCAGCCCCATCGTGCCGGCGTAGCTGTAGGGCACGATGGCCTGCGGGTCGCGCGCGGCAATGGCCTGCAGCCGCGCCGCGATGGCGCCGAGCGCCTCGTCCCAGCCCACCGGCTCGAAGCGGCCCGAGCCCTTGGGACCGGCCCGCTTCAGCGGCTGCAACAGGCGATCGGCGTGGCAGCTGCGCTCGATGTAACGCGACACCTTGGTGCACAGCGCGCCATGCGTGGGCGGGTGCTCGGCGTGGCCCTGCACGCGGATCGCGCGCCCGTCCTGCACGGTGACCTGCAGCGCGCAGGTGTCGGGGCAGTCGTGCGGGCAGGCGCCGTGCACGGTGCGCAAGGGCAATGCGGCGTTCATCGGCGCATCATGGCACGCCCGGCATGGCCCGGCGCGAGGCCGGTGATCGCGGCCCCGGCGCCGCACCGCCGGCACCTGCCCCCCGGCCCGCACGGTGCGGCGGTAAGATGATTTCTTCGCAGCCGGAGGCCGTATGCAGCTCATCGAATCCATCCTGGCCGACGCGGCCAGCATCGCCGCCATGCGACGCGACATCCACGCGCACCCCGAGTTGTGCTTCCAGGAAAAGCGCACCGCCGACGTGATCGCGCAGGCGCTGAGCGACTGGGGCATCCCGATCCACCGCGGCCTGGGCACCACCGGCGTGGTCGGCATCGTGAAGAACGGCAGCTCCAGCCGCGCCATCGGCCTGCGCGCCGACATCGACGCGCTGCCGATGACCGAGCACAACCACTTCGCGCACGCCAGCACCTGCCCCGGCAAGATGCACGCCTGCGGCCACGACGGCCACACCGCGATGCTGCTGGCCGCGGCGCGGCACTTGTCCAAACACCGCCACTTCGACGGCACCGTGTACCTGGTGTTTCAGCCGGCCGAGGAAGGCGGCGGCGGCGCGCGCGAGATGATGAAGGACGGGCTGTTCGACAAGTTCCCGATGGAAGCCATCTTCGGCATCCACAACTGGCCCGGCATGAAGGTCGGCCAGTTCGC
>CAYZGL010000286.1:0-4277 GCA_964477985.1 uncultured Rubrivivax sp. | reverse complement strand
CCCACCCGCCCTGGCTCGGCATCGCGCTGGTCATCGGCGCGGCAAGCTGCTTCGCCGTGATGGACACCACGGTGCGCTGCGTCGGCGCCTACTTCTCGGTGGCCTTGGTGCTGGCCGCACGCTACGGGCTGCACGCGGCGATCATGACGCTGTGGATCGTGCTGTCCAAGCAGCGTTCGTTCCGCAGCGCCAACCCGATGTTCCAGATCGCCCGCGGTGCGCTGCTCGCGTTCTCGTCGGCGATGGCCTTTGCCGCGCTGCGCCGCATGCCGGTGGCCGAGTTCACCGCCATCGTGATGCTGACGCCGGTGGTGGCCACGCTGCTGGCGCGGCTGTGGCTGAAGGAGCGCATCTCGCCGCTGCGCTGGGCGCTGGTGGCCGGCGGCTTCGCCGGCGCGCTGATCGTGATCCGCCCGGGCAGCGGCATCGTCGGCTGGGCGGCGCTGCTGCCGCTGGCGGCCACCTTTTCCAATGCCGCCTTCCAGATCATGACCAGCCGCTTTGCGCCGCACGAAGACCCCTTCACCACCAATTTCTACAGCGGTGCCACGGGCATGGCGATCGCCACGCCGATCCTGCTGGCCAGCATGGCCGACCCGATCGACACGCTGCTGGCCGCCCCCGGTGTGCATGTCGGCGCGCTGCTGGCGGTGGCCGTCCTCGGCACCGCGGGGCACCTGCTGCTGATCCTGGCGCTGGGCAAGGCGCCGGCGTCGGCGCTGATGCCCTTCCAGTACACACAGCTTGCGGTGGCCGCGCTGGCCGGCTGGGTCGCGTTCGGCGTCGCGCCCGACGGCTGGGGCTGGGCCGGCATGGCGATCATCGGCATCAGCGGCGCGGCCAGCGCCTGGCTGAACGTGCGCGCGGCCGCGCACAAGCTCAGGCCCGTCGGTGCGGTGCAGGCCGACACGATCGCGCAGTGACGGCGGCGGCCGTGGCGGCGCGATCGCCATGCACGTTCGCCGCCGAGCGCAGCCCCCAGCGGCCGGCGCGCCGCGGTGCGGCGCCGGGTGATGGTATTGAAGCCATATGATATTTAAAGCATAATCTGCACAACCGCGCAGCCGCGGCAAAGGACTCGGACATGACCACCCGCCGCGACGTGCAGGCCGTGGCGCAGCCGGCGCAAGCTCGAAGCTCCGGCACGGCCGAGGCCCTGCCGCACACCAGCTTGAAAGACCTGCGCAGGAACGCCAGGCAAACCCAGGAAGACCTGGCGGCCGCGCTGGGTGTCGGCCAGGACACCATCTCCCGACTGGAGCACCGCCACGACATGCTGCTGTCCACCTTGCGTCACTACATCGAAAGCGTGGGCGGGCGCCTCGAACTGGTGGTGACCTTGCCGGGCCAGGCGCCGGTGGTCATCGACCCGATCGGCGGCGGCAAGCGTGTGGGCGCCAAGCGCGGCCGCCGCCCGGCGCCCGGGCTGGGCGATCGTTGAACCCATTGCAGGCCCGCCGATGATCGCCACCCCCTACTACCTGATCGACAAGGCCGCGCTGCTGCGCAACCTGCAGGTCATCCAGCGCCTGCGTGAACGCGCGGGCGTCAAGGCGCTGCTGGCGCTGAAGTGTTTCGCCGCCTGGTCGGTGTTCGACCTGATGCGCGAGTACATGGACGGCAGCACGTCGTCGTCGCTGTACGAAGTCAAGCTGGGCCGGCACAAGTTCGGCGGCGAGACCCACGCCTACAGCGTGGCCTTTGCCGACGACGAGATCGACGAGGTCGTCGCCCACGGCGACAAGATCATCTTCAACTCGGTCAACCAGTTGCTGCGCTTCGAGCGTGCTGCCGCCGGCAAGCCGCTGGGCCTGCGGCTGAACCCGGGCGTCAGCGTGTCCGGCCACGACCTGGCCGACCCGGCGCGCCCGTTCAGCCGGCTGGGTGAATCCGACCCGGCGCGCATCGCGTCGGTCATCGACCGCCTGGACGGCGTGATGATCCACAACAACTGCGAGAACCGCGACTTCGAGCGCTTCGATGCGCTGCTCGGCGAGCTCGAACGGCGTCATGGCGAGTTGCTGCGCCGCATGAAGTGGGTCAGCCTGGGCGGCGGCATCGGCTTCACCGCGCCCGGCTATGCGCTCGATGCGCTGTGCGAGCGTTTGCGCCGTTTTGCCGCCACCTACGGCGTGCAGGTCTACCTCGAGCCCGGCGAGGCCGCGGTGCGCGATACGACGACGCTTGAGGTCAGCGTGCTGGACACCGGCTTCAACGGCAGGCATCTGGCCGTGGTCGACGCGTCGACCGAAGCGCACATGCTGGACCTGCTGATCTACCGCGAAACCGCGCCCATCGGCGGCGGCGGCGCCGGCGAGCACGAGGTCCAGATCTGCGGCAAGACCTGCCTGGCCGGCGACATCTTCGGGCACGCGCGCCTGGCGCGGCCGCTGCGCGTCGGCGACCGCCTGTCGATCGGCGACGCCGGCGGCTACACCATGGTCAAGAAGAACTGGTTCAACGGCGTGCGCATGCCGTCCATCGCCATCCGCGAGCTGGACGGCAGCGAGCGCGTGGTGCGGGAGTTCTCGTACGACGAGTACGTCCGCAGCTTGTCCTGAAGCGGCAGGACGGGAATCGAGCGGGAAGGAGCGAGCGAATGAAGCGCAATGTGCTGATCGTCGGCGCCGGCGGCGTCGCCCATGTCGTGGCCCACAAGTGCGCGCAGCACGGTGCGGCGCTGGGCGATATCCATATCGCGTCGCGCAGTTTGAACAAGTGCCACGCCATCATCGCGTCGGTCGAGCGCATGGCCGCGCTGCCGCGCCCGGCACGGCTGCAGGCGCATGCGCTGGACGCGATGGACGTCGAGGCCACGAAGCGGCTGATCCGTTCGACCAACGCGCGCATCGTCATCAACGTCGCCGCGCCCTTCGTCAACATGTCGGTGCTGGCGGCGTGCATCGACACCGGTGCCGCCTATCTGGACACCGCGATCCACGAGGACCCGGCCAAGGTCTGCGAGGCGCCGCCGTGGTACGCCAACTACGAGTGGAAGCGCCGCCAGGCCTGCAAGCAGGCCGGCGTCACCGCGGTGCTCGGCGTGGGCTTCGACCCCGGCGTGGTCAACGCCTACGCGCGCTACGCGCTGGATGCCGCCTTCGACCGCGTGGATTCGATCGACATCATCGACATCAACGCCGGCAGCCACGGGCGCTACTTCGCGACCAACTTCGACCCCGAAACCAACTTCCGCGAGTTCACCTCCACCGCCTGGTCGTGGCAGGGTGGCGCGTGGCAGGCCAGCAAAATGTTCGAGCACCGCAAGGAGTGGGAGCTGCCGGTGGTGGGCCGGCAGGTCGCCTACCTGACCGGGCACGACGAGATCCACTCGCTGTCGCAGACGCTGGGCGTGCCCGATATCCGCTTCTGGATGGGCTTCAGCGATCACTACATCCAGGTCTTCACCGTGCTGCACGAGCTGGGTCTGCTGTCCGAGCAGCCGGTGCGCACCGCGCGCGGCCAGCAGGTGGTGCCGCTGGAAGTGGTCAAGGCGGTGCTGCCCGACCCGGCCTCGCTGGCGCCGGGCTACACCGGCAAGACCTTCATCGGCGTGCTGGCGCGCGGACGCCGCGGCGGCCGGCCCGAGGAAGTGCTGCTCTACAACGTGTGCGATCACGAGGCCTGCTGCGCCGAGGTGGGCAGCCAGGCGATCTCGTACACCGCGGGCGTGCCGGCGGCGGCCGCGGCGCTGCTGATCGCCGACGGCAGCTGGGATGTGGGCGGCATGGTGAACGTGGAGGAGCTCGACCCGGTGCCCTTCATCGCGCTGCTCAACCGCATGGGGCTGGTCACGCGCATGCGCGATGCGCGCGGCGACCGCGAACTGCATCCGGCGCACGAACGCGCGGCGCCGGCCCAGCCCAAGCTGCAGGCCAACGCCCGGTAGCGCCGCGCCGGCTGCGGCGCAGCGCAAGCTGCCGACGATGGGGCTGGGCTGCTTCGCCGGCGTCGATGCCATCGTGCCCGGCGATGCCATGGTCTACGCGGCACCGATGCCGCACGGCTGCGGCCTCTGCGCGATCGCGCACCCGATGGCCGGCGCGCGGCACGTGGTGCCGCAAAGCGGCGGCGTCGATGCGGCCGAGCTGTTCGCGCCGGGCCGCTCACTCGGGCCGCTGTCCACCTTCGCCGCACCGACCGTCGTCAAGCGGCTGGCCGGCCATGTGGAAGCGGCCGGGGGAAGCGGCCGGGCTGACGCCGGCCGACTGCGCGGCAGCGTTTACTCATAGGTCAGGAACTTAGGGAACGTACGGTTGCGTATGTGGCGTGCGAAG
>CAYZGL010000285.1:0-4316 GCA_964477985.1 uncultured Rubrivivax sp. | reverse complement strand
CGTAGGCGTAGAGCAGCTTGGCGCCGTGCTTGATGATGCCGCCGTACTCCTGCGCGGTGCCGGGCATGAAGCCGGGCACGTCGACGAAGGTGATGACGGGGATACTGAAGGCGTCGCAAAAGCGCACGAAGCGCGCGCCCTTGATGCTGCTCTTGATGTCCAGGCAGCCGGCCAGCACCAGCGGCTGGTTGGCGACGATGCCCACCACGTGCCCGTCCATGCGCGCGAAGCCGATCACGAGGTTGCCGGCGTGGCCGGGCTGCAGCTCGAAGAACTCGGCGTCGTCGACGGTCTTGACGATCGCTTCCTTGATGTCGTACGGCAGGTTCGGGTTCTCCGGCACCAGGGTGTCCAGGCTGGTGTCGGCGCGGTCGACGCGGTCCTGCGTCGGGCGGTGCGGCGCCTTTTCGCGGTTGCTGGCCGGCATGTAGTTGAAGAAGCGCCGCAGCATCAGCAGCGCCTCGACGTCGTTCTCGAACGCGAGGTCGGCCACGCCGCTGCGCGTGGTGTGCGTCAGTGCGCCGCCCAGTTCCTCGGCGGTCACGTTCTCGTGCGTCACGGTCTTCACCACCTCGGGGCCGGTGACGAACATGTAGCTCGTGTCCTTGATCATGAAGATGAAGTCGGTCATGGCCGGCGAATAGACGGCGCCGCCCGCGCACGGCCCCATGATCATGCTGATCTGCGGGATCACGCCGCTGGCCATCACGTTGCGCTGGAACACTTCGGCATAACCGCCGAGCGAGGCCACGCCTTCCTGGATGCGCGCGCCGCCCGAGTCGTTCAGGCCGATCAGCGGCGCGCCGACCTTCATCGCCTGGTCCATGACCTTGCAGATCTTCTCGGCGTGCGCCTCGGACAGCGCGCCGCCGAAGACGGTGAAGTCCTGGCTGAAAACGAACACCAGCCGCCCGTTGATGGTGCCGTAGCCGGTGACGACGCCGTCGCCGGGGATGTGCGTGTCCTGCATGCCGAAGTCGGCGCAGCGGTGCTCGACGAACATGTCCCATTCCTCGAAGCTGCCGACGTCGAGCAGCACTTCGATGCGCTCGCGCGCGCTGAGCTTGCCCTTGGCGTGCTGCGCGTCGATGCGCTTTTGGCCGCCCCCCAGGCGCGCGGCGGCGCGCTTGTGTTCCAGTTGTTCAATGATGTCGTGCATGGATCACCTTCGGGCAGTGGCCGGATCGCGCCCGGCCGGGTTGTCGTCGCAAAGCGCGGCGGCGGGCATCAGGCCGGCCGCCGTGTGAAGGATGCGCAGCGGCCGTCCCAGCCCTGCGGTGGCCACCGGCGGCGGCGCTGCCGCGGTGGTGCTGCAACTCGCGAGGCGTCATGCCGCGCCCTCCGGCGCCGCATCCAGCCCCATTGCCGCGAGCAGCCGGCGTGCCGCCACCGAGGCGATGAGCCGGCCGCCTTCCACCTGCTGCAGCGTCGCCGGCAGCATGGCGCGCACCGCCGCATGGCGGCGAAACGCCGCGCGCAGCCCGGCATCGATGCGCTGCCACATCCAGGCCTTGGCCTGCTGCTGGCGCCGCTGCTGCAGCCGGCCGCTGGCCGTCTGCAGTTCGCGAAAACGGCTGACCTGCTGCCAGAAAACATCCAGGCCCTGCCCTTTCAGCGCACTGAGCTGGATCACCTGCGCATGCCACAGCGCCGGGTCGCTGTGCTCGGGGCGGCCCTGCTGCCCGATCAGGCGCAAAGCCGAGCCGATCTGCGCGCGCGCGCGTGTCGCCGCGTCGGGGTCGAGGTCGGCCTTGTTGATGGCCACCAGGTCGGCCAGCTCCATCACGCCCTTCTTGATCGCCTGCAGGTCGTCGCCGGCGTTGGGCAGCTGCAGCAGCACGAACATGTCGCTCATGCCGGCCACCGCGGTCTCGCTCTGGCCGACGCCCACCGTCTCGACGATGACGATGTCGTAGCCCGCGGCCTCGGCCACCAGCATGGCCTCGCGCGTCTTCTCGGCCACGCCGCCCAGCGTGCCCGACGACGGGCTGGGCCGGATGAAGGCCTGCTGCTGCGCCGAAAGCCGCTGCATGCGCGTCTTGTCACCCAGGATCGAGCCGCCCGACACGCTGCTCGACGGGTCGATGGCCAGCACCGCGACGCGGTGGCCGCGCTCGATCAGCCACAGGCCCAAGGCCTCGATGAAGGTGCTCTTGCCCACGCCGGGCACGCCGCTGATGCCCAGGCGGAAGGCGCCGCCGGCGTGCGGCAGCAATGCGTCCAGCAGCGCGTCGGCGCGCAGGCGGTGGTCGGCGCGGGTCGATTCCAACAGCGTGATCGCCTTGGCGATGGCGCGGCGCTGGCGCAGCGGCGCGCCGCGGTCGAGCACCGCGTCGCGCAGGGCACTGTCGGCGGCAGCGAGCGGGCTCATCACTGGATCTCGAAGGCCCGTCCGTCGGGCAGGCGGTAACGCGAGAAATCGCGCACGTCCAGGGTCCAGATGCGCGTCACGCCGGATTCGCCCGCCAGCCAGTACAGCGAGGCATCCGCCAGGTCCATCTCGGTGCGCGGCTGCTGCGTGTACATCGCGATCCAGGGGCACATCTGCAGCAGATCGGCGGCATCGAAGGGAAACACCTGCACGCCGCCCGCGCCGACCCATTGCAGCAACGCCAGGCGGTAGCGGGGCCCGAGCAGGTGGCTGGCCTCCGTGACGCAAGGCCAGGTGGTGTGCAGCTGCACCGGCGTGCGGTCGCCGAGGATGCTGCGCTGGAACTGCGCATGAAAGCGGTCTTGCGGCGAGAACAGCGCCACCATCGGACCGGCATCGAGCAGGCACACCTTCAAGCCGGCTTTCCCCTGGCCGCGTCGCGCTGCGCCAGGTAGTCGGCGTAGTCGTTCTGCTGCTGCTCGTAAGCCGCGCGCAGGCTCTGGCGCAGCGCGGCCTTGTGCCCCGGCAGCTCGTCGTCGGGTGTGCCGCTGCCCACCTTGCAACCGGCAGCCTCTTCCATCACCTGGCGATAGAGCACGGCCGGATCCTTGCGGCCGAGCGCGCGCTCCACCGCGTCGATGATGAACTGCGACTTGGTGATGCCCTGCCGCTTGGCAGCGAGCTCGAGCTCCTTCTCCATCAAGGGGTCCATGCGGACGGAAACGGCCATGGCGCACGCTCCAGGTTGAATACAGTATTACTGTATCACCCACGACACGTCAGGCGGACTGCGCCTTGCGGATCTGCTCCAGCACATCCTTGGCGCAGGCCGGAATCGGCGTGCCCGGGCCGTAGATGCCCTTGACCCCCGCGTCGTAGAGGAAGCCGTAGTCCTGGCGCGGCACCACGCCGCCGACGAAGACGACGATGTCGTCGCCCCCCTGCTCGCGCAGCGCGGCGATGATCGCCGGCACCAGCGTCTTGTGGCCGGCGGCCAGCGTGCTGACACCCACCGCGTGCACGTCGTTCTCGATCGCCTGGCGCGCGCATTCCTCGGGGGTCTGGAACAGCGCGCCGATGTCGACGTCGAAGCCCAGGTCGGCCAGCGCGGTGGCCACCACCTTGGCGCCGCGGTCGTGGCCGTCCTGGCCGAGCTTGGCGACCATCACGCGCGGGCGGCGGCCCTGCTCTTCGGCGAAGGCGTCGATCTCGGCCTTGAGTTTGTCCCAGCCTTCGGCACTGTCGTAAGCCGCGGCATACACCCCGCTCACCTTCTGGATGTCGGCGCGGTGGCGCCCATAAACCGCTTCCAGCGCGTCGCTGATCTCGCCCACCGTGGCGCGTGCGCGCACCGCCTCGATGCTCAGGCCCAGCAGGTTGCCCTGGCCGGACTGTGCGGCGGCCGTCAGCGCCTGCAGCGCCGAGCGCACCCGCGCGGCGTCGCGCGTGGCCTTGATTGTCTGCAGCCGCGCGATCTGGCCGTCGCGCACCTTCAGGTTGTCGACCTCGAGGATGTCGATCTCGTCGTGCTCGGCCAGCTGGTACTTGTTGACGCCGACGATCACGTCCTTGCCCGAGTCGATGCGCGCCTGCTTCTCGGCGGCGCTGGCTTCGATCTTCAGCTTGGCCCAGCCGGAGTCGACCGCGCGCGTCATGCCGCCCATCGCCTCGACCTCTTCGATGATTTCCCAGGCCTTGTCGGCCATGTCCTGCGTCAGCTTTTCCATCAGGTAGCTGCCGGCCCAGGGGTCGACCACGCTGGTGATGTGCGTCTCCTCCTGCAGGATCAGCTGGGTGTTGCGCGCGATGCGCGCGCTGAACTCGGTGGGCAGCGCGATCGCCTCGTCGAAGCTGTTGGTGTGCAGGCTTTGCGTGCCGCCGAAGACCGCGGCCATCGCCTCGATGGTGGTGCGCACCACGTTGTTGTACGGGTCCTGCTCGGTCA
>CAYZGL010000284.1:0-4324 GCA_964477985.1 uncultured Rubrivivax sp. | reverse complement strand
ACCGCGAAGCCGCACAGCAGCGCGGGAATCGAGATCCACAGGTTGCGGTAGGCGACCTTCTTGCCGGTGGCTTCCCAGAAGGCTTCGTCTTCGGGGCGCCAGTCGGCGATGTCCGCGCCGTGGGTGCGCCCGGACGGCGCGGCGTGGGACGACACAGGGGTGCTCATAGCGGGTCCTTCGAAGGGGGTGCTGCTCAGCCGGCCAGGCTGAACTTCTTGGCTTGCGTGCCCATCAGCTGGGTCTTGCGCACCTCGGTCCAGTACATCCAGATCAGCGACACCCAGACCACGCCGTACATCAGCATGAAGGCGCTGGAGCGCACGCCGGTGAGGTCCATCAGCGCGCCGAACATGATCGGCAGGATGAAGCCGCCCATGCCGCCGGCCAAGCCGACGATGCCGCTGACGGTGCCGATGTTGGCCGGGTACTCGTCGCTGATGTACTTGAACACGCTGGCCTTGCCGAAGGCCCAGGCGATGCCCAGCACGAACATCAGCACGGTGAAGGCGTAGACGTTCAAGCCGATGTGGAAGGTCTTCGGCCCGTCGACGGTGACGATCGTGAACTGCGTTTGCGGGTAGCTCAGCACGAACAGGCAGATCCAGCTGACCCACATCACCCACCAGGTGACGCTGTGCGCGCCGTACTTGTCGGACAGCCAGCCGCCGACCGCGCGCAGCACGCCGCCGGGCAGCGAGAAGCAAGCCGCCAGCAGCGCCGCGGCGCGGATGTCCAGACCGTACTCGCCGACGTAGTACTGCACCATCCACAGGCTCAGGGCGACATAGCCGCCGAACACGATCGAGTAGTACTGGCAGTACTTGATGACCTTCGGATCCTTCAGCATCTTCAGCTGGTCGCTGAACTTGGTGTTGCTGGGCACCAGGTGCGCGGGGTCGCTGGCGCTGAACAGCCAGAACAGCAGCACCGTGCCGAGCATGATCGCGGCATAGACCTGCGGCACCATCGCCCAGCCGAAGGCCACCACCAGCGCCGGTGCGATGAACTTGTTGACCGCCGCGCCGGAGTTGCCGGCGCCGTACACGCCCATCGCGAAGCCCTGGCGGCTTCTGGGGAACCAGCGCGCGACGTACGGCGTGCCCACCGAGAACGCGCCGCCGGCCAGGCCGACGAACAGGCCGATCGCCAGGAACTGCCAATACTGCGTGGCGTAGGCCATCAGCCAGATCGCCGGCACCGTGACCAGCATCAGGATCGCCATCACGATGCGCCCGCCATAGCGGTCGGTCCAGATGCCCAGCGGCACGCGGATCAGCGAGCCGGTGAGCACGGGGGTGGCGGTGAGCAGGCCGAACTCGGTGGAGTTCAGGTTCAGCGCCTTCTTGATCGGGATGCCGATCACGCCGAACATCATCCACACCATGAAGCACACGGTAAATGCCAGCGTGCTGACCACCAGCACCGACAGCGCCTTGCGGTTGTTGTCCACGATCCATTTCTCCCGTTGATCGGGGGCACTGTAGGGGGCCGCGCTGCGGCGCAACATCCTTCGGCAGGCAAGGCCGGGGCAGGCCGGAAGAACGATGGCGGGCGCGGCCGGCCATCGTTCGAAGGAACTACCTGCGATGCTTCGCGTGCCTGGCTTGCGCGGCGTCAAGGCGCCAGCGCGCCGCGGGCCGCCCGGAATCAGCCCAGGCCGTGGGCGGTGGCGGCCACGGCGGCCTGCACGCGCGAGCTCAGCCCCAGCTTGCGCAGCACGTGCTGCACGTGGATCTTCACCGTGGTCTCGGCGATGCCGAGTTCGCGCGCGATCTCCTTGTTGCTGGCGCCGCGCGCGATGGCGCGCAGGATCTCGCGCTCGCGCGGCGACAGCTGCGCCAGCGGCGAGGGCGGCGCCGCCTCGGGCTCGGCCGCCGGCGGCGAGCCGGCGCGCAGCGCGGCCACCAGCTTGTCGGTCAGCTCCTCGGCCACCACGCTGGCGCCGCGCATCGCGCGGTGGATCGCGCCGACCAGCGCATCGCCTTCGATGGTCTTGAGCAGATAGCCGCAGGCGCCGGCGCGCAAGGCCGCGGCCAGGTCGGCCTCGTCCTCGCTGACGGTGAGCATCAGGATGCGTGCCGCGGGTGCGGCCTGGCGCAACGCCGGCAGCGCCGCGATGCCGCTGACGCCGGGCAGGTGGTTGTCCAGCAGGATCAGGTCGGGCTGCAGCTCGGCTGCGCGGCGCTGCGCCTGGCCGGCATCGGCGGCATCGCCGGCCACGCTGAGCGAGGGGTCGCGCGACAGCAGCGCGGTCAGCCCGCGGCGGAACAAGGTGTGATCGTCGACCACCAGGATGCGCACCGGCGTACGCGGGCTGCTGCGGCTCATGCGGTCGCGGCTTCGGCCGCTGCGCGCGCCGGGGCGGCCGCCGGGACCAGCTCGAGGATCACCGAGCAGCCATGGCCGCGCGTGGCGATCACCTCGAGCTGTGCGCCGATGCGCTCGGCGCGCTCGGCCATGATGCGCAAGCCGACGTGCGACTCGCCGCGCGACGGATCGTCGGCGTCGAAGCCGATGCCGTTGTCGCGCACCTCGAAGCGCCAGTGCGGCTGTTGCTGCACGTCCAGCCACACGCGCGTGGCGCGCGCATGCTTGCGCACGTTGGACAAGGCCTCCTGCACGACGTGCAGCACCTGGATCTGCACTTCGGGCGACTGCGGCAGGCCGGTGCCTTGCATCTTCAGGCTGGCCTTGATGCCGCTTTGGTGCTCGAACTTGCGCAGCGTGGTCTGCAACGCCGGTTCGATGTGCTCGTGGTTGGCCCGGGTGCGGAAGTGCAGCAGCAGCTCGCGCACGTCGCCGTAGCTTTCGCGCACGCCGGTGTCGATCTCGGCCAGCACGGCGTCGATGCGCTGGCGCTGGCCGCTGGCCAGCGCGTCGCGCATCAGCTGCACCTGGATCTTCAGGAAGGCCAGCGACTGGGCGATCGAGTCGTGCAGCTCGCGCGCCAGCAGGTTGCGCTCGGCCGACACGGCGGCCTCCTTGGCCAGGCTGTCCAGCCGCAGGTTTTCCATCGCCGCGCTCAGGTGCGCGACCAGCGCTTCGAGCAGCGAGCGCTCGGCCGGCGAGGGCGCCACCTGCGCGTTGAAGAACAGGTCGAGCTCGCCCATCGTGCGCTCGTGCAGCCGCACCGGCAGCGCCACCATGGTCTTGAAGTCGGCGCGCGTGCAGTGCCCGAGGTTGCCGCGCGGCAGGCTGTGCACCGGGATCACGCGCGCGCCGGCGGCGGCCTGCGGCGCGCCGCATTCGCAGTCGCCGGCCTTCAGGCAGGTTTCCTGGTCGACCATGTGCTGCGGCAGCCCCTGGCTGGCCAGCAGCAGGTAGCGCGCGTTGTCTTCGTCCGACCAGCGCAACGCCACGGCGTCGGCGCGCGCCACGCGCGCGATGCGCTGCGTGAAGCCGCGCGCCAGTTCGTCCAGCGTGGTGGCGCCGGCGATCAGCGTGCTGACGTCGTACAGCGCTTGCAGCCGCTCGCCCTTTTCCTGCAGCTGCGAGGTCTTCTCGGCGACCTTGGCCTCGAGGTTGCGGTACACCGACTGCAGCTGCCCGGCCAGCTGGTTGAAGCCGGCGGCCAGGGTGCTGAACTCGTCGTTGCTGCTGGGGCGGATGCGTGCGTCGAAGTCGCCGCCCTGCAGCCGCCGGATCGCGCGCTCGAGCTGCGACAGCGGCTCGAGCACGAAGCGGTAGCCGGTCAGCAGCAGCGCGGCGCCGGCGGCCAGCGCCAGCGCCAGCACCGCGGTCTGCAGCAGGTGCTGCAGCGCCGTCCAGCGCGACATGTGGGCTTCGACCGCACCGACCAGCGCGTCGATGTCGGCGACGAAGCCGGCCGCCTGCGCACGCAGCGCGGCCGGCTGCGGCCGCACTGCGCCGTCCAGCTGGCGCCGCAGCGCGAGCCAGTCCTGCTCGACCTTGGCGAAGCGCGCGCGCACGCTGTCGTCCCACGGCACGAACAGCGGGCGCTCGTGGTCGCCGCGGCGCAGCAGCGACAGCGTGTCCTCGAACTCCTCGACCTGCGCTCGCCGCGCGGCCTCGTCGCCGGTGGCCAGCGACAGCGACAGCCGGTAGGTCTGCATGCGCAGCCGGCCGGCTTCGTTGACCGCGGCGGCGCCGCCTTCGAGCTGCCACGACACCCACAGCGTGGCGGCGATGGCCAGCAGCGTGAGCAGCAGGAAGGGCACCGCCACCAGGGCCAGCTTCAGGCCCAGGCTCCACTGGCGGGGGGTGCGCGCGGCGTTCATGCGCGCATGCTACGTCGGTCGGGACGCGGCACTAGGAGCCTGGGCGGCAGAAACCTGCCGAGCCCAGGCGGTTGATCAATTGCGGC
>CAYZGL010000283.1:0-4350 GCA_964477985.1 uncultured Rubrivivax sp. | reverse complement strand
TCTACATCCACGGCCTGGTGCGCGACGCGCAGGGCCACAAGATGAGCAAGAGCGAAGGCAACGTGCTCGACCCGGTGGACCTGATCCAGGGCGTGGACTTGGCCACGCTGATCGCCAAGTCCACCGTCGGCCTGCGCCGGCCCGAGACGGCGCCGAAGATCGCCGCGCGCATCACCCAGGAGTTCCCCGAAGGCATGCCGGCCTACGGCGCCGACGCATTGCGCTTCACGATGGCCAGCTACGCCAGCCTGGGGCGCGACATCAACTTCGACGCCAAGCGCTGCGAGGGCTACCGCAACTTCTGCAACAAGCTGTGGAACGCCACGCGCTTCGTGCTGATGCAGGTGCAGGGGCTGGACGATGTCGAGCGCGGCATGGCGCCGTGCCCGCCCGGGCTGAACGAAGGCAGCCGTGCCGAAACCGCACTGCCCTGCTCGCTGGCCGACCGCTGGATCGTCGGCGAGCTGCAGCGCGTCGAGACCGAAGCCGCGCGCGGCTTCGCCGACTACCGGCTGGACAACGCGGCCAACGCGATCTACGCCTTCGTGTGGGACGAGTACTGCGACTGGTACCTCGAGATCGCCAAGGTGCAGCTGGCCAGCGGCGACGCCGCGCAGCAGCGCGCAACGCGGCGCACGCTGCTGCGCGTGCTGGAGGCCGTGCTGCGGCTGCTGCACCCGATCACGCCCTTCATCACCGCCGAGCTGTGGCAGCAGGTGGCCCCGCTGGCCGGCCGCAACGCGGCCGAAGCGGGCGCGGGCATCGTCACCGCGCCGTACCCGCAAGCCGATCCGCAGCGCATCGACGCCGCGGCCGATGCCTGGGCGCAAAGGCTCAAGGCGGTGGTGGGCAGCGTGCGCCAGCTGCGCTCGGAGATGAACCTGCCGCCGGGCGAACGCGTGCCGCTGCTGGTGGCCGGCGATGCCGGGTTCATCGCCTCGGCCGCGCCGGTGCTGCGCGCGCTGGCGCGGCTGTCCGAGGTGCGCCAGTTGGCCGACGACAGCGCCTTCGCTGCCGCCACGCGCAGCACGCCGGTGGCCGTGCAGGGCCCGGCGCGCCTGGCGCTGCAGGTGGCCATCGACGTCGAGGCCGAAAGCGCACGCCTGGCCAAGGAGATCGCGCGCATCGACGCCGAAATGGCCAAGGCCAGCGCCAAGCTGGGCAACGCCAGCTTCGTCGAGCGCGCACCGGCGGCCGTGGTGGCGCAGGAGCGCCAGCGGCTGGAAGACTTCAGTCGGACGCTGGGCCGGCTGCGAGATCAAGCGAATCGTCTGCGCTCGTCGCCTTGAATTCGGGCCGCGGCGCTTCGCCCAGGATCTCGTCGATGCGCCGCACCACGGCCCGGGCGGCACGGATGCGCGACTCGCGCGTCGTGCCCGCCAGCCGCGGCGTCAACTGCAGCAGCTCGCGTGCCGCATGCAGCGGCCGGCCCGGGCTGAGCAGCCCCGGCTCCATGCTGTCGAACCAGGCCGCGCTGAGGCGGCCGGAGCCCATGGCCTCGGCCAGCGCGGCCTCGTCGAACAGCGCGGAATGGCCCAGGCTGACCAGCACCTGGTCGCGCTTGCAGTGCGGCCAGAAGCGCTCGCCGAGCAGGCCCTTGTAGCGCGTGAAGTAGTTGAGCAGCACGCACAGCACGTCGCATTGCTCGGCCAGCTCGCGCAACCCCACCGGGGTGATGCGCCAGCGTTGCCACAAGCCGTCGGACGGGTGCAGCGCCGGGTCGTAGCCCAGCACCTTCGAGCCGAAGGCGCCCAGCAGGTCGGCCAGCGGGCGCGCCGGCGCGGTCATGCCGATCAGCCCGACCGTGGCCCCCGACAGCTCGCGCCCGACCAGCAGCCCGTCGTTGCTGCGCACCGGCATGCGGCGCAGGATCTGCAGCATCGCACCGATCGCGAACTCGGCCTCGGCCGCGGCGCTGGCTGCCCCGGCGCGCACGATCTCGACGCCGGCGCGCGCGCAGGCCTCGACGTCGACGTTCTCGGCCCCGGCACCCAGGCGGCCCAAGGCACGCAGCGCCGGCGCGAAGTGCAAGGCCTGCGCGTCCAGCGCCACCGACGGCGGCGCGATCAGCGCACGCACCTTGGACAGCGCCTGGCGCAGCGCGCGCGGGTCATGCTGCAGTTCCGGCGCAAAGCGCACGGTGTGGCGCGCGTCGATCCACTGCAGCACCTCGGGTTCGAGCGGCTCGAGGATCAGCACGTCCATGTGATCCAGGCCGCAGCCGCACGAATCTGCGCGCGGGGCTGCGTGCCACAATGATCCGACATGATCGACGGATTCTAGAGATGCCGATGTCGGTGAAGAAAGCCATCTTTCCGGTGGCCGGCCTGGGCACCCGCTTCCTGCCCGCGACCAAGGCGCAGCCCAAGGAAATGCTGCCGGTGGTCGACAAGCCGCTGATCCAGTACGCGGTCGAGGAAGCCTACGCCGCCGGGGTGCGCGAGATGATCTTCGTCACCGGGCGCCACAAGCGGCCGATCGAGGACCACTTCGACATGACCTTCGAGCTGGAGGTGGCGCTGGAGCAGGCCAACAAGCGCGACCTGCTCGAGGTGGTGCGCAGCGTCAAGCCCGACGACATGGAATGCATCTACGTGCGCCAGGCGCAGGCGCTGGGCCTGGGCCACGCGGTGCTGTGCGGCCAGCGCCTGGTCGGCAACGACCCCTTCGCGGTGCTGCTGGCCGACGACCTGATGGTCGGCCCGGCCGACGGCAAGCCGGTGCTGGCGCAGATGGTCGAGCAGTTCGACGAATGGCACGCGTCGATCCTGGCGGTGCAGGAAGTGCCGGCCGAACAGACGCGGCGCTACGGCATCGTCGCCGGGCGCGAGGTCAACGAGCGCATCGTCGATGTCGCGCAGATGGTCGAGAAGCCCGCGCCCGAGGCGGCGCCGTCGCGGCTGGGCGTGGCCGGGCGCTACATCCTGACGCCGGGGGTGTTCCGCGAGATCCTGTCGCAGCCGCGCGGCGTGGGCGGCGAGATCCAGCTCACCGATGGCATCGCCTCGCTGCTGCGCCGCGAGAAGGTGTTCGCCTACCGCTACGAAGGCAAGCGCTACGACTGCGGCAGCAAGGAAGGCTTCCTCGAGGCCAACGTCGAACTGGCGTTGGCGCATCCCGAGCTCGGACCGGGTTTTCGCGAGTTCCTGCGCCGCATCGAGCTGTGAACTCCGCCGCGCGGCGGCAGCGATGAAATGGGCCTTCAGCGCCGCCGCAGGTAGTGCGTGAACTCGGTTTCGGTGATGGTCTGCTCGACCAGCTCGTGGCCGGTCTGGCGCGCGAAGGCCTGGAAGTCGCGCACCGAGCCCGGGTCGGTGGCGACCACCTTCAACACATCGCCGCTGGCCATGTCGGCCAAAGCCTTCTTGGCCTTCAGGATCGGCAGCGGGCAGTTCAGGCCGCGCGTGTCGATCTCCTTTTGCGCTTCGATCATCGGCCCCGTCCTCAGGTGCGCGCCGGCGGGTCGAAGAACTTCGGCTCGTGACCGCGCGAGCGCAGCCAGTCGGCCAGCGCCATGCCGGTGCCGGCGGGCCAGCAGCGCAGATCCTGCAGCTCGAACAGCTTGTATGCGCAGAGTTCGGGCGACAGCCGGACTTCGCCGCGCGCCAGCGCGTGGTAGGCGATGATCACCTGGTTCATGCGCTGGAAGTCGTACACGCCGATCAGCTGCAGCGCGTCGATCTGCAGCGCCGTTTCCTCGGCCACCTCGCGCCTGAGGCCCTGCTCGGGGCTCTCGCCGGCCTCCATGAAGCCGGTGATCAGCGCGAACATGTTGCCCTTCCAGGCGGCGTTCTTCGCCAGCAGCACACGCCCGCCGCGGTCGGCGCATTCGATGACCGCGGCCAGCACCGGCGTCGGGTTGTTCCAGTGGGTCCAGCCGCAGCCGGCGCAGCGCAGCCGCTCCTTCATGCCGCTGTCTCCCAGCGCCGGCAACCACTCGAGCGGCGTCGCGCATTGCGGGCAGAAGCGGTAGTTCACGCGGGGAACACTCCGGTGGACAGGTAGCGGTCGCCGCGATCGCACACCACGAACACGATGGTGGCCTTTTGCAGCGTGCGCGCCAGCTGCAGCGCCACCCAGCAGGCACCGGCGGCCGAGATGCCGGCGAACAGGCCTTCCTCGCGCGCCAGGCGCCGCGCCATGTCCTCGGCGTCGGACTGCGACACGTGCACGATCTCGTCGACGCAGCTGGCGTCGTAGATCTTGGGCAAGTAGGCCTGCGGCCACTTGCGGATGCCGGGGATGCGCGAGCCTTCGCTGGGCTGGGCACCGACGATGCGCACCGCGGCGTTGCGCTCCTTCAGGTAGCGCGACACGCCGGTGATGGTGCCGGTGGTGCCCATCGCGCTG
>CAYZGL010000282.1:0-4372 GCA_964477985.1 uncultured Rubrivivax sp. | reverse complement strand
CTCGCGGCATAAGTGCGGCCCGCTGGAAGGCGAAATTCGATGGGCACCTCAGACACATCGTGTTGCAGCCGGTACCCGTGGCCGTAGTAACTTTCGACTGGATTTCTTCATTCGATGCCCGACTGCCGTGTTTTCGCGTTCCCGTCCCGTCCTGTTCGATCCGCGTGCTTCCCACCGCGCGCGCCGCCGTGTGCCGCGCTGGCTGTGGCTTTTGCTGTGTGGCGCGCTCGGCGGCGCGGGCGCGCTGTTGTACGTGCAGCAGCGCGTGCTGCCGCCGCGGCTGTCCGGCGCCGAGTCGGCGGCGTTGCAGCAGGCCTTCGACGGCGCCGACGCCGAACGGCGGCAGTTGCGCGCCGAGCAGGCGCGCGCGCAGCAGCAGCTGCAGCAACTGCGCGCCGAGAACGCCGCCTCGGCCGAAGCGCTGGCACGCAGCCGCGCCGGCGCCGAGCGCCTGAGCGAGGACCTGCGGTCGGTGCTGGAGGCCTTGCCGCCCGACCCCCGGGGCGGCAGCGTCGGCGTGCGTGCCGGCCAGTTCAGTGCGCGCGACGGCGCGCTGGACTATCGCGTGGTGCTGACGCGCGATGGGGCTTCGTCCAAGCCGCTGGCCGGCGTGCTGCAGTTCACCGTGGCCGGTGAATCGGCGCGCGGCGCGCCGGCCTCGCTCGCGCTGCAGCCGATCGGCCTGACGCTGGGCCGGCACGAAGTGCTGCGCGGCAGCGTGCCGTTGCCCGAGGGCTTCAGGCCGCGGCAGGCGACGGTGCAGGTGCTCGACCGGGCCGCGGGCGCACCGCTGGGCATGCGCGTGTTGTTGGTACGCTAGCGGCTGTGGCGCGGCGGGTCCGGGCCGGGTGGGGCCGTCGGATGAATTCACGCACCGTGCCGCGAACGCCGCGGTCTGTCTGGCTGGCCAGCGCGCTGCTGGCCACCGCCGCGCTGCTGGGCGGCTGCGCGTCGAGCCGGCTGGTCGCGCAGTGGAGCGACCCGCAGTTCGCCGGCCAGCCGCCGCGCGGCGCCAAGGTGATGGTCGCCTGCCAGGCGAGCGAGCCGACGCTGCGCCGGCTGTGCGCCGACCGCATGACCGAGCAGCTGCTGGCCTCGGGCATGCATCCGCTGGCCGCGCCCGATGGCCACGACGCCGCCGATGAAGCCGCGCTGCTGCTCGCCGCGCGCGACGGCGGTGCGGCGGCGCTGCTGCGCACCACGATCACGCCCGAGGTGGCGGCGCTGGCGCCGTCACCGAGCGTGGGCATCGGCATCGGCGGCTTTGGCGGCAGCTACCGCAGCGGCGGCAGCGTGGGCATCGGCATGTCGGCACCGATCGGCGCCGGCGGCCCGGCCGAAACCGGCTTCGGCGCCAGCGCGGGGCTGACCGACGCGGCCAGCGGCAAGCTGATGTGGAGCGCGCGCGCCAGCGCGGCGCCGTCGGCGGACGTCAACCGGCAGATCGCCGAACTGGCCGCGCAGTTGATCGACGCGGCGCGGCAGTCGGGGCTGTTCGCGCCGCGCTGAGCGGGCTTCGCCTGCGCTCAACCGCCGCCATCGGCGCGCAGCGGCTGCGGCGCGGCGCGGCGCGCCTCGGGCCGGCCGATGCGCTCGTACTCGGCGATCACCTGGGCGCCCAGCAGCAGCAGCGTGGCTGCCACCTCCAGGCTCAGCAGCACCGCGATCGCGGTGGTCAGCGAGCCGTACACGGTGCTGATCTGCGACAGGGTGTCGAAGTACCACAGCAGCGCGTGGCGCGACAGCTCCCACAGCGCGGCCGCGGTGCCGGCGCCGAGCAGCGCATGGCGCCACGACAGCCGGCCCACCGGCATCACCATGTACACCGATGCGATCAGGAAGACCTCGCCGCCCAGGCCGATCAGGTACAGCAGCACGCCGGACGGGCCATCCAGCGACCAGCGATGGCCCAGGAAGTGCACCTCGCGCTCGCCCATCGCCTGCAGGCTGCCCGCCACCAGCGTCACCAGCAGCAAGCCCAGGCCCAGGCACACGATGTAGGCATAGGGCAGCAGCGCCGAGACCATGAAGTGGCGGCGCCGGATCGCCACGCGATGGTGGAAGATCACCGACATCGAGTTTTCCAGCACGGTGAAGGCCAGCGAGCTGAAGAACAGCATGCTGGCCAGCAGGAACCAGCCGATCACGTCGCGGTGCGTCATGAAGCTGCGCAGCTCGCCGACGATCGCGTTCGATTGCCCGGGCATCAGCCACTCCAGGTAGCGCCCGATGGTGCCGAGCAGCTCTTCCTGTGGCAGGTAGTGCGACAGCGCGATCACGCTGAGGATCAGCAGCGGCACGATCGACAGCAGCGCGTAGTAGGCCACCGCGCCGGCCAGCAGCAGCCCCTGGTGCGCGCGAAACGCGCGCAGCGTGCGCAGCCCGAAGGCGAGCGGGTTCCTCGAGACGATCGCAGCGCGTGTGGTCTTCCATCGCATGGCGCCGTCATTGTCGCGGTGCGCGCGGTGCGGCCCCGATCCGGCGCAGCCTGCCGCCAGCCGGCGCGGCCGCACGCCCGGCACGCTGCCGAAGGGGGTGATCGCCTTCGCGCCGATCGGCGTGTTTGCCGCCGCTCAGCGTCGAACACTGCACCCGCTGCGCGCCGTGGCCCAGCGCGCGACGATGGCATGCAGCGCATCCAGCCCATCGGTCAACGCGGCCGGGCCGGGTTGCAGGATCAGCGGCGACTTGATCTCGTGCAGCTCGCCGTCGCGCACCGCGGGCACCGCAGCCCAGCCGGGCCGCGCCGCCACCAGCTCGGCGCGGAACTTCTTGCCGCACCACGAGCCGATGACGATGTCCGGCGCCTCGCGTACCACTTCCAGCGGGTCGGCGACGATGCGCTCGCGTGCCAGGCTGGCGGCGGCGCGCGCGGGGAAGATGTCGTCGCCGCCGGCAATGCCGAGCAGCTCGCTGACCCAGCGGATGGCGCTGATCTGCGGCTGGTCCCACTCCTCGAAGTACACGCGCGGCCGCCGCGGCAGCCGGGCTGCGGCGTCGCGCACCGCAGCCACGTGCGCTTGCAGCCGCGCGGCGTAGGCCTCGGCCTTGGCGCCCGCACCGACCAGCGCGCCCAGCCGCTGCACGTAGCCCAGGATGCCTTCGACCGAGCGGTGGTTGCTGATCCAGACCTCGACGCCGCACTTGATCAAGGCCTGTGCGATGTCGGCCTGCATGTCGGAAAAGCCGACCGCCAGATCGGGCTGCAGCGCCAGGATGCGGTCCAGCTTGGCGCTGGTGAAGGCCGACACGCGCGGCTTGTCGTGGCGCGCACGCGCCGGGCGCACCGTAAAGCCCGAGATGCCGACGATGCGGTCCTGCTCGCCCAGCGCGTACAGCACCTCGGTGGGCTCTTCGGTCAGGCAGACGATGCGTTGCGGGAAGGCGCTCATGCGGCAAACGGGCGTGGCGGGGCAAGCACTGTAGCCTTCGCGCTGTGGCCTGGGCTGCGGCCCGGTCCGTGGCACGAACGCTTGTCTGGAAGCTGCGGCGCCGCGGCAGGCCCCCGCGCTGGGCACTTCGCCAACGCCACCATCGATGCATCGATCAATCGACAAAGGAACGAACCATGAACGCACAAGGCATGTTGGAACAACTGCTGAACTCCGGCCTGGCGGCGCTGCAGGGCAAGGCGCAGGGTGCCGCTGCCGCGCCGCCGGGCAGCGGCGCGGCAGCGGCAGCGGCAGCAGCACAGTGGGACCAGATCGGCGCTGGCGCGCTGGCCGGCGGTGCGCTGGGCCTGTTGCTGGGCAGCAAGGGCGGGCGCAAGCTGGGCGGCAAGGCGCTGAAGATGGGCAGCATCGCCGCGCTCGGCGCGCTGGCCTACAAGGCCTATGGGCAATGGCAGGCGCAACAGGGACAACAGGGGCCGCAGGAGCCGCAGGAGCCGCAGGGGCCGCAGGGGCCGCCGGCGGCGCAGCCGCCGCAGCTCGAGGCGCCGCGCGCCGCGACCCTGCTGCCCGCCCCCGAGGCGGAGCTGCACAGCCGCGCGATGCTCGAGTCGATGATCGCTGCGGCCAAGGCCGACGGCCATCTGGCCGATCGCGAGCGCGGCCTGGTCGAAGCCGAACTGAACCGGCTGCAGGCCGACGCACCTACGCGCCGCTGGCTCGAGGACGAACTGCGCCGCCCGCTGGACCCGGCCGACGTGGCCGGCGCCGCAACCACGCCCGAGATGGCCGCCGAGATGTACCTGGCCGGCCTGCTGGTGGCCGACGAGACCAGCTTCATGGAGCGCGCCTACCTGGACGAGCTGGCGCGCCAGCTCGGGCTGCCCGAAGCGCTGAAGGCCGAGCTGGAACGCCAGGCGCTGGCGGCCTGAGAGCTTGTGAAGATATGGGCAAACCCCGACGGCGCACGCGCGGGTGGTGCG
>CAYZGL010000281.1:0-4422 GCA_964477985.1 uncultured Rubrivivax sp. | reverse complement strand
AGGAACAGCGGACGTTGCAGCTTCAGGGCGAGGAACAGCGCAGTGGCCAGCGGCCGCTCGCACACGTAGTTCTGGTCCGCCAGCAGCGCGATGACGGCGTCCACGGATTCGGGCAGGGGCAGGCTCATGGCGATACGGGATGCCGAGGCGAATCGAGGTTCGGCATTGTCGCCCGGTGCCCGATGGCGCGGCACGGTGGCCCGCAAAGACCGCGGGCCAGCCCCGCAGGAACCGGCCCACAGGCTGAAAGGCGCGAGTCTTCGGCGCGCCCGCACCTGCGCCACCGCGCGCGCCGCCCTCACGCCGTCCATGGCCGCGCGGTGCCACGCCGGGGCGTGCAGGTCGCTGGTCGTGTCGTCGGCCGCAGGCTTCAGCGCCGTGGCCGCCGCGCTCGAGGGGCAATTGCCATCGGCGATACTGCGCCGCCGCGCCCCGGCGCCATGCTTTGCAGCGCGCGCGGGCGCTGAGCACGCCTCGCAATTTGGGGCCCGTGCGGGCCCACACAACGATGAGAAACCTCCTTCGCCGCATCGACACGGCGTATCGCCTGAACGTCGTCGGCGTGATCGTCGGCCTGCTCGGCTTTGCCGCCGCGATGACGCCTTCGCTGCTGCCGCGCCCGCCGCTGTTCACCGGCGTGCTCGCGGCCAGCGGCTTCATGCTCGGCTACGGCGCCGGCGTCGCGATCTACAGGCTGTATTACTGGACGCTCGACAAGCCGCCGCCCGACGATGGGCGCCACACGCCGGGAGCGCTGCTGTACCTCGTGGCGGCGGCCGTGCTGGTGGCCGGCATCATCCTGTCGCAGCTGTGGCAGAACCAGGTGCGCGAGCGGATCGGCATCGAGCCGGCCGACGGCCTCGCCCTGGTCGGCATCCTCGGCTACTTCGCCGCGCTGGCTACGCTCGCCCTGCTCGTGGCGCGCGGCGTGCGCAAGGTCTATCGCCTGACGCGCGCGCGGGTCGCTCGCTTCAGCCAGATGCCCAGGCGCCTGGCGACGATCCTGAGCCTGATCATCGCCACGGCCGTCATCGTCGCCGTCATCGACGGCGCGGTGCTCGACAACGTCAAGACGCGGCTCGACGCGAACTTTGCCGCCATCAACCTGCGCACCAACGACGGCGTCGAAAAGCCGGTGTCGCCGCTGCGCAGCGGCGGCCCCGGATCGCTCGTCGACTGGGAAACACTCGGCCGGCACGGCCGCAGCTTCGCCGGATCGGGGCCCGATGCGAAGCAGATCGCCGACTTCACCGGCCAGGCCGCGCTGCAGCCGATCCGCGTCTACGTCAGCGGCAAGCAGGCGCCGAACGCGGCGGCGCGCGCCCAGCTTGCGGTGAAGGAACTCGAGCGCACCGGCGCTTTCCAGCGCAAGCTGCTGATCGTCTCGACGACGACCGGATCGGGCTGGATCGAGCCGGCGAGCGCGGCGGCGATCGAGTACATGCACGGCGGCGATACCGCGCACGTCACGATCCAGTACTCGTACTTCCCCAGCGCACTGGCGCTGATGGCGTCGCGCACCGAGGCCACCGACAGCGGGCGCGCGCTGTTCGACGCGGTCTTCGACCGCTGGGAACAACTGCCCGAGAGCGCGCGCCCGAAGCTCATCGTGCAGGGCCTGAGCCTGGGCTCGTTCGGCGGGCAGGCCGCGTTCAGCAGCGCGGCCGATTTCGCGATGCGCTCGGACGGCGCGCTGTTCCTCGGCACGCCCGGCTTCGCCCAGCCATGGCGCCAGTTCACGCGCAACCGCGACGCCGGCAGCCTCGAGATCAAACCCGTCTACCGCGGCGGGCGCATCGTGCGCTTCGCCAACGACCGCGCCGACCTCAACGCCATGCTCGACGACCGGCGCGGCCCGCGCGTGTTGTATCTGCAGTACGCCACCGACCCGATCTGCTGGTGGTCGCCCGATCTGGTGTGGCACGAGCCCGACTGGATGCGCGAACCCAAGGGCGAGGGCGTGTCGGACAGCCTGCGCTGGTTCCCGGTCATCACCTTCCTGCAGATCACGCTCGACCAGTATTTCTCCAACCACACGCCCAACGGCCACGGCCACAACTACGCGCCCGACATCGTCGCCGCCTGGGCCGCCGTTGTGCCGCCCGCAGGCTGGACGGTCGAGCAGTCCGACCGCCTGCAAGAGCTGATCGACAAGCGCTACGCCGACCCGTTGTGAGCTGCCCAATGAAAAGCCGGGCCGTTCCGCGAGGAACGGCCCGGCCGGCTCGCGCTCGAAACTTCAGCGCGCCAGCACCTTGTCCACCGCACGCGCGGCCATCACGCTGACCATCGCCGCGCGGTACTGCGCCGAGCCGTGCAGGTCGCTGTTCATGTCGTCGGCCGCAAGCTTGACCGCCTTGGCCGCGGCCGCGGTGAAGCTCCTGCCCAGTGCCGCTTCGAGTTCGGCGCAGCGGTAGACGCTTGCCCTGGCGCCGCTGACCGCCACGCGCACGCCGCCGGCCGTCTGGGCGACGAATGCGCCGACCAGCGCAAAGCGCGACGCCGGCTGCTTGAACTTGACGTAAGCCGCCTTCGGCGTGGCCGGGAAGCTGACCGAAACGATCAGCTCGCCCGGCTCGAGCGCGGTTTCGTACATGGCGGTGAAGAAGTTGTCGCCCTGGATGCTGCGCCGGTCGGTCTGGATCGTGGCGCCCAGGCCCAGCACCGCGGCCGGGTAGTCGGCCGCCGGGTCGGCATTGGCGATCGATCCGCCCAGCGTGCCGACGTTGCGCACCATCGCATCGCCGATGCCCGCGGCCAGCTCGGCCAAGGCGGGGACGGCCTTTTGCACCTCGGCCGAGCGCGCCACCGCCGAGTGCGGCGTCATCGCGCCGATGACGACATTGCCGCCGTCGAGCTTGATGCCTTTCAGGTCGGCGATGGCGCTTAAGTCGACCAGTCGCTCGCTTTGCGACAGGCGCAGCTTCATCGCCTGGATCAGCGTCTGGCCGCCGGCCAGATAACGCGCGTCGGCGCCCTTGACGGCTGCGGCCGCAGCGGCGCGGTCGGTGGGACGTTGGTAATCGAAGGTGTACATCCGTGTCTCCTCGAGTGGTCTCTCAAGCGATGCCGTTGGCCACGCGCCAGACCTTCTCTGCCGTGGCCGGCATGGCGATGTCCTTGACCCCCAGCGCGTCGGTCAGTGCGTTGATGAAGGCCGGCGGCGAGCCGATGGCACCGGCCTCGCCGCAGCCCTTGACGCCCAGCGGGTTGTGCGTGCACGGCGTGACGGTGTGGTCCACCGTGAAGCTGGGCAGGTCGTCGGCGCGCGGCATGGTGTAGTCCATGTAGCTGCCGTTGAGCAGCTGGCCGCTGCCGCTGTCGTAGACCGCGCCTTCGAGCATCGCCTGGCCCAGCCCTTGCGCGATGCCGCCGTGCACCTGGCCGGCGACGATCATCGGGTTGACGATGTTGCCGAAGTCGTCGACCGCGACGAACTTCGCCACCGTGGTCTTGCCGGTTTCGGGGTCGACCTCGACTTCGCACACGTAGCTGCCCGACGGGTAGGTGAAGTTGGTGGGGTCGTAGAAGGCGTTTTCGTTCAGGCCCGGCTCGAGCTTGTCCAGCGGGTAGTTGTGCGGCACGTAGGCGGTGAGCGCCACCTGGCCGAAGGGAATCTTCTTGTCGGTGCCCTTGACCTTGAATTCGCCGCCTTCGAAGTCGATGTCGGTGTCGGCCGCTTCCAGCAGGTGCGCGGCGATCTTCTTGCCCTTGGCGATGACCTTGTCCACCGCCTTGACGATGGCGGTGCCGCCCACCGCCAGCGAGCGGCTGCCGTAGGTGCCCATGCCGAAGGGCACGCGCCCGGTGTCGCCGTGCACGATTTCCACCGCTTCGACCGCGATGCCCAGCTTGGCCGCCACCACCTGCGCGAAGGTGGTTTCGTGGCCCTGGCCGTGGCTGTGCGAGCCGGTGAACACCGTGACCGTGCCGGTGGGGTGCACGCGCACCTCGCCGGCTTCGAACAGCCCGGCGCGCGCGCCCAAAGCGCCGGCGATGTTGCTGGGCGCCAGGCCGCAGGCCTCGATGTAGCAGCTGTAGCCCAGGCCGCGCAGCTTGCCCTTGGCGGCCGAGGCTGCCTTGCGCGCCGGGTAGCCGGCAACGTCGGCGATCTGCATCGCCTTGTCCAGGTGCGCGGCGTAGTTGCCGGTGTCGTACGTGAGCCCCACCGGCGTGGCGTAGGGGAAGCTGGTGATGAAGTTCTGGCGCCGGATCTGCGCCGGATCCATCTTCAGGTCGCGCGCCGCGGTCTCGACCATGCGCTCGACCACATAGGTGGCCTCGGGGCGGCCGGCGCCGCGGTAGGCGTCCACCGGCGCGGTGTTGGTGAACACCGCCTTGACCTCGGCATAGATGGCCGGTGTCTTGTACTGCCCGGCGAGCAGCGTGGCGTACAGGATGGTCGGCACGCTGGAGGCGAAG
>CAYZGL010000280.1:0-4474 GCA_964477985.1 uncultured Rubrivivax sp. | reverse complement strand
CGCTGAACTCGGCCGAGCTGCGCGCGCGCGCGCGGCGCATGGCGCGGCAGTTCGGGGGCACGCTGGGCCTGATCGTCGTCGACTACCTGCAGCTGATGAGCGGCTCGTCCAGCAGCGAGGAAAACCGCGCCACCGAGATCGGCGAGATCTCGCGCGGGCTGAAGGCACTGGCCAAGGAGCTGCAGTGCCCGGTGATCGCACTGTCGCAGCTGAACCGCAGCGTGGAAAGCCGCAACGACAAGCGCCCGATGATGAGCGACCTGCGCGAGTCCGGCGCGATCGAGCAGGATGCCGACGTCATCATGTTCATCTACCGCGACGAGTACTACAACAAGGACAGCAAGGAGCCGGGCGTGGCCGAGATCATCATCGCCAAGCAGCGCAACGGCCCGGTGGGCACCTTGAAGCTGACCTTCCTGAAGCCGCTGACGCGCTTCGACAACCTGGCGCACGACAGCGTATCTGACTACTGATGGCGGCTTCGCCACAACTGTATGAAAATGCAGTATGCGAGCGCGAATCCCGATCATCGCCGCACCGCTTCATGGTGCCCCGCCGTGCAAGGGCCGCGGCAGCACCTGGGAGCTGGCCCACCGCTTCAGCGTCGAACGCAGCGAAGCCTTCGATGACGGCTGGGGCCTGCTCGACCAGGTCGCACGCGACGCCGCGCCCGCGCCGGCGACGCAGGTCGGCGAAGAGCACGCGCGCAGCATCCTCAGCCGCAACGACTCGCCCGACGTCGGCTTCGATCTGTCGATCAACCCGTACCGCGGCTGCGAGCATGGCTGCATCTACTGCTATGCGCGGCCGACGCACAGCTACCTGAACCTGTCGCCGGGCATCGATTTCGAAACGCGCATCGTCGCCAAGGTCAACGCTGCCGAGAAGCTGCGCGAGGCCTTCGCGCGCAAGGGCTACAAGCCGAAGATGCTGAACCTGGGCTCGGTCACCGATGCCTACCAGCCGGCGGAGCGGAGGCTGCGCATTACGCGCGGCGTGGTCGAGGTGCTGGCCGAGCACCGGCATGCGTTCTCGGTGATCACCAAGTCGTCGCTGATCGAGCGCGACCTGGACCTGATCGCGCCGCTGGCGCAAGCGCACCTGGCGGCGGTGTACCTGTCGATCACCACGCTCGATCCCGCGCTGGCGCGCGTGATGGAGCCGCGCGCCGCGGCACCGCACCGCCGCCTGCAGACCGTGGAGCGCCTGGCGCGTGCCGGCGTGCCGGTGGGCGTGAGCGTGTCGCCGGTGATCCCGTTCATCAACGAACCCGAACTCGAACGCGTGCTGCAGGCCGCGCGCGATGCCGGTGCGACACGCGCGTTCAGCATCGTGCTGCGCCTGCCGTGGGAGGTGAACCCGCTGTTCCAGCACTGGCTGGGCCAGCATTTCCCGGACCGCGCCGAGCGCGTGATGGCGCGTGTGCGCGACATGCGCGACGGCCGCGACAACGACCCGCGCTTCGGCTCGCGCATGCGCGGGCAAGGCGTGTGGGCCGAACTGCTGCGCCAGCGCTTCGACAAGGCCTGCGCGCGGCTGGGGCTGAACCGCGAGCGTTTCGAGCTCGACCTGGCGGCCTTCGAGCCGCCGCCAGCGGCGCAGGGCCGCTTGTTTTGCGACGCATGAAGTGAAACCGACCGCCCCTGGCCACCTGGCGGCTGCCCCCCAGGGGCGCCGAACTCGACCGGCAGACCTGGACCGGGTTCGGCCCGCTCACGCCGCCGCTCCCCCTGGCCGCCTGCGGCGGCCTGTCCCCGACGGGCACTCATTCCGTGCGTCGCCGGTCGCGCCAAGGGTGGCGGAGCAACCGCGACGCCACCGCGTTCAATGGCACCACAAGCGCGCAGCGGCTTGCGGCGCGTTGCCGGCCCTCGGCGCCTTGTCGAGCGCGGATCCTTGCGGCCCGGCCCACAGCGGCCACTGCCGAGCGGCGGCGCACCGGCGGCACGTGAGCCGCAGTGGGGTGGATACTGCTCGCATGCTGATCAGGGTCGGCGAACTGGCCAAGCGCGCGGGTCTCACCGTGCGGGCACTGCATCACTACGACAGCATCGGGCTGCTGCGCCCTTCGGTGCGTTCGGACAGCGGCTGCCGGCTCTACAACCGAGACGATGTCGCGCGACTGCACGGTATTCAGACCCTGCGCCGCATGGGCGTAGCGCTGGCCGAAGTGGCACAACTGCTCGACGGTGGCGCCGCCGCGCTGCCGGCCATCCTCGCGCGTCAGATCACTGCGCTCGATCAGGATCTCGCCCGCACCAGGGCGTTGCGTGAGCGGGTGATCGTGATGCAGGCCATCCTCGCCAGCGGTGGTCAACCGGCGATCGACGACTGGCTCGCCAGCCTGTCGATGATGAACACGTACGAGCAGTATTTCAGCGTCGACGAACTCAGGCTTGTGTTCGAACGGTGGCGGCGCTGCGCGGCCGAATGGCCGCCGCTGTTGCAGGCCATTCGCCAGGCGATGGATGAAGGCGTGCCGCCTGATTCGCTCGAGTTGCAGCCGCTGGCGCGACGATGGATGGACGCGGCGGCGCGCTGGATGAGCGGTGACCTCGGGTTTCTCGAGCGATGGGGCGGCATGTTGCGAGAGCAGCCGGGTCTGCCGCTGCCCGAAGGGATGGACCGCGAGCTGCTGGCGTACATCGGCCAGGCGACGCAGCTGCGGCTGGCCGTGCTTGCCAAGTACCTCGGCCCCGACGAGCTGCAGCGCCTGGACAAGACGCTGGGCCCGCAATGGGACGCGCTCGGCGAGCGCGCCCGGCGCTTGATGGCCGATGGCGTGCCGCCGCGCTGCGCGGCCGCGCGCGAGCTGGCGCGCGACTGGCAGGCGCTGCTGGAGCGGATGACAGCGCACGATGCGGCGTTGCGCGCCAAGCTGCTCGCGGCCTACGAGAACGAGCCGCTGCTGCAAGCCGGCTTGCCCTTCACGCCGCAGGTACGGCGCTGCGTGCGCCGAGCCGCAGGTCCTTGACCCTCACGCGGCGTAAGGGTCGACGATACGGCCAACACCATACCGGGAGGTCGCGATGCCCACACTGCAGACCAACATCGTTCGCCGCGGCGCGCCGAGCCGCACCGCGCACAGGGTGGCCGCGCTGCGCGCCGTGCACCAGTTGCTCGACGAGCCGTTGATCTTGCCCGATCCGCTGGCGCTGCCGCTGCTGGGCGCGCCCACCGAGGCCGCGCTGCGCGATGATCCGTTCGTGTTGAACGATCCGATGTCGCGCAGCCTTCGCGCTGCCGTGGTCGCGCGCAGCCGCTTCGTCGAAGACGAGCTTTGCCGCTGCGTGGCGGCGGGCGTTCGCCAGTACGTCGTGTTGGGTGCCGGTCTGGACACCTTTGCCTATCGCAACCCCCACGGCGAGGCGGGCCTGCGGGTGTTCGAGGTGGACCACGCCGCAACGCAGCTGTGGAAGCAGCGGCTGCTGGCCGAAGCCCGCATCCGCGTGCCGGCGCCGCTGACTTTCGTACCTATGGATTTCGAGCGCGACGATCTGGGCCAGGCGCTGCAGCAGGCAGGCTTTGAAGCCGGCCAGGCGGCCTGCATCAGCTGGATGGGCGTGACCGTGTACCTGAGCGCCGATGCCGTGTCGCGCACGCTGGCCACGGTGGCCGGCTTTGCCGCTGGCAGTTCCCTGTGTTTCGACTACCGAGTTGCGGCCGCGATGCTCGAGCCGATCGAACGCGTGGTCCTCGAGACCCTCGAGCGGCACAGTGCCGCCGTCGGCGAGCCATGGCTGTCGGCCTTCGACCCCACGCAGTTGCAGGGCCAGTTGCTCGGGCTGGGTTTCGGTTGCGCGCAGACGGCCACGCCGCAAGACCTCAACGCGCGCTACTTCGCGCGGCGCAAGGACGGTTTGTGCACCGGTGGGGGCGTGCGCCTCATGTGCGCGACGAAGTGACGCCCGCTGCGGCAGGGCGTGGCATGTGCGCACGCCGCCGGCGAGGTCGTGCCCTGCATGCCGGCGCGCCCGCAGCACCGGCAAACAGCCGCACGAGCGCTACTTGAACAAGTCCTTTACGCGGTCGGCCCAGCTCTTCTCGCCGGGCGAATGGCGCTCGCCGCCCTTGCGCAGCGAATCGTCCAGCTCCTTCAGCAGCTTGCGCTGGTGTTCGGTCAGCTTGACCGGCGTTTCCACCGCGACGTGCACGTACAGGTCGCCGGGGTAGCTCGAGCGGATGCCCTTGATGCCCTTGCCGCGCAGGCGGAAGGTCTTGCCGTGCTGCGTGCCTTCGGGCAGGTCGATCTCGGCGTTGCCGCCCAGCGTGGGCACCCCGATCGTGCCGCCCAGCGCCGCCGTGGTCAGCCCCACCGGCGCGGTGCAGTGCAGGTCGTCGCCGTCGCGCTCGAAGATCTCGTGCTGCTTGACGCGGATCTCGATGTACAGGTCGCCGCTGGGCCCGCCGTTGCTGCCGGGCTCGCCGTTGCCGGCCGAGCGGATGCGCATGCCTTCGTTGATGCCGGCGGGGA
>CAYZGL010000279.1:0-4502 GCA_964477985.1 uncultured Rubrivivax sp. | reverse complement strand
AACCTGTCACAGGATCGCTCGTCAGGGCGCATGCTGAGGCACCTTGCTAATCAGGCAGTTCTTTGCCGGGCCGGCTTTGCGCTGGCTTGTCTTGGCGCAGCTGCCGGTGCCGCGGCAGGGACGTTCGTCGATACCTTCGACAGCGGCGTGATCGACCCGACTTGGTGGACAGTCGGCAAAGAAGGGACGTCGACGGTCGACGCGGTCCGGCAGCGGATCGAGTTGACGCAGGGCGATGCGGGTTTTGCCGGCTTGGGGTTCACGTTGCCCATCAGCGGCGACTTCACGGTGAGCATCGACTACGAACTGCTGAACTGGCCTGCCGAAAACCGGCTGCGCTTGGCGCTGGGCGCAGTGGTCGACCCGAGCCACCAGTTGCTGATCGAACGCGTGAGCGACAGCCGCGTCGGCCTCGGCAGCGAGGTCTACGTCACCGACTTCACCGGCCAGGGCATTCTCGGCACCCCGACCACCGACCGCACCGGCACGCTGCGGCTGCAGCGCAGCGGCGACAAGGTGACCGGTGCCTACCTCCGTGGTGCCGGCTGGAACGTGATCGGCACCTATGACCAGCCCGCAGAGGGGGCGGTTTCGCGCTCGTTCGGTTTTGCGCTGTTCCCCGGTGACGGCTTCACGCCGGGCGTTAAGGTCGCGGTCGACAACTTCGTGCTCAGCGGGCCGCAGGTTCCGGAGCCTGTGCCTGTGCCGGAGCCGGCGACGCTGGCACTGGTCGGTGCCGGGTTGGCGGGGCTGGCGCTGGCGCGCCGGCGGCGTGGCGATCGCTGAGCGTGCGAGTCACACACCATTGCGGGCGCGGGCAATTGCCGTGTCGGCGGCTCCGTTCGAGCGCTCCGGCATGGACGTGTGCCAGCCGACAGCGGCTCAACGGGTCCGACGGGTGGGTCGGACCCTTGCGGGCGGTGTGCCGCATTGCGTTTGCACAGCGACCGAACCGCCGGTGCTGGCGCCACCGGTGGCGTGGTGCGCTGCCTCTCGGGAGCCGCGCGCCTTGGCGCCGGACAAGGCCCCACCCGCGACGGGCGCGACGCGGCACATCGAGGCCGTCGACTGCCTGCGTGCGCCGACGCCGGCATACCCCCCAGCGCATCGCGCCGATTCGGCGAGCCGGCGCGGGTGGTGCGGCGCGTGCCGATCGGCCCCGACGGCCGGCTCCAGCAATCGACCTGCACGAACCTTCGGCCTTGCGCCGCGTGAACGATGCGGCCATCGAGGCGGCGCGCTGCGCCGCCCGCGCGCGCCGTCAACCGCCTTGCCGCGTGGCGGCGAGCGCGGCCGCGGCGGCAGCGCGAATGTGCCGCGCGTCCTGCAGCAGCAGCGCCAGGCGGCGCAGCAGCCACGGCAGGATGTCCTGCGCCGGCGGCTGTGCCGGCAGTTCCGGCAAGGTGCCGGTGGCGTCGGCCGTCGCGGCCGGCGCGCTTTGGTTCGTCAGGCTCAGGCATTCGCTCAGCGCGGCCGCCGTCTGCGCCAGCGCCTGTGCGGCGGTGTCGTCGAGCTCGGCGTGGCGGAAGTTCAAGGTGATGCGCACCAGCGACAGGTGTGCCATCAGGCGCTGGCCGTGGTCGATCAGCGCCGCCACGTCGCGCAGCGGCAGCCGTACCGCGCGCGGCTCGGCGGTGCTGCGCTGCATGGCCGCGGCCAGCGCCGCCAGCGTGTCGTAGGCGCGGCGCCGCGACAGGCCCTGCGCCACATGCGGCGACGGCGGCATGCGCAAGGCGTGCAGCACGTAGTCGTTCAGCTCGCGCAGCGCCGCTTCGATGGCGTTGGGCAGGCTGCGCCGCTCCCACCAGGGCAGCACGTAGCTGAAGCCCCAGGCCAGCAAGGCGCCGAGCAGCGTGTCGGCGACGCGCTCGGGAACGGCAAAACCGCCGGCCGGATGCACCAGATGCTGCTGCAGCAAGGCCATCACGGTGGCGGCGGTGGCCGTCAGCCAGTAGCGGCGCAGCACGTAGGCGTGCGCGGTGCCCACCGCCAGCACGAACACCAGCGACAGCAGCGCCGCCGAGTCCACGAACGACAGCCCGAGCACCAGCACGCAGCCGAACATCGTGCCCAGCACGCGCGCGTTGCGCCGCGCCAGCGTCTGCTCCAGGCTGCCGCGCAGCACCACGGCCACGCTGAGCACCAGCCATTGCGGATGCGACGCCCAGGGCAGCAGCAGCGCGATGCAGTAGGCGCTGCCCAGCGCCAGGCCGGTGCGCAGCGCGTGGCGCAGCACCGGCGAGCGGCCGTGCCACTGCGCGCGCAGCGCGGCCAGCGGCCAGCCCTCGGGCGAAACGAAGTGCTGCAGTTCGCTGTGGTTCAGCAGCGGCTGGACCGGTGCGCCGCGCTGCAGCGCGTGGATGCGGCGCACGTCGGCGTCGAGCCGGCCCAGCCGGTCGGCCAGCGCCGGCAGCAGCCGCGCGCGCGGGTCGCCGGCGGCCAGCGGCGCCTGCGCGAACAGCGCGCCGAAGGCGGGCGGCGGCAGGCGCTTGTCGTGCACCGCCGTGGCGCGTTGCGCGGCCGCCGCCGCGGCATCCAGCGCGGCGGCGATGCCGTGCAGGCCGCCGGCCACGCGCTCGAGGATCCAGCGGCCGGCGTCGTCGCGGCCCGCCAGCTCCAGGTCCAGCCGGCTGGCCAGCAGCACGTCGCGCAGTTCGACGGCCAGCAGCACGATCTGCGTCTCGCGCTGCGCCTGGGCGCTGTCGGGCTGCGCGTAGATGAAATCGCGTGCGCGCTGCAGGGCCTCGGCCAGTTCGGCTTCGCCGCCGATCCAGGCCTGCATGCGGCGCCGGTCGTCGAAGGCGTCGGCCGGTGCGGTCAACAGCCGGGCGCGGGCCCGCAGCAGCGCGGCCGCCGCGCCGAGCACCTGCGCCAGGGCCAGTGCGCGGTAGCGCCGCTGCAGCACCCGGCTGCACAGCAGCGCCCAGCCGATGTAGGCGGCGGCACCGGCGGCGTGCCAGGCCAGCAGCAGCGGCAACGACGCCGTCTGCAGCGGCACCGCCATGGTGAAGATCAGCGCCAGGATCGGCGCGAACGACACCGCGCCGGCACGCAGGCCCCAGGCCATCGTCATCATCGCGCCGAAGCCGACCAGCGCGATGCCGATGCCCATCGCCCACGGCACGGGCTGCAGCAGCCGCGCCAGCAAGGTGGCGCAAAGGCTCAGCACGGCGGCCATCGGCACACGGCTGAGCGTGCGCGATACGGTGTTCGGCACGTCGGCCAGGCTGGCGCAGACGGCGCCGCTCAGCGCCAGCGCCGCCGCCTGTGCGCCGGCCAGCGAACCGACGAGCAGCTGGATCAGCCCGATGCCCAGCGCCGCGGCGAGGCCGTTGAGCACATGGGACGACAGCTCGCGCAGGGGCTTCACGCCCGCTGCCTCACTGCAGCCGCCGCAGCAGGGCCATCGCGGCGGCGGGCGCGCGTTCCTTGGCGCCGCTGATGAAGAGCAGGAAGACCTGGCGCGGTGCGGCCGGCCTGTCCTGCACCGCCTGCGCCGCCTGCGCCGCCTGCGCCAGCGGCATGCCCGTGGGCAGGCCGCCCGCTTGCAGCAATCGCGCGCAGCCCGCCAGCGCGTCCAGCGCCGGCGGCGCGAGGCCTTCGGGCAACGCGGCTTCGGTGCGCATGATGCGTGCGTACACCAGGTCGCTGAGCGGGTCGAACAGCGCGGGGTACGTGTCCGACTCGGTCAGCACCGTGGCCACGCCGTGACGGCGCGCCAGCGCCAGGTAGTCCGGCGTGCAGAAGCTGTCGTGCCGCACGTCCATCACGTGACGCAGCGGCAGCCCGTCGGCGCTGTGCGGCAGCAGCTTCAGGAAGGCTTCGAAGTCCACCGGGTCGAAGCGCTTGGCAGGGGCGAACTGCCAGACGATCGGCCCGAGCTTCGGCCCCAGTTCGCTGAGGCCGCTGCCGATGAAGCGCGCCACCGACTCGCCGGCCTCGGCCAGCACGCGGCGGTTGGTCGCGAAGCGCGAGGCCTTCAGCGAAAACACGAAGTCCTCGGGCACGCTGTCGCGCCACTTGGCGAAGGTGGCCGGCGAGGGCGTGCTGCAGCAGGTGCCGTTGATCTCGATCGTGCTCAGGCGCCGGCTGGCGTATTCCAGTTCGCGCGAGCGCGGCCAGCCGGCCGGGTAGAAGTTGTTGCGCCAGGGCTCGTAGGTCCAGCCGCCGATGCCCACGCGGATGCCCATACGCACGCGCTCCGCCGCGCCTCAGGCCGCCGCCACCGGGATCTTGCCGATCTTCGCCTGCCAGGTCTTGGGCCCGGTGTCGTGCACGCTGCTGCCGTCGCTGGACACGGCCACCGTCACCGGCATGTCCTTGACTTCGAACTCGTAGATCGCTTCCATGCCCAGGTCGGCGAAGCCCACCACCTTGGCCTGCTTGATCGCCTTGGCCACCAGGTAGGCGGCGCCGCCCACGGCCATCAGGTACGCGCTCTTGTGCTTGCGGATCGCCTCGATCGCCACCGGCCCGCGTTCGGCCTTGCCGATCATGCTGAT
>CAYZGL010000278.1:0-4543 GCA_964477985.1 uncultured Rubrivivax sp. | reverse complement strand
GGACGCACTCGTTCGCTCGGCGGCGCCGACCGAATGCTTCACAGGCTCTGAGCCCTTGCCCGCCGCGTGCCGCGCTGCCGCCCGGCGGCGGCGCTGCTCCGGCCCATCGTCATCCTCCACGCGTGGCCCGCCAACCCGTCGAACTGAGCCTGTTCTGGCGCACCTTCTTCCTGCTGGCGCTGCTGCTGGCCGGGGGCATCGTCGCGTGGGTGCAGACGCTGCGCGCGCTGGAGCTCGAGCCGCGCGCGGTGCAGGCCGCGCAGCAGACGGCCGAGCTGGTGAACCTGTCGCGCACCGCGCTGGGCACGGTGGATGCGATCAACCGCGTGGCGCTGATCAAGTCGATGGGCAGCCGCGAGGCGGTGCGCGTGCTGCCGCGCGAGCCCGGCGACACCTGGGAGAGCTACGCCACCGACCGCTTCAGCCGCAAGGTCACGCTGCTGCTGATGTCGCGCCTGGGGCCCGACGCCGTGGTGGCGCGCAGCGTCAACGCAAAGCCGGGCATGTGGGTCGGCTTTTCCATCGACAACGACCGCTACTGGCTGCACAGCTATACCGCACACGCCGCGCCGCTGACCGGCAGCACCTGGTTCGTGTGGGTCGGCATCGCGTTGCTGGCCACGCTGGTCGGCTCGGCGGTGATCGCGCGGCTGATCAACCGCCCGCTGCGCGAGCTGTCCTTCGCCGCCAGCCGCATCCGCGAGGGCGACCTCGACTCGCGGCTGGACGAGAACACGCTGACCAGCGAGATCCGCGAAGTCAACCGCGGCTTCAACCGCATGGCGCGCGAACTCGCCAAGGTGGAAGAAGCCCGCGCGGTGATGCTCGCCGGCATCAGCCACGACCTGCGCACGCCGCTGGCGCGGCTGCGGCTGGAAACCGAGATGAGCGTGGGCAACGACGAGGCCAAGCGCAACATGGCGCTGGACATCGAGCAGCTCGACGCCATCATCGACAAGTTCATGGACTACGCGCGCCCCGGCGACACGCAGCTGCGCCCGGTGCCGTTGGCGGCGCTGATCGAACGCGAGGCGCAGTTGCTGCGCGACGCCAGCGAGATCCGCATCGCCTCGGGCATTCCGGCCGACCTGGCGGTGATGGCCGACGACACCGAACTGGGCCGCGTGTTCGCCAACCTGTTCGAGAACGCGCGCCGCTACGGCCGCGGTGTCGACAGCGGGGTGGCCGAAGTCGGCATCAGCCATGTGCGCAGCGGCCCCTGGGTGATCGTCAGCGTGCGCGACCACGGCAGCGGCGTGGCCAACGAAAAACTCGGCGAGCTGACCACGCCGTTCTACCGCGGCGACGCGGCGCGCACCGCGGCCACCGGCGCCGGGCTGGGGCTGGCCATCGTCGAGAAGTCGCTGCAGCGCATGGGCGCGTCGCTGGAGCTGGCCAACGCGAGCGACGGCGGGCTCGTGGCGCGCATGCGGCTGAAGCTGGCGCCAAGCCCGTAGCCGGGGCCGCGCAGCACAGCACAGCGCCTAACGCTGCAACAGCAGGCACACGGCGCGCGCCTCGATGGCGCGGCCTTCGCCCACCGGGCCCATCTTCTCGGCGGTCTTGGCCTTGACGTTCACCTCGCCGGCCTCGAGGCCCAGCGCTTCGCCGATGCGCGCGCGCATCGCCGCGATGTGCGGCGCCATCTTCGGCGCCTGCGCCACGATGGTGCTGTCGACGTTGGCGATGTCCCAGCCGGCGGCGCGCACGCGGCGCGCCGCCTCGGCCAGCAGCGCGTGGGAATCGGCGCCCTTGAAGGCCGCATCGGTGTCCGGGAAATGCCGGCCGATGTCGCCCAGCCCGGCCGCGCCCAGCAGCGCGTCGGTGATCGCATGCAGCAGCGCGTCGGCGTCGGAATGGCCGAGCAGCCCGTGGCTGTGCTCGATGCACACGCCGCCGAGGATCAGTGGCCGGCCGGCAACCAGCGCATGCGTGTCCCAGCCCTCGCCCACGCGCAGCTTCATGGCTGCGCTCCGTACGCATGCGGCAGCTTCATGCGCCGGCCTCGCGCGTGCGCAGCAACCGCCCGGCCAGCGCCAGGTCCTGGGGCCAGGTGATCTTGAAGTTTTCGAGCTCGCCCGGCACCAGCCGCGGCGCATGGCCCAGCGCCTCGACCGCGCTGGCCTCGTCGGTGACCTCGCTGCCGGCCTGCGCCAGCGCGCGCTGCAGCAGACCCAGGCGGAACATCTGCGGCGTCTGCGCCAGCCATTTGTCGGCGCGCGCCAGCGTGCGCCGCACGCGGCCGGACTCGGCCTGCTTCAGCGTGTCGCCCAGCGGCAGCGCGAGCAGGCCACCGACCGCATCACCGCCGCAGGCGTCGATCAACCTGTCGACCCAGGCCGGGCGCAACAGGCAGCGCGCGGCGTCGTGCACCAGCACCCAGTCGTCGTCATGCGCGCCGCGGCGCTGCAGTTCAGCCAGGCCGCCGGCGACGCTGGCCGCCCGCGTGGCGCCGCCGCAAGGCGCAACCCACACCCGATCGGCATCGATCGCCCCGGCCTGCGAGGAAAACCACGTATCGCCCGGCGCCAGCACCACCAGCGTCGCCTGCAGCCGCGGCACCTGCGCCAGCGCCGCCAGCGTATGCGCCACCAGCGAGCGCCCGGCGATGCGTGCGTACTGCTTGGGCAGGGTCTGGCCGGCACGCTCGCCGGTGCCGGCGCAAGGCACCAGCGCATACAGACGCACCGCGTTCACCATTGCACCGGCACCGGGTAGCGGTGGATCGACGGGTCGGGCGTCAGCAGCATCAACCCGTGGCGGATCGCCTGGCACACCAGCAGCCGGTCGAAGGGGTCGGTGTGCACGGCGGGCAGCTTGTCGAGCATCAGCGTGGCCGCTTCGTCGAGCGCCAGCGCGTCGATGCCGTGGCGCTCGCGCTCGCGCGGCACGTAGGCCGCGGGCGGGTCGGCCAGCGGCAGCTTGCCGAGCCGGTGCTTGACCGCGATTTCCCAGGCCGAGACCGAGGACAGGTAGACCTCGTTCGCCGCATCGCGGAACAGCGCGGCGGCCGCGCTGCTGAGCCGGGCATCTCCGCGCACCACCCACAGGAAGGTGCAGGTGTCCAGCAGCAGCTTCAACGCAACGCGTCCGTGTCCGATTCGAGCTGCCCGGCCAGCGCCGCGCCCAGCTCGTCGGGCAGCGGTTCCCAGAAGGCCTCGGGCAAGGGCTGGCCGGCGTCGGCCGCCAGCCCGATCGGCCGGCGCCGCCGCGGCGCGGCCGGCGCCAGCGCCACCAGCCGCGCCACCGGCTGGTTGCGCCGGCAGATCAGCACTTCCTCGCCGCGCTCGGCCGCGGCCAGGTATTCGGCGAGGTTCTCGCGCACCTCGTGGATGTTGGCGGTGGTCATGGCCCAAGTACATGGACAGATAGATGTACAAGTCTAGGTCCATCGCAGACGGCGCGCAAGTGCCCATGCCGGCCGGCTGCCTACAATGGCGCGCCGCCCCGCAACCTGCGTTGTGGGGCTTTTGTGCTTTCCGCGCCCCTATGCAGATCCCCGCCATTGCCCGCGGCAAGCGCCATCAGCTGCCGCGCCCGCCCGGTTCGGCCGACGCCCTGCTGCTGGCGCAGCATGCGCGTGCGCGCCAGGCCGCCGGCCAGTTGCTGTGCGTGGTCTGCGCGGATGCGGCCGACGCGCAGCGCCTGCTCGACGAGCTGCCCTTCTTCGCACCCGAGCTGCGCCTGGCGCTGTTCCCCGACTGGGAGACGCTGCCCTACGACGGCTTCTCGCCGCACCAGGACCTGATCTCCGAGCGGCTGGCCACACTGTGGCGGGTGCGCGGGCGCGAGCTGGACGTGGTGCTGCTGCCGGCGACCACCGCGCTGACACGGCTCGCGCCGCCCGGCTTCCTGGCCGGCTACACCTTCCACTTCAAGCACAAGATGCGGCTGGACGAAGCCGCGTTGAAGAGCCAGCTGACGCTGGCCGGCTACAGCCATGTCAGCCAGGTGGTGTCGCCGGGCGAATACGCGGTGCGCGGCGGGCTGATCGACCTGTTCCCGATGGGCTCGCCGGTGCCCTACCGCGTCGACCTGTTCGGCGACGAGATCGATTCGATCCGCGCCTTCGACCCCGACACGCAGCGCAGCCTGTACCCGGTGCCCGAGGTGCGGCTGCTGCCCGGGCGCGAATTCCCGCTGGACGAGGCCGCGCGCAACGCCTTTCGCGCGCGCTGGCGCGAGAAGATCGAAGGCGACCCGAGCCGCCACCGCATCTACAAGGACATGGCCGCCGGCATCGCCAGCGCCGGCATCGAGTACTACCTGCCGCTGTTCTTCGAGACCACGGCGACGATCTTCGACTACCTGGGCGGCGCCAGCGCCGGGCCGCCCCAAGCTGGCGCGCTCCCCTCGGGGGACGGCGCCGGCGAAGCCGGCGCCAAGGGGCCCATTCCTGCTGCGCTGGTGCTGCACGGCGAGGTCGATCAGGCACTGCAGCAGTTCTGGGCCGATACGCGCGAGCGCCACCGCTTCTTGCAGCACGACGCCGAGCGCCCGATCCTGCCGCCGCACGAGGTCTTCCTGCGCGTCGAGGATTTCT
>CAYZGL010000277.1:0-4579 GCA_964477985.1 uncultured Rubrivivax sp. | reverse complement strand
CGCGAAGGCGGCAGAACCGTCGGCGCCGGCGTCGTGGCCAAGATCATCGAATAAGCAGGTCGAGTCGTACGCAGGGGCATAGCTCAACTGGCAGAGCGTCGGTCTCCAAAACCGAAGGTCGGGGGTTCGATCCCCTCTGCCCCTGCCACATGGCATGAACGTCGCCGGCCATGGGCGAACGCGAGCGGCCGCGCTGCATGGCCCGGCGCACCGGCGCAGAAGTCTTGATGAGCACCACGAACACCCAAGTCGAAACCGTGTCTTCGGGCGCGGACAAGGCCAAGCTGGCGGGCGCTGCCGTGCTGCTGGTCGGTGCGCTGGCCGCCTTTTACCTGTTGGGCAAGCAGGATCTGTGGCTGCGCGTGCTGGTGCTGATCGGCTTGCTGGCCGCCGCGGTCGCGTTGTATTTCACGTCCGAATCCGGCAAGCAGTTGATCGCCTTCGGGCGCGACGCCGTGCGCGAGACCAAGAAGGTGGTCTGGCCCACGCGCAAGGAAGCCATGCAGATGACGGGCTACGTGTTTGCCTTCGTCTTCGTGATGGCGCTGTTCCTGTGGGTCACCGACAAGACGCTCGAATGGGCCTTGTACGACCTGATCCTGGGCTGGAGGCGCTGAAAGGTTGGTCATGATCGAGCAAGCTGAATCGAGCACCCGAGCCGCCGCCGACCTCGCGGCCGCTGCGCCTGGCGCGAGCGCAGCCGCCGGCCTGCGCTGGTACGTGGTGCATGCCTATTCGGGCATGGAAAAGGCCGTCGAGCGCAACCTGCGCGAACGCATCGAGCGTTCGGGCATGCAGGCCAAGTTCGGCCGCATCCTGGTTCCCACCGAAGAGGTGGTCGAGCTGAAGAACGGCAAGAAGTCGGTCACCGAGCGGCGCTTCTTCCCCGGCTACGTGCTGGTCGAGATGCTGCTGGACGACGAGTCCTGGCACCTGGTCAAGCACACCAGCAAGGTCACCGGCTTCGTCGGCGGCGCGCGCAACCGCCCGGCGCCGATCTCGGAAGCCGAGGTGATGAAGATCGTCAACCAGATGCAAGAAGGCGTCGACAAGCCGCGCCCCAAGGTGCAGTGGCAGGTCGGCGAACTGGTGCGCGTGAAGGACGGCCCGTTCACCGACTTCAACGGCGCGGTCGAGGAAGTCAACTACGAGAAGTCCAAGGTGCGCGTGTCGGTCACGATCTTCGGCCGCGCGACACCGGTGGAGTTGGACTTCGCGCAGGTTGAAAAGGTGTGATGAACGAAGTTCGGCACACCTTTCGGCGCAGGGCCCAAAGGGCCCGGAGCCAAAAAGTCTGAGTCTTTCAGGCGCGCTGCCCCGACCCCGGCGCGCCGCTTCACCTCAGGGTCGATCGACGAGGAGCCGGCTGCGGCCGGCGTTTGAACTCGCATAGGAGCCATTCATGGCAAAGAAGATCGTCGGCTTCGTCAAGCTGCAGATTCCCGCGGGCAAGGCGAACCCTTCGCCGCCGGTGGGCCCGGCGCTGGGCCAGCGCGGGCTGAACATCATGGAGTTCTGCAAGGCCTTCAACGCGCAGACCCAAGGCGTGGAGCCCGGCCTGATGTTGCCGGTGGTGATCACCGCCTTCGCCGACAAGTCCTTCACCTTCATCATCAAGACGCCGCCGGCCACCGTGCTGATCAAGAAGGCGTTGAAGCTGGACAAGGGCTCGGCCAAGCCGCACCTCGAGAAGGTCGGCAAGATCAACCGCGCGCAGCTCGAGGAGATCGCCAAGACCAAGCAGAAGGACCTGACCGCGGCCGACCTGGACGCGGCGGTCAAGACGATCGCCGGCTCGGCGCGTTCGATGGGCATCACGGTGGAGGGGGTCTGACATGGGCAAGCTCACGAAGAAGGCCAAGGCGCTGCAGGGCAAGGTCGACAGCACCAAGCTGTATGCCATCGCCGATGCGCTCAGCCTGGTGAAGGAATGCGCCACCGCCAAGTTCGACGAATCCATCGACGTCGCGGTGCAGCTGGGCGTGGACGCGAAGAAGTCCGACCAGGTGGTGCGCGGCGCGGTGGTGCTGCCCAACGGCACCGGCAAGACCAAGCGCGTGGCCGTGTTCGCGCAAGGCGCCAAGGCCGAGGAAGCCAAGGCCGCCGGCGCCGACGTGGTGGGCATGGACGACCTGGCGGCCGAGGTCAAGGCCGGCAACCTGAACTTCGACATCGTCATCGCCTCGCCCGACACCATGCGCGTGGTCGGCACGCTGGGCCAGATCCTGGGGCCGCGCGGGCTGATGCCCAACCCCAAAGTCGGCACGGTCACGCCCGACGTGGCCAAGGCGGTGCGCGACGCCAAGGCCGGCCAGGTGCAGTTCCGTGTCGACAAGGCCGGCATCATCCACGCCACCATCGGCCGCCGCTCGTTCGAGCCGGACAAGCTCACCGGCAACCTGCGCGCGCTGATCGAGGCATTGAACAAGGCCAAGCCGGCCAGCAGCAAGGGGGTGTACCTGCGCAAGGTCGCCGTGTCGTCGACGATGGGCGTGGGCGTGCGTGTGGATACCGCCTCGCTGGCGCAGGCAGCCTGATTCGAATGTGCCGCGGCGCGCTGGTCTTGGCGCGCCGCGGCGGCAGTTGGTGGGCTGCGGCCTTGCGTAACGCAAGGGTGCAGGTCATCCAAGACCGCTGGCGCCTCGCCCAGTCCCGAGTTGGACCGGACGGGGCTTAATCGGCAACGGCCCTCGGGCCGGCAGCCAGCGCAGATGGCGGTCCCGCCCGACAGGATGTTTGGTTGTCTCGCCGCCACCCGGCGGCGCGGCGACCGGGGGTTCTGGAAGGTCTGGTCGCTTTTGTCCGACGTGCCCTTCGCGCCCGCAAGGCGTGCGGGGCACCTGATGTGAGGAGCAAGACCTTGAGTCTGAATCGCAACGAGAAGGCAGCCGTGGTGGCGGACGTGGGGCGCCAAGTCGCACGCTCGCAGACGCTGGCGCTGGCCGAGTACCGTGGCCTCACCGTGGCTCATCTCGATACGCTGCGCCGGCAGGCGCGCGACAAGGGTGTGTACCTTCACGTGCTGAAGAACACGCTCGCGCGTCGCGCGGTGGCCGGCACGCCGTTTGAGGTGGCCGCGGAAAGCATGGTCGGCCCGCTGATCTACGGTTTTTCCGAGGACGCGGTGGCCGCGGCCAAAGTCGTCGCCGACTTCGCCAAGACCAACGACAAGCTGGTGGTCAAGGGCGGTGCCTATGCCGGCAAGGCGCTGGACGCCAACGGCGTCAAGGCGCTGGCGGCCGTGCCCAGCAAGGAAGTGCTGCTGGCGCAACTGCTCGGCCTGATGCAGTCGCCGATCTCGCGCCTGGCGCGGGTGGTGGCCGCCATCGCCGAGAAGAAGGCGGAGCCTGCCGTGGCCGAAGCCGAGGCGAGCGCCGCCGCCTGAACCCGACCCGACGACAACTTTTCATTCAGAGAGAACCCCAAATGGCATTCGATAAAGACGCATTCATGACCGCCCTGGACAGCATGTCGGTGATGGAACTCAACGACCTGGTCAAGGCCATCGAAGAGAAGTTCGGCGTGTCCGCCGCCGCGATGGCGGCGCCGGCCGGCGGCGGCGGCGGTGCGGCCGCGCCGGTGGTCGAAGAACAGACCGAATTCACCGTGATGCTGACCGAGATCGGCGCCAACAAGGTGTCGGTGATCAAGGTGGTGCGCGAGCTGACCGGCCTGGGTCTGAAGGAGGCCAAGGACCTGGTCGACGGTGCACCGAAGCCCGTGAAGGAAGGCATCGCCAAGGCCGATGCCGAAGCCGCGAAGAAGAAGCTGGAAGAAGCCGGCGCCAAGGCAGAACTGAAGTAATCGGCGCGGGCCTGCGGGGTCGGCTGCGGCCGGCCCCGCCGCAGCCGGGTGTTCCGGGCCAAGCCCGGGAACACCTGCAAGAGCCCCGGTGGGCGCTTGCAAGTGTTCTCTGATCCGACTGCAGGGAACCGGTTTGGTCGGGCTGGGGTGCAACGCCCCGGTTGTCCGCCAGCGGCTGGTAGTGGCCAGCCACCAAGCTTCGGGCGCAATGCCGGCGTCGGACGTGAGGCCCTGCCTGCGCAGGGCCGAACGTCCACGCCAGGGGTCGAGGCATACCAAGCCTCGACGCGGCATGCGTGCCGGATCGCCAGTCGCCGACGTACTTGGGCCTTCAGCCGGGCCCGGGTTCAAGGGCACGGAGTATTCATGGCGCAATCAACCCCCTACAGCTTCACCGAGCGCAAGCGCATCCGCAAGAGCTTCGGCAAGCGCGAGAGTGTTCTCGACGTCCCGTACCTGCTGACGATGCAGCGCGAGTCGTACGTGGCCTTCCTGCAGAAGGACGTGCCGCCGGCCAAGCGCAAGCCCGAGGGGCTGCAGGCGGCGTTCCTGTCGGCGTTCCCGATCGTGTCGCACAACGGCTATGTCGAGATGCGCTTCATCGAGTTCAACATGGCCAAGCCGGCCTTCGATGTGCGCGAATGCCAGCAGCGCGGCCTGACCTTCGCGGCCGCCGTGCGCGCCAAGCTGCAGATGATCATCTACGACCGCGAGTCGCATCCGCAGAAGGTCGTCAAGGAGATCAAGGAGCAGGAGGTCTACATGGGCGAGGTGC
>CAYZGL010000276.1:0-4586 GCA_964477985.1 uncultured Rubrivivax sp. | reverse complement strand
AGCCCGGCCGCGCCCAGCGCGCCGAGCAGCCCGCCGGCCAGCAAGCCGCCGCCCAGCGTCAGGCCGCCGGCGGCGATATCGGCTTTGAGCCCGACCAGCGCGCCGGTGAGCGCGCCGCCCAGCAGCGCCGCCTTGCCCTCGTCCCAGCGCAGCTGCAGCTGGAAGTGCTGGTCCAGACGCTGCAGCACTTCGGTGTGCGCCTGCCCGGCCAGGCCGTGCAGCTCGATCAGTTGCGCGGTGTTGGCGCGCACCTCGTCGTCGAGCTGCGCGGCCAGCGCCGCCTGCGCCAGCAGCGCCGGGTTGCGCTCGTCGGCCGCCAGACCCAGCGCGGCCCCCAGCTTGCGCAGCCCGCTGCGCAGCGCGCTGCGCTCGGCCAGCTCGGCACGCGCGCCGGCCAGCCGCGCCATGCTGTGCGCCAGCGCCGCCACCGACGCGTCATACAACGCCAGCCGCTGCGCGACCCAGGCCGCACCCAGGCGCTGCATCAGCGCGCGGCGCTCGCCCTGCAAGGCGTCTTCCAACGCGCGCAGCAGCACCAGCTCCTGCACCCAGCAGCGCGCGAAGGCGTCCAGCGGCAACACCGCGCCGACGAGGTCGAAGGGCTGCAGATGCTCGCGCCAGCGCTGCAGCTCGGCCGCTTCCAACGCCGCATCGCGCGGCGCGCCAAGCTGGTTCAGCAGCACCACCACCGGTTTGCCGACCCAGCGCAGCAGGCCCATTTCGCTGGCGACGTAAGCCGCGGCGGCCGGCTCCTCGGCCGCGCTGACCAGGTACAGCACGACGTCGGTGACCTCGGCCACGTGGCGCAGCGCCTGCTGGCTGGCCCAGAAGGGCCGGTCGCGCCAGCGGTCCCACACCTGGCTCAAGAACCAGCCCAACGGGTTGCCCGCTTGCTGCATGCGCCGCAGCAGGCGCACGCTGTCGCCGAAGCCGGGCGTGTCCCACAGCCGCAGCGTCTCGCCCTGCGGCGTGCGCAGCATCTCGAAGGCGTCGGCGAACTCGGTGACGTGCGGTGCGTCGCGCACCTCGCCGACGTCGCGGCCGAGCAGGGTGCGCGCCAGCGTGGTCTTGCCGGCGTTGGTGTGCGACACCAGGCTGAGCTGCAGGCTGTGCGCGCGTTCGTCGCGCGTGCCGGCTGCGGCGGGGTCGGGCGGGTCCACGCTGTCACCCATCGGCGTGCAGCAACGCCGCCTCGGCCGCCGCGCCGTCCGTGCCGTCCGCGCCGTGCAGGTCGATGAATGCGGCGGGGCAGGCGTGCGCCTCGGCCAGCGCGGCCCAGGCCCGGCGGCGCTCGGCGCGGCGCGGCGACGCGGCACCGAAGCGCTGCACGAAGGCACTTTCGTCGAGCAGCAGCAGCGGCGCACCCAGTGCGCGCAGCAGCCGGCCCTGGCTTTCGGGCTCGGGCGTGGCGCCCAGGTCGCACAGCACGCAGCGCCGCGCGGTGTCGGCGGCCGGCGGCGCGATTTCGTGCTCGGCGCCATAGGCCACCGCCGGCTCGAGCTGCAGCGTCGCGCCTTCGCCGTACACGCGCTGCAGCAGCTTGCGCAGCGTATCGAGCGCGCGCGCATCGGGCGGGCGGGCGTGCGGCCACACCCGCCACGTGACGCGCGCGCCGTGGCGCTGGCGCAGCAGCCGCTGGAAGTACGGTGCGTCCAGCGGCAGCGGCAGGTGGCGTGCCAGCCGCCGCGCGCGCAGCGCCGCGCCCAGCGCCAGCAGCAGCCGCGGCAGCAGCACCAGCAGCCCCAGCTGCAGCGCGTACAGGTGGATCCACGGCGCGGCCGGCGCGCCCGGCTGCGGCACCCGCAGCGCCTGCAGCGCGGCCACGTCGGGCAGCGTCTGGCCGGATGCCGCCAAGGCCGGGGCCAGCAGCAGCGACAGCAGCGCATGCACCTGCGCCGCGTCCAAAAAGGTGCTCTGCCAGCCGGCGCGGTAGTCGAGCACCAGGCCGCGCAGGTACAAACCGGCGATCACGCCGGCACCCAGCGCCGCCGCCGCCAGGTGCAGCAGCAGCGCCAGCCGCGCGGCAACCAGCGGCGCGCTGGCGGCGGCCCAGTCGTCGGCGAAGCGCGCCCAGGCCAGCGTGCTCGGCACCGCCGCGGGCGCACCGGCCGGCCGCGATGCGCGCTCGATCCCGCGCCCGCGAGCGCGCCGCCACATGCCGGCCAGCGCGCGCCGCAGCGCACCGCCGGCCGCACCGGTGAATGGCAACGCGAGGTACACCGCGAGATTCCAGGCCAGCAGCGCCCACACCGGCGGGGCCAGCAGGTTGATGCGCTGGGCGCTGCCGATGCGGTCGACCAGCAGGCCCGCCAGCAGCCCCGCCGCCAGTGCCAGCCCGACCCAGCCCGCGCGCCACACGCGCGCCTTGCGCCAGCGTGGCAGCAGCGCGTCGTGCGCTTCGAGCCGGCCCAGGCCGGCGTGCGCGCGCGCGGCGACGAAGGCGTCGGCCGGTGCGTCGGCACCGACACTTTGCAGCGCGCTGCGCGTGGCCCAGGTGCGCACATCGTCGCCGCACCAGGGCAAGCCGGCACCTTCGAAGGCGCGCAGCAGCAGCACCTCGGCGGCGGCGCGCTCGTTCATCGGCCGCGCGCGCCGGCCCACAGGGGGGCGTGGAGGGAGGGGCGGGCGACAAAGAGGGCGAGCAAGGGCGGGACCACCGCGTCGACGCTCGCGGGCGGCGCGGCCCAGCCAGCGGCGGGTGCCGGCGTCGTGCGCGCCACGATGGCGCCGCAGGCGGCCGAAGCCGCAGCGGGCTGGATTCGCGGATCGAAGGCGTTGGTCATGGCGGGCCCCGCTGGCGTGCAGCGCCGATTCTGCCCCCCGGTGCCGCCACGTCGTGACGCGTCGTGGCGCGTCGTGGCGCGTCGTGGCGACAATGCGGCGGCGCCGCGGGCTCGACTCCCACCGCCCTTTGAAGTGGTCGAAGCTCGTCGTGACGCACGGATTCCAACCATGTGGCCGCTGCCGGTGCACACCCTGCCGACCCGCCGCCTGCTGCGCCTGGCGGCCGCCGAGCACTGCCTGGACGCCGGCGGCACGCCGATGGCCGCAGCCGCGGGCCTGCGCAGCGTGCCGGCCGGCCTGAGGGCGTTGCATGCCGACGACGGCGCGCCGCAGACCGCGGCGGCGGCGTTCGACACACGGCATGCGGCGCCGCCGAGCGGGGCCGCAGCGCCATGAACACGGCGCCCGCGGCGGTGGGCTTCGGCGAGGCGCTGCGCTTCTGGCTGAAGCTGGGCTTCATCAGCTTCGGCGGCCCGGCCGGCCAGATTGCCATCATGCACAGCGAACTGGTGCAGCGCCGGCGCTGGATCAGCGAGCGGCGGTTCCTGCATGCGCTGAACTATTGCATGCTGCTGCCCGGCCCCGAAGCCCAGCAGCTGGCCACCTACATCGGCTGGCTGATGCACCGCAGCTGGGGCGGCATCGCCGCCGGCGCGCTGTTCGTGCTGCCGTCGCTGTTCATTCTGATCGCCCTCGGCTGGGTCTACCTTCGCTTCGGCGCGGTGCCGTGGGTGGCGGGCATCTTCTTCGGGCTCAAGCCGGCGGTGACGGCACTGGTGCTGCACGCCGCGCACCGCATCGGCACGCGCGCGCTGAAGAACCGCTGGTTGTGGGGCATCGCGGCCGCGGCCTTCGTCGCCATCTTCGCCTTCGGCGCGCCCTTTCCGCTGATCGTGCTGGCCGCGGCGCTGATCGGATATTTCGGCGCCAGACGCGCGCCGCAGGTCTTCAGCCTGGGCGGCGGGCACGGCAGCGCGGCCGCCGGCCACGGCCCGGCGTTGATCGACGACCACACACCGCCGCCCGTCCACGCACGCTTTTCCCGATCGCACCTGGTCAAGGTGCTGGCCGCGGCGACCGGCCTGTGGCTGCTGGGCATGGGGGTGCTGCTGGCGACGCAGGGCGCCCAAGGCACCCTGACTCAGATGGGCTGGTTCTTCACGAAGGCGGCGCTGCTCACCTTCGGCGGCGCCTATGCGGTGCTGCCCTACGTGTACCAGGGCGCGGTGCAGACGCACCAGTGGCTCGACGCGGCGCAGATGCTCGACGGCCTGGCGCTGGGAGAAACCACGCCGGGCCCGCTAATCATGGTGGTGGCCTTCGTCGGCTTCGTCGGCGGCTGGGCCAAGCAAGTGCTCGGTGCGGACGCACTCTTCCTGGGCGGCGCACTGGCCGCCGCCGTGGTCACCTTTTTCACCTTCTTGCCGTCGTTCGCGTTCATCCTCGCCGGGGGCCCGCTGGTCGAGGCGACCCACGGCAGACTCGGCTTCACCGCACCGCTGTCGGCCATCACGGCGGCGGTGGTGGGTGTGATCCTGAACCTGGCGCTGTTCTTCGCCTGCCACGTGCTGTGGCCGCAAGGCTTCGGCGGGCCCTTCGACCGCGCCTCGGCGCTGATCGGCCTGGGCGCGGCGCTGGCGCTGTGGCGCGCAAAGGTAGGCGTGGTGCCCTTGTTGACGGCCTGCGGCGTGCTCGGGCTGGTCTACAGGCTGGCCCTGGCCGGCGGCTGAACGTCCGCGCAGGTGCCCCCCCTTTGCCCCTTGCCCCTTGCCCCCTTCCCCTTTCCCCCTTGCCCCTTCCCC
>CAYZGL010000275.1:0-4644 GCA_964477985.1 uncultured Rubrivivax sp. | reverse complement strand
GAGCTGGCCAAGGAGCTGACCCTCAGCGCCAAGGACGAGCCGCTGGCCTTCCTGAAGGGCCCGAACGCCTTGCTCGGCCACCGCGGCTTCACGCGCCGCCCGGCCGACGCCACCTTCATGCACTACGAGTGCGAGCTGGGCGTGGTGATCGGCCGGCCCGCCAAGCGCGTGCGCGCCGCCGACGCGATGGCCCATGTCGGCGGCTACACCGTGGCCAACGACTACGCGATCCGCGACTACCTCGAGAACTGGTACCGCCCGAACCTGCGTGTGAAGAACCGCGACGGCGCCACCGTGCTCGGCCCCTGGCTGGTCGACGCCGCCGACGTGGCCGACCCGCACGCGCTGGGCTTGCGCACCTGGGTCAACGGCGAGCTGAAGCAGCAGGGCAATACCCGCGACCTGATCAACGACATCCCGGCGCTGATCGAATACCTGAGCAGCTTCATGACGCTGCAACCCGGTGACCTGATACTCACCGGCACACCCGAAGGCGTGGTCAACGTCGAGGTGGGCGACGAAGTGGTGTGCGAAGTCGACGGCATCGGCCGGCTCACCAACACGCTGGTTGGCGACACCACTTTCGGCATCTGAACCCCAAGGAGTTCCCATGCGCATCGAGCACCTGATCGACGGCCGCGCCGTCGCTGGCGATCACTATTTCGAGACCGTCAATCCGGCCAACCAGCAGGTGCTGGCCGAAGTCGCTGCCGGCGGGCAGGCCGAGGTGCATGCCGCGGTGGCCGCGGCCAAGGCGGCGTTCCCGAAGTGGGCGGCAACGCCCGCGGCCGAGCGCGCCAAGATGATGCACAAGCTCGGTGAGCTGATCACCAAGCACGTGGCCGAGATCGCGGCGATCGAGACCGCCGACACCGGCCAGACCATCCACCAGACCGGCAAGCAGCTGGTGCCGCGCGCGGCCGACAACTTCCACTACTTCGCTGAAGTGTGCACGCGCGTCGACGGCCACACCTACCCGACGCCCACGCACCTGAACTACACGCTGTTCCACCCGGTGGGCGTGTGCGCACTGATCAGCCCGTGGAACGTGCCCTTCATGACCGGCACCTGGAAGATCGCACCCTGCCTGGCCTTCGGCAACACCGCGGTGCTGAAGATGAGCGAGCTCTCACCCTTGAGCATCTCGCGCTTCGGCGAACTCGCCACCGAGGCCGGGCTGCCCAAGGGCGTGCTGAACATCGTGCACGGCACCGGCCGCGACACCGGCGAGCCGCTGTGCGCGCACCCCGACGTGCGCGCGATCTCCTTCACCGGCTCCACCGCCACCGGGCAGCGCATCGTGAAGAACGCGGGGCTGAAGAAGTTCAGCATGGAACTCGGGGGCAAGAGCCCGTTCTTGGTCTTCGACGACGCGAATTTCGAGCGCGCGCTCGACGCAGCCCTCTTCATGATCTTCAGCAACAACGGCGAGCGCTGTACGGCGGGCAGCCGCATCCTGGTGCAGCGTTCGATCTATCGGCGCTTCGCCGAAGCCTTCGCAGCGCGCGCCGCACGCATCGCGGTCGGCGACCCGATGGACGACAAGACCCTCATCGGCCCGATGATCAGCCCGCAGCATCTGGCCAAGGTGCGCAGCTACATCGAACTCGGCCCCAAGGAGGGTGCGACGCTGCTCAGCGGCGGGCTGGACGCGCCCGACGTACCCGCGGCGCTGCAACGCGGCAACTTCGTGCGGCCAACGGTGTTCGCCGACGTGACGAATTCGATGCGCATCGCGCAAGAGGAAATCTTCGGACCCGTCGCCTGCCTGATCCCCTTCGACGACGAGGCCGATGCGATCACCCAGGGCAACGACATCGAGTACGGCCTGTCCAGCTACGTCTGGAGCCAGGACATCGGCCGCGCGCACCGCGTCGCCGCGGCCATTGAAGCCGGCATGTGCTTCGTCAACAGCCAGAACGTGCGCGACCTGCGCCAGCCCTTCGGCGGCACCAAGGCCAGCGGCACCGGGCGCGAAGGCGGCACCTGGAGTTACGAGGTCTTCCTCGAGCCGAAGAACGTCGCGGTGTCGCTGGGCTCGCACCCCATTCCGCGTTGGGGCGCTTGAAGATGCGACGTCGTCATCTGCTTCGAGTCGCCGCGGCGCTGCCCTTGTCGGCTCTTGCCTCGGCCGCCCACGCGCAAGCCTGGCCGAGCAAGCCCATTCAACTGGTGGTGCCCTTCCCGCCCGGCGGCACCACCGACACCGTCAGCCGGCTGGTCGCAACCGAACTGAGCAAGACGCTGGGCCAGCCGGTGCTGGTGGAAAACAAAGCCGGCGCCGGCACCGTCATCGGCGTGGGCGGCGTGGCCAAGGCCGCGCCCGACGGCTACACCTTGGTGACGGTGGCCAACAGCTTTGCCGCCAACGAATCGCTGGTGCGCCACCTGCCCTACGACGCAAGGCGCGACCTGCGCCCGGTTGCGCTGATGGGCCTGTCCGAACACGTGCTGGCCACGCACCCGGGCAGCGGGTTGCGCTCGCTGGCCGACCTGGTGGCCGCGGCGCGCAAGGAGCCGGGCAAGCTCAGCTACGCCTCCTTCGGCAACGGCACCTCGGCGCACCTGTCGGGCGAAATGCTCAAGGCCGCGGCCAACATCAAGCTGATCCACGTGCCCTACAAGGGCCAGGCGCCGGCACTGCAGGACCTGCTGGGCGGGCAGGTGACGGTGATGTTCGGCAACTGGCCGGAGTTGCGCAACCACGTGCGCAGCGGCAAGCTGGTGGCACTGGGCATGGCGACGCTGCAGCGCTCGGTGTTCGCGCCCGACATCGCTACGCTGGCCGAGCAGGGCATCGCCATCGAATCCAACTCATGGAACGGCGTGCTCGCACCGCGCGCCACGCCCGACGCGGTGGTGCAACGGCTGAACGAGCAGATCAACGCCGCGCTGAAGTCATCCACGGTGGCGCAGGCCTTCGAGGCCAGCGGCATCGTCGCGCTGCCGGGCACGCCGGCCAGCTTTTCGCTGTTCATCGGCGGCGAGATCGACAAGTACGAACGCATCATCAGCGCCGCACGCATCACCTTGGATTGACCGACTCGAACAGGAGACCGCCATGGGCCAACTCGCACTCGCCGCCAAGATCACCCACGTGCCCTCGATGTACCTGAGCGAGCTGCCCGGGCCGCGAAAGGGCACGCGGCAGGACGCGATCGACGGCCACATCGAGATCGGCCGGCGCTGCCGCGAACTGGGCGTGGACACCATCGTCGTGTTCGACACCCACTGGCTGGTCAACGCCAGCTACCACATCAACTGCGCGCCGCACTTCAAGGGCACCTACACCAGCAACGAGCTGCCGCACTTCATCAGCAACATGGGCTTCGAGTTCCCTGGCAACCCGACGCTCGGCAAGCTGCTGGCGCAAACCGCCAACGACATGGGCGTCGAAGCGCTGGCGCACGACGCCACCACGCTGGCCCCCGAATACGGCACCCTGGTGCCGATGCGCTACATGAACGCCGACCAGCACTTCAAGGTGGTGTCGGTGTCGGCGATGTGCACCGTGCACTACCTGAACGACAGCGCGCGGCTGGGCTGGGCGATCCGCCAGGCAATCGAGCAGCACTACGCCGGCACGGTCGCCATCCTGGCCAGCGGTTCTTTGAGCCACCGCTTCGCACAGAACGGCCTGGCACCCGAATTCGCGTTCAAGATCTGGAGCCCCTTCCTGGAACACCTGGACCAGGAAGTGATCCGCATGTGGAAAGCCGGGGAGTGGAAGGCCTTCTGCGAGATGCTGCCCGAATACGCGCCCAAGGGCCACGGCGAAGGCTTCATGCACGACACCGCGATGCTGCTGGGTGCCTTGGGCTGGAGCGCCTACGACGCGCCGGCAGAGATCATCACGCCGTACTTCGGCGCCAGCGGCACCGGGCAGATCAACGTGGTGTTCCCGGTGACAAAGCAGGACGGGCGCGCGGTGCCCAAGGCGGTGGCCTCGACGGCCGAGGGTTTTTCCACCGTCGCGACGCGGCTGTAGCAGGAGTCTGTGCGATGCCGCACCTGGTGATGCTCTATACGCCGCAGCTCGACAAGGTCTGCGACATCGGCAAGCTGTGCCGCGGCCTGGCCGACGCGATGCTGTCGGTGCGCGACGAAGCCGGGGCGCAGGTCTTCCCCACCGGCGGCACGCGTGTGCTGGCCTACCGCACGGATCACCACGCGGTGACCGACGGCAGCGGCGACCACGCCTTCATGTACTTCAACCTGCGCATGGCGCGCGGCCGCAGCGCGGCCGTGCACAAGGCGGTGGGCGAAGCGCTGGCCGCGGTGGTGCGCGAGCAGATGGCGCCGGTGCTGGCGCAGCACCCGGTGGGCCTGACGCTGCAGGTCGACGAAGGCCCCGAAGTGTTCGACGCCAAGCTCGGCAACCTGCACCCGTTGTTCGCGAAGAAGCCATGAGCACCACGCTGGACCAAGCCACCATCGCCGCGCTGGCGCGCCAGCTGTACGACGCGCGCAAGTCGCGCACGCAGCTGCGCCACTTCTCCCGGCAGCACCCGGGCATGACCATCGAGGACGGCTATGCGATCCAGCGCGCCTGGGTCGCGTTGGAAGTCACCGACGGGCGCACGATCCGCGGCCGCAAGATCGGCCTGACCTCGCGCGCGATGCAGCTGTCCAGCCAGATCGACG
>CAYZGL010000274.1:0-4662 GCA_964477985.1 uncultured Rubrivivax sp. | reverse complement strand
GCCGGCGACTACGAAGAAGAGCACCGCACGATGATCGAAGGCGGCGTATGGCGCGACGGCGAGCCGATCTTCGAGGGCCTGTCGCTGAACGAGGTGGTGGTCAGCCGCGGCGCCACCGCCAGCATGGTCGAGCTGCGCATCGACATCGGCGACGAGTTCGTCGCCAACCTGCGCGCCGACGGCCTGATCATCGCGTCGCCCACCGGCAGCACCGCGTACGCGCTGTCGGCCGGCGGGCCGATCATGCACCCGGGCATCGCCGGCTGGCTGCTGGTGCCGATCGCGCCGCACACCTTGTCCAACCGGCCGATCGTGCTGCCCGACTCGGGCGAGATCCGCATCCAGGTGGTGGGCGCGCGCGACGCCTCGGCCAACTTCGACATGCAACGGCTGGCCAGCCTGCTGCGCGGCGACCAGGTGCGCGTGCGCCGCTCGGCGCACAAGGTGCGCTTCCTGCATCCGCCGGGCTGGAGCTACTACGGCACGCTGCGGCGCAAGCTGCGCTGGCATGAGGGCGTGGTATGACCCCCCCCCGAAGCGCCTGCGGCAGTCCGGGCCCGCGCACAGCGCGGGCCGTTCGCGTGGCGCACGGGCCTGCGCAGGCAGGCCCGTACGTCCACGCTCACCCCCCGCAGGGGGGGCGAGTCGGACGAAAAACAGTCCCTGCGGACTGTTTTTCGCCTACGAGCGCCGGCAGCGTCCCCGCTGCCGGCGCCAGCTGCGGCCCGGCGAAGCCGGTTCCGCGCTGGCACTGTGGTGATGTTGCGTGCGTTGCGCTGGCTCGATGCTTCGTGCTTTGGCGCCCAGCGGACTGACATGCTGCGCCGCCTGAGTCTTCGCGACGTGGTCATCGTCAGCCAGCTCGAGCTGGAGTTCGACGCAGGCTTTTCGGTGCTCAGCGGCGAGACCGGTGCCGGCAAGTCGATCCTGATCGACGCGCTGCAGCTGGTGCTGGGCGGCCGCGGCGATGCCGGTGCGGTGCGCGAGGGCTGCGCGCGCGCCGAGGTCGGCGCCGAGTTCGACACCCCGCCCGCGCTGGCCGAATGGCTGGAGGGCGGCGGCTTCGAGCGTGGCGACACCGTGCTGCTGCGCCGAAGCATCGATGCGCAGGGCCGCAGCCGCGCCTGGATCAATGGCAGCGCGGCCACCGTGGGCCAGCTGCGCGAGGCCGGTGAGCAGCTGCTGGACATCCACGGCCAGCATGCCTGGCAGAGCCTGACGCGGCCCGCCGCGGTGCGCGCCTTGCTGGACGAGCAGGCCGGCGCCGACACGCGCTTGCTCGGCACGCTGTGGCAGGCCTGCAAGGCGGCCGAGGCGCAGCTGGCCGACGCGCATGCGCGCGCCCAGAGCCTGCAGCGTGAACGCGAACGCCTGGCCTGGCAGATCGGCGAGCTCGACAAGCTGGCACCGCGCGACGACGAATGGGAGCCGCTGAATGCCGAGCACCAGCGGCTCGCGCACGCGCAGTCGCTGCTCGACGGCGTGCGCGCCGCGCTGCAGTTGCTGTGCGAGGACGAACCGGCGGCCGATACGCTGGCCGCGCGTGCGATCGAGTCGCTGCAGCCGTTGACGCCCTACGACGCGCAGCTCGAAGCGCTCGTCGACGTGCTGCACGGCGCGCAGGCACAGCTGCGCGATGCGCAGCATGGTCTGCACGCCTACCTGCGCCGCGCCGAGCCCGACCCGGCGCGGCTGGCCGAGCTCGACGCGCGGCTCGCCGCCTGGCTGTCGCTGGCGCGGCGCTACCGCTGCGCGCCGGCCGAGTTGCCGGCGCTGCTGGCCGGCTGGAACGACGAACTGCGCACGCTCGATGCCGCCGCCGACCTGGACGCGCTGCAGGCCGCGCAGCAGCAGGCACACGTCGTCTGGCGCGCCGAGGCCTTGCGCATCGGCCAACTGCGCCGCACCGCGGCGCCCAAGCTCGCGGCCGCGGTGACGCAGGCGATGCAGCAGCTGGGCATGGCCGGAGGGCGCTTCGAGGTGAAGCTCGAGCCCACCGCGGCACCGCAGGCCTACGGCCTGGAAAGCGTCGAGTTCCTCGTCGCCGGCCACGCCGGCAGCAGCCCCCGGCCCTTGGCCAAGGTGGCCTCGGGCGGCGAGCTGTCGCGCCTGGCGCTGGCGGTGGCGGTCAGCACCCGGCGCGCCGGCGCGGCCGTGCCCACGCTGATCTTCGACGAGATCGACGCCGGCGTCGGCGGCAGCGTCGCCTTCCAGGTGGGCCGGCTGATGAAGCAGCTGGGCGAAGCTGCGCAGGTGCTGGCCGTCACGCATCTGGCGCAGGTGGCGGCCTGCGCCGACCACCATTTCGTGGTGGCCAAGAGCCTGCAGGGGCAGGCCACGCTGAGCGAGGTGCGCGCCGTCAGCGGCGAGGCGCGCGTCGGCGAGGTCGCGCGCATGCTCGGCGGCGAGCGGCTGGCCGGCACCAGCCGCGCCCATGCGCTGGCGATGCTCGGCGGTGCCGAGCCGGCAGCGCAGCCCACGCCGCCGCCCAGGCCCGCGCGCAGCGCGGCCAGACCGCGGTGAGCGGCGCAGCCGCCGTGGTGCCGCAAGCGCACGGCACACCGGACGCGTCGGGGGCATCGGGACCCGACGGCCCCGACGGCCCCGACGGCCGCGAGGTCGTGCTGATCACCGGCATCTCCGGCTCGGGCAAGTCGGTGGCGCTGCATGCGCTCGAGGACGCCGGCTACTTCTGCGTCGACAACCTGCCGCCCGAGCTGCTGCGCGAGCTGATCCGGCTCGAGCACGAGCGGCGCACGCGGCGCATCGCGGTCGAAGTCGACGTGCGCAATGCCGAAGCCTTGCCGCAGCTGGTGCCGCTGATGCGCCAGCTGCAAGGCGAGGGCGTGTACGTGCGTTCGCTGTTCCTCGACGCCAGCACCGAAGCGCTGCTGCGGCGCTTTTCCGAAACGCGCCGGCCGCATCCGCTGTCCACCGGCGTTGCGGGCGGCGACGCCTTGCAGCTGCTGAGCGACGCGATCGCGCTGGAGCGCGAGCTGCTGTCGGCGGTGCGCGAGGTGTCCACCGTGATCGACACCAGCCAGCTGCGTCCGGCGCAGTTGCGGCGCTGGGTGCGCGAACTGGCCGGCGTGCGCGGCGCGGCGCTGACGCTGGTGTTCGAGTCCTTCGCCTTCAAGTACGGCGTGCCGCTGGACGCCGATTTCGTGTTCGACGTGCGCGTGCTGCCCAACCCGCACTACCTGCGCGAGCTGCGGCCGCTGACCGGCCGCGATGCGCCGGTGGCCGCCTACCTGCAGGCACAGCCCGACGTGCGCGAGATGCTCGACCGCATCGAAGGCTTCCTGCGCCGCTGGCTGCGCGGCTTCGAGGAAGACCAGCGCAGCTACCTGACGGTGGCCCTCGGCTGCACCGGCGGCCAGCACCGTTCGGTCTATCTGACCGAGGCGCTGGCACGGCGCTTTGCCGCGCACGGCGCGACGCTGCTGCGCCACCGCGAGCTCGATCCGCGCGAATGAGGCACGCGAATGAGGCGCGCGCCGCGGCGTGCTCAGCGCGCGGGCGGCGGGCCTGACAACAGCTTGCGCACCGGGGCCGGCAGCCCCAGCTGCAGTGCCTGGTCCACGCTGATCCAGCGGCCGGCCGGCAGCGCGGCGCTCAGGGTTTCGATGCGGCGCGCTCCCAGCCGCGCCGGCAGGCGCCAGCGCAGCGGCTGCAGCGTCCAGTCGAAGTGGGTCAGCGCATGTTCGACGGCCGGCAGCGTCTCGGCGCTGCCGGGCCAGCCCTGCAGCCGTTGCTGCAACTGCTCGAGCGAATCGAACTGCGGCAGGCTCCACAGCCCGGCCCACACGCCGTGCGAGGCCCGCTGCACCAGCCACACGCCTTCGCCGTGCTGCAGCCACAGCAGCGCGTGGCAGCGCGCGCCGCGCCGTGTGCGCCGTGTCTTCACCGGGTAGGCGTGCACCTTGCCTTCGCGCCGCGCCACGCACAGCGGCTGCAGCGGGCAGCGCGCACAGTCGGGCTGGCGCACGCTGCACAGCGTCGCGCCCAGATCCATCAGCCCCTGGGTGTAGTCCTCGATGCCGTGTGCCGGCAGCAGCGCCTGTGCCTGCTGCCACAGCGCACGCTCGTTGGCCGCCAGCGACAGGTCGGCAGCGAAGCCGAGCGCGCGCGTCAGCACGCGCTTGACGTTGCCGTCGAGGATGGCCACGCGCTCGCCCCAGCAGAACGCGGCGATCGCCGCCGCCGTCGAGCGCCCGATGCCCGGCAACTTCTCGAGCGCCTGCGCGCTGCGCGGGAATTCACCGCCGTGCTCGCGCACCAACTGCTGCGCGCAGCGGTGCAGGTTGCGTGCGCGGCTGTAGTAGCCCAGGCCGCTCCACAGCGCCAGCACCTCGTCCAGCGGTGCGTCGGCCAGCGCTTGCAGCGTCGGCAGCCGCTGCACGAAGCGTTGGTAGTAGTCGCGCACGGTGGCCACCTGCGTTTGCTGCAGCATGATCTCGGACAGCCACACGCGGTAGGGGTCGCGGCTGCCCGACCAGGGCAAGTCCTTGCGGCCGTGTTGGCGTTGCCAGCGCAGCACGCGCTGCGCGAAGGCCGGCATCAGTGCGCGCCGGCGAGCATGGCCTCGGGCTCGGCCGGCGCCGCATCGGCATCGGCATCGGCATCGGCATCGGCATCGGCATCGGCATCGGCATCGGCATC
>CAYZGL010000273.1:0-4667 GCA_964477985.1 uncultured Rubrivivax sp. | reverse complement strand
CGGCGGCGCCTCGCCCTTCAGGTAGTTGCCGACGACGTAGTTCCACACCAGGTCGTTCGGCCGCAGCATGCTGAAGGTGGTGGCCAGCTCCTGCCCCTTGAGCAGCGCCGGGCCCGCGGGCGCATTCGGCCCCAGCGTCATCTCGCGCAGACGCACGCCGGCTTCGTCGATGAAGACATCGAGGATGCCGGTGTCGCTGAAGTCCAGCAGCGTGGTCAGCAGCGTCACCGAGTGCGCCGGCTGCTTGCCGCGCGCGGCCAGCACCGCCAGCGCCGTGGCCAGGATCGTGCCGCCGACGCAGAAACCCAGGGTGTTGATGGTCTCGGAGCCCGTCAGCTCCTGCACCACCTCGATCGCGCGGATCGCGGCCGTGCCGATGTAGTCGTCCCAGCCGCGGTCGGCCAGCGAGGCATCGGGGTTGCGCCAGCTGACGACGAAGGTGCGGTGCCCCTGCTGCACGGTGTAGCGGATCAGCGAGTTGTCGGGCTGCAAGTCCATGATGTAGAACTTGTTGATGCACGGCGGCACCATCAGCATCGGACGCTCGTGCACCTGCTCGGTGAGCGGCTTGTATTCGATCAGCTGGAACAGCTCGTTCTCGAACACCACCGCGCCTTCGGTGGTGGCGACGTTGCGGCCGACCTCGAAGGCGGATTCGTCGGTCTGCGACATGTGTCCCTTGCCGGCATCGCCCAGCAGATGCTTCATGCCGGCGGCCAGGCTCTGGCCCTGCGTCTTCAGCGCCAGCTGCTGCGCCTCGGGGTTCAGCGCCAGGTAGTTGCTGGGCGACGCGGCGTCGACCCACTGCTGCACCGCAAAGCGGATGCGCGCCTTGCTCTTGGCGTCGCCTTCGACGGCCTCGGCCATCTTCGTCAGCGTGCTCGCATTCAGCAGGTACAGCTGCGCGGTGTAGGCGGCCATCGGGTTGTGCGCCCACTCCTCGGCGGCAAAGCGCCGGTCGCCCAGCTTGGCCTTGCCGCCGCCACCACCGCCGTCGCCGCCGGGCGTCATCGCGTGCAGCGCCCCGTTCCACAGCGCGGTGGCTGCTTCGACGTACTCGCGCTGCAATTGCTGCAGCGTGTGCGGCGCCACCTTCAAACCCGACAGGGTCTTCCACGCGTCGCCCATCGCGGCGCTCATCGCCCGAGGATCGAGGTCGGGCACGAAGGCGTTGCTCGTGGACATCGGTTGTCTCCCGTGGTGTGGTGGCATGGCGTGATGCCGCACTGTTGTGTCGAACCGGCGATTGTCGCGGGAGTAGCTTAGCTCAGGCTGACCGGGTACGGTTGCCGCACACCCGCCGCACGGCCGTCACGGCCTGCGGATCCACACCGCCGCGGCCAGCCGGCCGGTGCGGCCGTCGCGCCGGTACGAAAAGAACTTCTCGGCCTGCTCGACGGTGCACCATGTGCCGCCGGCGATGTGCTGCACGCCGGCGCGCTGCAGGCGCTCGCGCGCCAGCAGCGGCAGGTTGGCCAGCCAGCGCGGCGCGCCATCGGCGCCCACGCTGGCCGCGAACCGCTGCGGCTGCGGCTGCTGCGGCGACTCGCCGAAGGCTTGCAGCACGTCGGCGCCGACCTCGAAGCGGCGCGCTCCGATGCACGGGCCCAGCCACGCGGCCACGTGCTCGGCATCGCAGCCGGCACCCGCACACAGCGCCGACAGCGCCGCTTCGACCACGCCGCCGGCCAGGCCGCGCCAGCCGGCATGCACCGCGGCCACCGCCCGGCCTTCAGGGGCAGCCAGCAGCAGCGGCAGGCAATCGGCGACCTGCACGATGCAGGCGACCCCCGGCTCGTCGGTCCAGGCCGCATCGGCCTGCGCGGGCTCGGCATCGAGCGTGGCCGCACCGGCACGCACGACGCGCACGCCGTGCACCTGCCGCAGCCAGAACGGCCGCGCGCCGCCGGTCGCTGCCACGAAACGGCGGCGGTTCTCGGCCACCGCCTGCGCGTCGTCGCCGACCGCATCACCCAGGTTCAGGCTGTGCCAGGGCGCGGCGCTGACGCCGCCGGCGCGCGTGCTCATCAGTGCGCCCACGCAAGCGGCGGCATGCCACTGCGGCCGCAGCCAGCCGGGCGCGGCCTCAGTAGGCATCCGGGCAGGCTTCGGGCCTTGTCTTCTCGAAGGCGTCCAGCCGCATGCAGGCGTCGAACACGCGCATCACCTGCGGCACGTGGTCGGTACGGCAGTCGAAGCGCCGGGCGTTGAAGATCTGCGGCACCAGCACGCAGTCGGCCAGCGTGGGGGCGTCACCGTGGCAGAAGCGCCCGGGCCGCGCCGCCAATTGCCGCTCCACCGCCTCGAGCCCGGTCTCCACCCAGTGGCGGTACCAGCGGTCCTTGTCCTGCTCGGACACCTTCAAGGGCCCGGTCAGGTAGCGCAGCACGCGCAGGTTGTTCAACGGGTGGATCTCGCAGGCGACGTCCAGCGCCAGTGCGCGCACGCGCGCCCGCCCCGGCGCATCGGCCGGCAGCAAGGCGGGAAGCGGGTGCGTCTCGTCGAGGTATTCGATGATCGCCATCGATTGCGTGACCACGTGTTCGCCGTCGCGCAGCAGCGGCACCAGCCGCGTCGCCGACACCGCGGCGTAGGACTCGGCCGTCTGTTCACCCTTGGCCAGATGCACCGCCTTGTAGTCGTACTGCAGCCCCTTGAGCGCCAGCGCGATGCGCACGCGGTACGAGGCCGACGAGCGGAAGTAGTTGTACAGCTCCATGAATCATCCTCAGACGATGGCCACACGCAACACACCCAGGCCGTCGATGCGGCCTTCGAGCAGATCGCCCTTCGCAACCGCACCGACGCCGGCCGGCGTGCCGGTGAAGATCAGGTCGCCGGGTTGCAGCAGCCAGGCGCGGCTGAGTTCGGCGATGACTTCGTCGACGCTCCAGATCAGTTGCGACAGATCGCCTTGCTGGCGCGGCTGGCCGTTGACCTGCAGCGTGATCGCGCCGCGGAGCAACCGCCCGGTGCGCGCGATCGGGTGGATCGGGCCGATCGGCGCCGATTGGTCGAAACCCTTGGCGATGCACCAGGGCCGGCCCTGCTTCTTCATGTCGGATTGCAGGTCGCGGCGTGTCATGTCCAGGCCGATCGCATAACCCCAGATGTGCTGCGCGGCATCGGCCACGGCGATGTCGCGCCCGCCGCGGCCGACCGCCACCACCAGCTCGACCTCGTGGTGCAAATCAGCGGTCAGGCTCGGATAAGCCATCGCGCCGCGCTCGCCGTCGGCCACCGGCAGCACCGCGTCGGCCGGCTTCATGAAGAAGAACGGCGGCTCGCGGCCCGTATGGCCCATCTCCCGCGCGTGCTCGGCATAGTTGCGCCCGACGCAGTAGAGGCGGTGCACCGGGAACGACCGCGCCGCGGCGTGGCTCGAGCCGGCCACCGGCACCGCGGCCTGCGCAGGAGGTGTCACTACGAAACCCATGAGCTTCCTTCGCGGCATCGGCGCTGCCGACTCGCGCCGATCATGCCACGCAGCCCCCGGCTGCGCGGGCTGCCCGGATAAACTGCCGCGCATGTTCGAGCTGCGCCGCATCAAGCACTGCCGGGCCTGCGGCGCGCCCACGCGCTACCAAGTCCCCGCCGGCGACAACCGCGAGCGCGCGGTGTGCAGCCGCTGCGGCGAGGTCCACTACGAGAACCCGCTGAACGTGGTCGGCACCGTGCCGGTGTGGGGCGAACAGGTGCTGCTGTGCCGGCGCAACATCGAGCCGCGCTACGGCCTGTGGACGCTGCCGGCCGGCTTCATGGAACTGGGCGAAAGCACGGCCGAAGGCGCGGTGCGCGAGACCGTCGAGGAAGCCGGCGCGCGCATCGAACTGCTCGAGCTGTTCACGCTGCTGAACGTGGTGCGCGTCGGCCAGGTCCATCTGTTCTATCGCGCGCGGCTGCTGGATACGCGCTTCGAGCCGGGCCCCGAGACGATCGAAGCGCAGCTGTTTCGCGAGCACGAGGTGCCGTGGGAGCAGATCGCCTTTCGCACCGTGCGCGAGACGCTGCGGCACTACTTCGCCGACCGCGAGCGCGGCCAGTTCGCGCTGCACGTGGGCGACATCGGCTGAGCGCGCGAACAACGCCGCCGGCCGCCGCCGCGCGCACGCCGCGCACCGGCATGCGCTGCAGCGTGCGCGACGGCCCGCTGCAGCGCGCTCACCCTCACTTGCGCGCCGGCGGCACGTCGGTACAAGTACCGTGCGCCACCTCGGCAGCCATGCCGATGCTTTCGCCCAGCGTCGGGTGCGGGTGGATGGTCTTGCCGATGTCGATCTCGTCGGCGCCCATCTCGATGGCCAGCGCGACCTCGCCGATCATGTCGCCGGCATGCGTGCCGACGATGCCGCCGCCGAGGATGCGGTGCCCGCCTTCAGGACTGGCGTCGAACAGCAGCTTGGTGAAGCCTTCGTCGCGCCCGTTGGCGATGGCGCGACCCGACGCGGTCCACGGGAACAGGCCCTTCTTCACCTTCACGCCCGTGGCCTTGGCTTCGTCCTCGGTCAGGCCGACCCAGGCGACCTCGGGGTCGGTGTAGGCCACGCTGGGGATCACGCGCGCATCGAAGGCCGCCTTCTGACCGGCCGCGACCTCGGCCGCCACATGCGCTTCGTGCACCGCCTTGTGCGCCAGCATGGGCTGGCCGACGATGTCGCCGATGGCAA
>CAYZGL010000272.1:0-4683 GCA_964477985.1 uncultured Rubrivivax sp. | reverse complement strand
CAACGACTTCGAGCGCGCCACGCAGATCGCGCGCGACATGGTCACGCGCTACGGCATGACCGATGAGCTGGGGCCGATGGTCTATGCCGAGAACGAAGGCGAGGTCTTCCTCGGCCGTTCGGTGACCAAGCACGTCAACGTATCCGAGCAGACCATGCAGAAGGTCGATTCGGAGATCCGGCGCATCATCGACGGGCAGTACGCGCTGGCGCGCAAGATCATCGAGGACAACCAGGACAAGATGCACGCGATGGCGGGCGCGCTGCTCGAATGGGAAACCATCGACGCCGACCAGATCGACGACATCATGGGCGGCAAGCCGCCGCGCCCGCCCAAGGACTGGACCCCGGTGTCGGCGCGCACGCCGGGCCCGACGCCGCCGGTCAACCCCGACGGCGCGCACGCGCCGGCCTGAACGCCGCAGCTTGCACATCGCCTGCGCATCGCCGAACCCACGGGGCCTGCGGGCCCCGTCGCCCACTTCAGCGTGACCCCTTGCACTGGCATACCACCCGCCACCGCATCGATCTGAGCCGGCCGCGGGTGATGGGCATCGTCAACGTCACGCCGGATTCCTTCTCCGACGCCGGCTTGCATGCCCACACCGAAGCGGCGATCGCGCACTGCGAGCGGCTGTGCGAAGAAGGTGCGGACCTGCTCGACATCGGCGGCGAGTCCACGCGCCCCGGCGCCACCACGCCCGGCGCGGCCGAGGAGCACGCGCGCGTGATGCCGGTGCTGCGTCATGCACTGCGACTGGGGGTGCCGGTGTCGGTGGACACGCGGCGCCCCTCGTTGATGCGCGAAGCACTCGATGCCGGTGCCGACATCGTCAACGACGTCAACGCGCTGCGCGCCGACGGCGCCGAAGCCGTGCTGGCGGCGCATCCCGATGCCGGCATCTGCCTGATGCACATGCAGGGCGAGCCGGCGACCATGCAGCGCGAGCCGAGCTATTTCGACGTGGTCGGCGAGGTGGTGCAGTTCCTGCGGCAGCGCGCAGCACGCTTGCGCGAACTGGGCGTCGCAGCCGAACGCATCGTCGTCGACCCCGGCTTCGGCTTCGGCAAGACCGATGCGCACAACCTCGAGCTGCATCGCCGGCTGCGGCAGCTGCAGCAGCTCGGCTACCCGCTGCTGGTCGGCTGGTCGCGAAAATCCACCCTCGGCAGGCTCACCGGCCGGCCGGTGGGCCAGCGGCTGGGCGCCAGTGTGGCGGCGGCGCTGTCGGCCGCGCACCAAGGCGCGCGCGTGCTGCGGGTGCACGACGTGGCCGCGACGGTCGACGCCCTGCGGGTGTGGCACACCCTGGAACAACGATGGGATCCCTCATGAGCAGACGCTACTTCGGCACCGATGGCATTCGCGGCACGGTCGGCATGACGCCGATCACCCCCGACTTCATGCTGCGCCTGGGCCATGCGGTGGGCATCGTGCTGCGCCGCTCGGTGGCGCGGCCCAAGGTGATCATCGGCAAGGACACGCGCATCTCGGGCTACATGATCGAGTCGGCGCTCGAGGCCGGCTTCGCCTCGGCCGGCGTGGACGTGCTGCTCAGCGGCCCGCTGCCCACGCCGGGGGTGGCCTACCTGACCCGCGCGCTGCGCCTGGACCTGGGCGTGGTGATCAGCGCGTCGCACAACCCCTTCGCCGACAACGGCATCAAGTTCTTCTCGGCGCGCGGCGAGAAGCTGCCCGACGAATGGGAAGCCGCGGTCGAAGCCGCGCTGGAGGATGCACCGCGCTGGGTCGACGCCGCCGGCCTGGGCCGCGCGCAGCGGCTCGAGGACGCACGCGGCCGCTACATCGAGTTCTGCAAGAGCACGGTGGGCAGCGACCTGTCGCTGCGCGGCCTGAAGCTGGTGGTCGACGCGGCCCACGGCGCCGCCTACCACGTGGCACCCGACGTCTTCCACGAACTCGGCGCCGATGTGGTCGCCATCGGCTGCCAGCCCGACGGCATCAACATCAACCAGGGCGTCGGCGCCACCGCGCCGGCAGCGCTGGCCGAGCGCGTGCGCGCCGAGCGCGCCGACGTCGGCATCGCGCTGGACGGCGACGCCGACCGGCTGCTGATGGTCGATGCGCAGGGGCGGCTGTACAACGGCGACGAGCTGCTGTACGTGATGGTGGCCGACCGCCTGGCGCGGGGCCAGCGGGTGCCCGGCGTGGTCGGCACGCTGATGACCAACATGGCCGTCGAGATGGCGCTGCGCCGGCTCGACATTCCGCTGGTGCGCGCCAAGGTCGGCGACCGCTACGTGCTGGAAGAGCTGGTGCAGCGCGGCTGGCAGCTGGGGGGCGAGGGCTCCGGCCACCTGCTGGTGCTGGACCGCCACACCACCGGCGACGGCATCGTCAGCGCCTTGCAGGTGATGCAGGCACTGCGGCACGGCGATGCCAGCCTGGCCACGGCATTGCGCGACGTGCAGCTGTACCCGCAGACCCTGCTCAACGTGCGGCTGCCCGACGGCCGCGACTGGCGTGCCAACGCGGTACTGGCCGATGCCCAGCAGACGGTGGATGCCGAGCTGGGTGATGCCGGGCGCGTGCTGATCCGCGCGTCGGGCACCGAGCCGGTGCTGCGCATCATGGTCGAGGCGCGCGACGCCGACATCGGCCGCAAGGCTGCCGAACGCCTGGCAGCCGCGGCGATGGCCTGAAGGCCAGCGCCGCTCAGGCTGCGGGCTTGGCGCTTCGCCTGTAGGGCTGCGGCACGGCAGCGGGTGCTTGCGCAGGCGGCTTCGAGGCGGCTTTGGGCGACGGCTTCGGCGCCGCCTTCGCCGCCGCCTTCGCCGCACGCGGCGCAGCCTGCCTGCGGCCGCGCGCTGCCTTGGCGGCAGCGCCGCGCCGCGGCGTGCCATGCCGGGCGCGGCACGCGCGGTCCAACAGCTCGAGCTCGTCGCGCATCGCATCGGCCACGCGCTGCGGCTGCGGCACCAGGCTGGGGCACACCAGCACGGCGACGTCGAGCTTGTCGGCGTGGCTGATCACGGTGATGTTCATCGCCTGCCCGGGCACCAGCAGCGAGATCGGGTACTCGGCCTCGATCTGCGCACCGTTCACGTAGCGCTGCTCGCGCACGCCGTGCACGTTGGACAGCACCAGGTTGTGCACCAGCACGCGTTCGGCCTGGCCGGCGATCTGCGCCAGGATGTAGGGCAGCCCGGTCACCGTCATGTAGATCGTCAGCGCCGTGGTCGACGGCAGATCGCGGATCAGCTCCTTGGCGCGCGCGCTCGAACCGTGCACGGTGGCCAGCCGCTGCAGCGGGTCGGCCACGTGCGTGGCCAGCGACACCAGGCCGGTGACGATCGCGTTGCCGCCGGCATCACCCTCGGCGCGCGGCAGCGCGACCGGCATGCTGGCGATCAGCGGCTTGTCGGGCAGCGCGCCGCGCTCGGCCAGATAGCGCCGCAATGCGCCGCCGCAAAGCGACATCACGACATCGTTGATCTTGACCTCGCGCTGCTGCGCGATGCCTCGGATGCGCTCGAGGTCCAGGCGCACCAGCGCCAGCGCGCGGCGCGCCGTCAAGCGGCCGTTGAGCAGGGTTTCGGCTGCGGTGTACATCGGCACCAGGCCGTCGTCGGCAGGGTGGCGGTACGAATCGATCAGGCGGCCGAAGGCCTTGCGCAGCTCGGCCATGGTCTCGATGTTGGCCTGGATGTTCTGCGTGTGCCTGTCCCACCAGCCGGGTGCGGCGGGGTCGGTTCCGCCGGGCGTCGCGCTCGAGGCACCAGCGGCTCTGGCCGCCGCCGCCACCGCAGCCTTGACCATCTTCTCGGCACCGGGCGATGTGGCCTTGTCGCCGTCGAACTTCACTGCCCAGTACGGCGGCAGGCCGCGCGCGCGGGCATCGGGGCTGGTCGTCGCCTGCGCCAGCTTGATGCCCCATTGCCCGTCCATCAGCGCGTGATGGATGCGCGTGAAGGTGGCATAGCGAGCGCCGTGCAGGCCTTCGATCAGATGCTGTTCCCACAGCGGCCGCGAGCGGTCGAGCGCGTCGGAGTTCAAGCGCGAGATCAGCTCCAGCAGCTCGCGCTCGCCGCCGGGGTAGGGCAGCGCATGGTGGAACACATGCTCTTCCAGGTTGACCTCGTCGACCACCTCCCACGCCAGCATGCCCAGGCCGCCGCCCGAGCGGGTGAGGCGGTAGTTGAAGGGTGCGCCGTCGGCGGGGAAGCGCATCATGCGCTGGCGCAGCTTGTGCACGTAGTCCGCCCTGGCGCCGCGCGGCAGCTTCAACACCTGGATGCCGCCGATGTGCATCGGCGTTTGCGGTGATTCCATCAGCAGCAGCCCGGCATCGAGCACGTTCATCGACTTCAGCTTCATGCGTTTCCTCGGTGCTGCGTGGGGGCCGCGGCCAGGCGGCGGCGGGCACGGGAAGTCTGGCTCGGGTGCTGCGCCCGGCGCTTGACCGCTGTCACAAAACCGTCATCGCCCGCCCCTACAGTGACGCCATCGACAGCGACTTCAGGACAAGGGATCCATGCCGAAGCTCTGCGTTCGCGGTGTGTTGGCCGCGTCGGCCGCGTACTTGATGTGCGGTGCCGTGCTGGCGCAGGACGTGACCGGCGCCGGCGCCTCGTTCCCCGCACCGATCTATGCCAAGTGGGCCGATTCCTACCACAAGGCCACCGGCGCGCGCATCAACTACCAGTCGGTCGGCTCCGGCGC
>CAYZGL010000271.1:0-4770 GCA_964477985.1 uncultured Rubrivivax sp. | reverse complement strand
TCGGCCCCAACGGCGCGGGCAAGAGCTCGATGCTCAACTGCATCAACGGCGTCTATACGCCCAGCGAAGGCTCCATCACCTTTCGCGGCCAGACCTTCAGCCACATGAACTCGCGCCAGGTGGCCGAGATGGGCGTGGCGCGCACCTTCCAGAACCTGGCGCTGTTCAAGGGCATGAGCGTGCTCGACAACATCATGACGGGGCGCAACCTGCAGATGAAGGCGAACCTGTTCCAGCAGGCAATCCGCTTCGGCGCCGCCGAGCGCGAGGAGATCGCGCAGCGCGAATTCGTCGAACGCATCATCGACTTCCTCGAGATCCAGGCCTTTCGCAAGACGCCCGTGGGCCGGCTGCCCTACGGCCTGCAAAAGCGCGTCGACCTGGGCCGCGCGCTGGCGATGGAGCCCACCGTGCTGCTGCTGGACGAGCCGATGGCCGGCATGAACGTCGAAGAGAAGCAGGACATGTGCCGCTTCGTGCTCGACGTCAACGACGAGTTCGGCACCACCATCGTGCTGATCGAACACGACATGGGCGTGGTGATGGACATCTCCGACCGCGTGGTGGTGCTCGACTACGGCAAGAAGATCGGCGACGGAACGCCCGGCGAGGTGCGCGCCAACCCCGACGTCATCAGCGCCTACCTGGGCACGTCGCACTGAACCGCCATGGGCTTCTTCCTCGAGACGCTGATCGGCGGGCTGATGACCGGCATGCTGTATTCGTTGGTGGCGCTGGGCTTCGTGCTGATCTTCAAGGCCAGCGGCGTGTTCAACTTCGCGCAGGGCGCGATGGTGCTGTTCGCCGCGCTGGCGATGGCGCGCTTCGCCGAGTGGATCCCCGCGCTGCTGGGCAGCGACAGCAAGTGGCTGGGCAATGCGCTGGCCTTCGTCGCGGCGATGGCGCTGATGGTGGCGGTGGCCTGGCTGATCGAACGGCTGGTGCTGTCCAAGCTGGTCAACCAGGAGGGCATCACGCTGCTGATGGCCACGCTGGGCATCGCCTACTTCCTCGACGGCATCGGCCAGACGCTGTTCGGCAGCGAGATCTACAAGATCGACGTCGGCTTGCCGAAAGACCCGCTGTTCCTGTTCGAAAGCGTGTTCCAAGGCGGCGTGCTGGTGGGCAAGGAAGACCTCTACGCCGCGGCGATCGCCGCCGCGCTGGTGACGGGTTTGTCGCTGTTCTTCCAGTACACCGCAACCGGGCGCGCGCTGCGCGCGGTGGCCGACGACCACCAGGCGGCGCAATCGATCGGCATCCCCTTGAGCCGCATCTGGGTCATCGTGTGGAGCATCGCCGGCTTCGTCGCGCTGGTGGCCGGCGTCATCTGGGGCAGCAAGCTGGGGGTGCAGTTCTCCTTGTCGCTGGTGGCGCTGAAGGCGCTGCCGGTGGTGATCCTGGGCGGGTTGACCAGCGTGCCCGGCGCGATCCTCGGCGGGCTGGTCATCGGCGTGGGCGAGAAGCTCAGCGAGGTCTACCTCGGCCCGATGCTCGGCGGCGGCATCGAGATCTGGTTCGGCTACGTGCTGGTGTTGTTCGTCCTGCTCGTCAGGCCGCAGGGCTTGTTCGGGGAGAAGATCATCGATCGCGTATGACGCGATCGATGATCTTCCGGCGCAGGCTGACTTCGCGCAGCGAAGTCAAGCGCAGCGTGCCGTAGCCAAAAGATCACTATTCGATCCACAGCATGCTCTACCGCGAAAACGGCCAGTTCAAGACCAGCTACCGCGCTGATCAGCAGATCTTCCCGATCGCGCAGGACCGCGCGCTGATCGCGCTGCTGCTGGCCTTCGCGGCGTTGGGCGTGCCGCTGCTGGCCGACGCCTATCTGTTCACCGCGATCCTGATTCCGTTCCTGATCCTGTCGCTGGCCGCCATCGGGCTGAATATCCTGGTCGGCTACTGCGGCCAGATCTCGCTGGGCACCGGCGCGTTCATGGGCGTGGGTGCCTACGCCGCGTACAACCTGTTCGTGCGCATCGACGGCCTGCCCACCGGCGTGGCGATCCTCGGCGGCGGCGTGTGCGCCACGCTGATCGGCGTGGTCTTCGGCATCCCCAGCCTGCGCATCAAGGGGCTGTACCTCGCGGTGGCCACGCTGGCGGCGCAGTTCTTCCTCGACTGGGCCTTCCTGCGTGTGGGCTGGATCTCGAACAACTCCACCTCGGGTTCGGTGTCGGTGGCGGGGCTGTCGTTTCTGGGCATTCCGGTGGCCACGCCGCAGGCAAAGTACTGGTTGTGCCTGGGCTTCGTCGTCGTCTTCGGCTTCGCCGCGAAGAACCTGGTGCGCAGCCACATCGGGCGCGAGTGGATGGCGATCCGCGACATGGACGTCGCCGCCGCGGTGATCGGCATCCGGCCGGTCTACGCCAAGCTCAGCGCCTTTGCCGTCAGCAGCTTCATCGTCGGCGTGGCCGGCGCGCTGTGGGGTTTCGTGCACCTGGGCTCGTGGGAGCCGCTGGCCTTCGGCGTGGACCGCTCGTTCCAGCTGCTGTTCATGGTGATCATCGGCGGGCTGGGCTCGATCATGGGCAGCTTCTTCGGCGCGGCCTTCATCGTCGTGCTGCCGATCGTGCTGAACCAGCTGCTGCCGTGGCTGGGCGCGCTGGTGGGCCTGAACATCGACACCGCGATCGTCGCGCACGCCGAATACATGATCTTCGGCGCGCTGATCGTGTTCTTCCTGATCGTCGAACCGCACGGCCTGGCGCGGCTGTGGGCTATCGCCAAGGAAAAGCTGCGGCTGTGGCCGTTTCCGCACTGACGCGCCGACACGCACCGACGCACCGACGCATTGAACCCGTAGACGCCCCCGTCGCTCAAGGCTCGTTCGACCGTTTCCGCCCTGACCCGTCATCCACCGAAGGACATCCATGAAGCTGAAATCCATCGCCTGCGCCGCCGCACTCGCCGCTGCGGGCCTGTCGGCCCTGAGCACCGGCGCGCTCGCACAGGAACGCGTGCAGTTCTTCCCCAGCCTGACCGGGCGCACCGGCCCGGTGGCGCCGAACGCCACGCCCTTCGCCAACGGCTATGCCGACTACCTGAAGCTGGTCAACGTGCGCGGCGGCATCAACGGCGTGAAGACGCTGGTCGAGGAATGCGAAACCGCCTACGCCACCGACCGCGGCGTCGAGTGCTACGAACGCCTGAAGGGCAAGCACGGCGGTGCCACCGTGTTCCAGCCGCTGTCCACCGGCATCACCTTCGCGCTGACCGAGAAGGTGCCGGCCGACAAGATCCCGCTGATCACCTCGGGCTACGGGCGCAGCGACTCGGCCGACGGCGGCGTGTTCAAGTGGAACTTCCCGCTGATCGGCACCTACTGGGTGGCCGGCGACACGCTGCTGCAGCACATCGCCAAGAAGGAAGGCGGCTTCGACAAGCTCAAGGGCAAGAAGATCGCGGTGGTCTACCACGACAGCCCCTTCGGCAAGGAGCTGCTGCCGATCATCGAGGAGCGGCGCAAGATGCACGGCTTCGAGGTGCAGCTGCTGCCGGTGCCGGCGCCGGGCGTGGAGCAAAAGGCGATCTGGCTGCAGGTGCGCCAGCAGCGGCCCGACTACGTGATCATGCAGACCTGGGGCATCATGACCCCGACCGCGATCAAGGAGGCGGTGGCCACCGGTTACCCGCGCGAGAAGATGTACGGCACCTGGTGGTCCGGCGCCGAACCCGACCTGAAGGACGTGGGCGCCGCGGCCAAGGGCTACAACGCGGTGATGATGCAGCACGGCGCCGAGCCGCAATCGCCGGTGGTGCAGGAGATCGTGCAGAAGGTCTACGGCCCCGGCCAGGGCACCGGCCCGAAGGAAGAAGTGGGCACGGTGCTGTACATGCGCGGCGTGGTCGGCGCGATGCTCGCGGTGGAAGGTGCGCGCGCGGCGCAGGAGCGCTTCGGCAAGGGCAAACCGGTCACCGGCGAGCAGGCGCGCTGGGGCTACGAGAACCTGAACCTGACGCAGGCCAAGCTCGATGCGCTGGGCTTCAAGGGCGTGCTGCGCCCGGTGTCGACCAGCTGCGCCGACCACATGGGTTCGGCCTGGACGCGCATTCACACCTGGGACGGATCGAAGTTCGCCTGGAGTTCCGACTGGCTGCAGGCCGACGAGCAGATCATCAAGCCGATGGTCAAGGCCTCGGCCGACAAGTACGCGGCCGAAAAGAAGATCGAGCGCCGCCCGGCCTCCGACTGCTAGGCCCGCGCCGCGCTGGAAGCCTCACGCCATGGCCAAGGTCCTGCTCGATGTCAACGGCATCGAGGTCATCTACAACCACGTGATCCTGGTGCTCAAAGGCGTGAGCCTGCGCGTGCCCGAAGGCGGCGTGGTGGCCTTGCTCGGCGGCAACGGCGCCGGCAAGACGACTACCCTGCGTGCCGTCAGCAACCTGCTGCAAGGCGAGCGCGGCGAAGTGACCAAGGGTTCGATCGAGTGTCGTGGCGAGCGCATCGAGGCGCTGACTCCTGCCGACCTGGTCAAGCGCGGCGTGGTTCAGGTCATGGAAGGCCGCCATTGCTTCGGCCACCTTAGCATCGAAGACAACCTGATGACCGGCAGCTACACCCGCACCGACGGTCGTGCGGCGGTGGCGCAGACGCTGGAAAAGGTCTACAACTACTTTCCGCGCCTGAAGACGCGCCGTACCAGTCAGGCGGCCTATACCTCGGGCGGCGAGCAGCAGATGTGCGCGATCGGCCGCGCCCTGATGGCCAATCCGACCATGGTGCTGCTCGACGAGCCCTCGATGGGCCTGGCGCCGCAGATC
>CAYZGL010000270.1:0-4872 GCA_964477985.1 uncultured Rubrivivax sp. | reverse complement strand
CAGCGCCTTGCGCGTCAGCCCGTGGCCGCGCACGATGCCGCCGATGTCGCTCTTGGCATCGGCCAGCGCCAGCAGGAACATCTCGCTGGCGATGAACTGGTCGCCGCGCTTGCCGGCTTCCTTCTCCGCCGCCTGCAGCAACTGCGCCAGATCGCGACCCACCTGCACCTGCGGCGCCTGGCCCGACGCGGCCTGCACGCTGGGCAGACCGTGGATCAGCGTGTCCATCGCGGTCTTCAACGCCGCGGCGTTGGCGCCGGCGCGTTCGAGCAGCGCCTTCGGGCCGTCGGGTTGTTCCAGCATCGCGGCCAGCAGGTGCGCCGGCTCGATATACGGGTTGTCGCGCGCCACGGCCAGGCTCTGCGCTTCGGCCAGCGCCTGCTGGAAGGTGGTCGTCAATTTGTCCAGACGCATGGGTCGCCTCCTTGTGTGCATCGGCATCTTGGGCGGGGCGGCGGTTTTTTCAAGGCTTCAAGGCTGCAGCGGCCACAGCGCCGCCAGCGCCGCCAACGCGCGCAGCACGCTCAGCGCGGCGATCAGCGCCAGCAGGTCCAGCACCCGGCGGCGGAACAGCGGCAGCGACACACCGCTGAAGGCGCGCTGCCCGACCCAGATGCCCGCCAGCATCGCCGGCGCCAGCCACAGCGCCAGCTGCAGCGTGGCCGCCTCGAGCAGCCCGTGGTCCCGCGGGCCCGGCAGCAGCGCGGCCCAGGCCAGCGCGTACAGGTCGGTGAACAGGAACAGCAGGATCATCGTCGCGCGCATCGCGGCCGGCGGCAGCGCGCCGGCGCTGTCGCTGCGCGTGGCGCTGAGGATCACCGCCACCGCGATGCCGCCGATCGCCGCCACGCCGTTGACGAAGCCCGAGATCAGCCCGGTGGCCAGACGTACGCCGCGCGTGGGCGGCAGCGCCAGCGTCCAGCCCTGGCGCAGCAGCACGGCCGCAAGCAACAGCAGCGCGCCGATCAGCAGCCGCAGCGGCACTTCGCTGACCCAGGCGAGCACCGCCACCCCCAGCGGGATGCACAGCGCATTGCCCAGCACCAGCCAGCCCAGCCACGGCCAGTGCGCGTCCTTCAGCGCGCCGCGCAGCAACGACAGGCTGGCCAGCACCTCCAAAACGAAGATCGGCGGCACCACGGCGGCCGGCGGCAGGAACAACGCCATGCCGGCCACGCACAGCGCCGAAAAACCGAAGCCGGCGAAGCCGCGCACGATGCCGGCGGCAAACACCACGACCGCGCTGGCCAGCAGCAGCCCTGGCGAGGGCAACGGCAATGCAGGCACCGGCCGCCTCGTGGTCGCCTGGTGGTCGCCTGGTCGTCGCCCCGCAGCCGGTTCGACGCCGCGTCAGCGCAGCGGCTCAAACGACCGCGGCCGCCGCAACGGGTGCGGCGGCCGCGGTGGTGCGATTGCGAGCGGGTCGCGCACCGGCTTGGCGACTGCGCAGGCGACTAGTTCGGCGACTAGTTCGGCGACTACTTCGGCGACGCCGGCGTGAAGCCGCCCTGCACACCCAGCGCGCCGCCGGTGCCCAGCCCGCCCTTGACGGTCTGCGCCTTGTAGTTGCGTACCGCCTTGACCAGCTGGTTGTAGCTGTCGGCGAAGGCGGCGACGATGATCTTGCCCTCGGGCGTGCTGGTGTAGCCGCCGGCCCCGGCGCCGCCGGCCCAGCCGAAGGCCGAGCCGAACAGTGCGAAGTCGGTGTTCTTGGCCGTGCCCTCGGCCGCGGCCAGCTGCACGCCCGAGCGGTTGTCGATCATGATCAGCGTGGTCGACGCCTCGTTGGTCTTCATGCCGCCGGCAATGGCGCCGATCACGCCCAGGTGCCGGCTCAACCCGCCGAGCGCACCGCCCATGCCGCCGGTGTTCTGGCTGAACTGGATGCTCGGGTTCATCGTGTAGTCGGCCGCGACCATCTGCCCCGGGCCCATGTTGCTGCCCTGGCGCATCTCGCCCGAGTCGCGCAGGTTGCGTTCCATCTGCATGTTGCGCATCGCCGCGCCGCGTTCGACGACGACGAAGCAGTTGGACTGCTGGATCATCATGCGCAGCACCGGCACCGTCGAGCCCAGCTTGTAGCTTTGCAGCGTGTGGTACCACGGCGCGTTCTGGTCCTCGACCACGCCGATCGTGCCCAGCGCCTGGTCGCAGCGCTCGAGCGCGCTGTTGGCGCCCTCGGCCGTGGCGCCGCCGGCCGCGCCGGTGACGGCCCCCTTGCTGCCGCCGCCGACCTCCTGCGCCGGCGCGGCCGCGGCGAAGACCAGTGCCCCCAGCGCCATGCCGGCACGCAGCGCGGGCCGGCCGGTGAGCAGTGAAAACGACAGCGGGCTGTTCATGATGGATCCTTCGTGCGTGGGTTGGCACCGTGAGCGGTGCACAGCGGAAGGCCATCTTATTGCGGCGCGCGCTCGTGCGCACCTCGCACGCACCCGGATTCGACCGAAGATTCGACCGAAAAACAGACGCCGCCGCTGTTCGTGCTATTCGATGCGCTCGTCGCCCTCGGCGCCGCCGTACAGGCACTCGCGGCCCAGGCGGTCCAGGCACAGCTCGGCCGTCCACGGCAGCATCAGCGAGCCGCAGCGCGCGTCGCGGAACAGCCGCTCCAGCGCCAGCGACTTCAGCGCTGCCTGCCCGCCGCAGGTGCGCAGCGCCAGCGCGCACACGGCGTGGGCGTTCTCCATCACCGTGTGGTGCGCGGCGTACAGCCGCTGGCGCGCGTCGTCGTCGGGGTCGATGCGCGCCTCGCCCACGGTTTGCAGGAACAGCGCGCGTGTTTGCTCGAGCTTGACGCGCATCTCGGCCACCGCGGCCTGCTTGGTCGGATACATGCGCCGCTTGACGGCGCCCATGCCGGGCAGCTCGCCGCGCAGGTACAGCACGCTGAAATCGTAGGCCGCCTGCGCCAGCCCCAGGTAGGTGGGCGACTGCACCGTGTACAGGTACGGATAGCGCTGTGCCAGCGGGTGGTGCAGGCCTTCGGGCAGCAGCCGCTCGGCGTCGGCCACGAACACGTCGTGCAGCAGCAGCTGGCGGCTGACGGTGCCGCGCATGCCCAGCGGATCCCACTCGCCGCAGATCTGCAGCCCCGGCGCGCCGGCCGGCACCGCCAGGTACAGCGCATCCTGCAAGGTGGCGCCGGGTTGATCGGGCGTGCACAGCACCGCGTAGAAGTCGGCAGCGCCCGCCAGCGAGGCGAAGATCTTGCGCCCGCTGAGGCGATAACCGCCGTCGACACGGCGCGCCAGCGTCGCCCACGGCGCCTTGCCTGCGGCCGCCGCGCCGCCTTCGGAGAAGGGCTGCGCGTACAGCTTGCCGTCGCGCACGATGCGCGCGAAATGCAAGCTGCGATGGCGCTCGTGTTCGGCGCGCTGCGCCGCGCTCATGTCCAGCAGGTCGGCGGCCAGACCCGCGCTGAGGCAGGCCGACACATGCATGCTGAAACACAGCGCGGTGGCGGCGCAATGCCGCCCCAGCTCGGCGATCACCAGCGCGCAGCTGGCGAAGTCGGCCCCCAGCCCGCCGTGCGCGGCGGGCACGGCCAGCGCGAGCAGCCCGGCGCGGCGCAAGGCGTCGAAGCTGTCGAAGGGGAAGCTGGCGTCGCGGTCGTGGCGCGCGGCGTGCGGCGCCAGGCCGAGCCGGCCGACCTCGGCGGCGCGCGCCAGCAGTTCGCGCTGGGTCGCGCTCAGCGCCGCAGCATGGCCGGCGATGTGCGGCGCCTGGCCGGGCCACGGTGAACGCGCCGGGGCGACGGGGTCTGCGGGCAGCGTCATCTGTGGCTCCGTTGGCGCGCGCTCAAAGGATCTCGCCCAGCATGCGGTAGTGGCCCGACTGGAACACCAGCGGCGCCAGTGGCGCCTCGCCGACGCGCAAGACCTGGCCGATGAACAGCACGTGGTCGCCGGCCACCTGCGCCGACACCTGCGCGCATTCGAAGGTGGCCACACAGCCGGCCAGCACCGGTGCGCCGCCCAGGCCTTCGGACCACAAACCTTCGGCGAACTTGTCCAGCCGCGTCGCGGCGAAGCGCCGCGACAGATCGACCTGGTTCTCGGCGAGCACGTTGACCGAAAAATGCGACGCCGCCATGAAGGCCGGCAGGTTGGGGCTGGCGCTGCGCAGCGACCACAACACCAGCGCCGGCTGCAGCGACAGCGCGCTGAACGAGTTGGCGGTCAACCCGACCGCGCTGCCGTCGGCGGCGCGGCAGCCGACCAGGGTCACGCCGGTGGCGAAGCGCCCCAGCGCCGCGCGCAGCAGCGGTGTCGTCGGTTCGGCATGCACCACAGGTGCCTTCATCGCCGGGTCAACCGCGCAGCAGCCAGCGCGCCAGCGCAAAGCCTGCGGCGGCACAGGCCAGCGCGCCGAGCAGGTGAGCCGCGCTGTGCAGCAAAGCCAGCGCCGCCTGGCCGCGCTGCAGCAACTGCAGCGATTCACCGGAAAAGGCCGAAAAGGTCGTGAACCCGCCGAGCAGGCCGGTGATGACGAAGGCACGCGGCAGTTCGACCGGCCACAGCTCGAAGCCCACCAGCGCCATGCCGATGACGAAGGCGCCGATGCAGTTGACCGCCAGGGTGCCCAGCGGAAACCCGGCCCATGCGGGATTCAGCCACGCACCCGCCGCCCAGCGCAGCACGCCGCCCAGCGCCGAGCCCAGCGCCACCGCGAGCAGCGTCGACCAGGGGTAGGTGGTGATCACGCCCGCGCCCGCCGCCGGCCGTCAACCGGCGTTGGCCGAACGCAGGCCCCAGCGCTCGAGCGCGGCGTCGTCGCTGTCGCGCGCGTCGACCCAGCGTGCGCCGCTGTGGCCGCTTTCCTTCTTCCAGAACGGCGCCTGTGTCTTCAGGTAGTCCATCAGGAACTCGCAGG
>CAYZGL010000269.1:0-4937 GCA_964477985.1 uncultured Rubrivivax sp. | reverse complement strand
GCCGGCTCGGGCGAGCACGAACGCACGCGGCCCATGACGTTCATCACCTGGTGGATCGCGGCGCCGTTGCGCGCTTGCACGCGCATGGTGGCGGTGGGCGTGCTGGTGCCCTTGGCGGGGTCGAACAGCACCGAGCGCGAGTTCGACTTCAGGCTCAGCACGCCGCCGGCCGGGAAGAACACGCTGCGCTCGGCCTGCGCGCTGCCGCTGCACACCGCGCTGCCGTCGGCGGCGCAGCCGCAGGCGTTGGCCGCGCCGCTGTGGATCACGTAGCAGCTGCCCGCGGCGCCGGACTCGAAGCTGATGCGCAGCGGCGCGTTGCGCGCCACGGCCAGCATGCGGGCGTGGTGGATGTCGGTCTCGAGCTGGGTGGCCGCGCCTTCCAGGTGGCGGCGCTGGATGCTCTGATCGAAGCTGGGTGCGGCCAGCCCGGTGAGCACGGCCAGTACCGCACCGACGGTGGTGGTCTCGATCAGCGTGACGCCGGCCTGCGCGCGGCGTGCGCCGATGCGGCAGCGGATGCTCGGGCGGATGGCGGGTCGGTTCATGGTGCTGTCCTCGGCAGTGATCGGGTGGATTCACTGTAGGAAAGCGCCTCGCGTCGCGCGCCCCCAGCGCGGGGGTGCGGGCGGGCCGATTTGGAGGGCCCCCGCCGCATCCCCCATCGGGGGGGTGGGGTGGGCGTCAGGCCGCACGCATGCAGGCGTGCGGCTTCTCGCGGGCATGGCAGCGCGCGCAGGCGCGCTGCCCTGCCCGGCTCAAATGTCGCGGATCAGCTGGCGGAACTCGTCGACGTCCTCGAAGCTGCGGTAGACCGAGGCGAAGCGCACGTAGGCCACCTTGTCGATCTTCTTCAGCTCGCGCATCAGCAGCTCACCCAGCCGCGCGCTGGACACTTCCTTGGCCGTGCCCACCAGCAGCTTGTCGTGGATGCGCTCGAGCGCGGCGTCGACCTGCTCGACGCTCACCGGGCGCTTGCGCAGCGCCAGCAGCATCGATGCGCGCAGCTTGGCGGCGTCGAAGTCGACGCGCGAGCCGTCCTTCTTCACCACCGCCGGCATCGCGACCTCGGCGCGCTCGTAGGTGGTGAAGCGCTTGCTGCAGTGCTGGCAGCGGCGGCGGCGGCGCACCGCGCCGCCTTCGTCGGACTCGCGCGTCTCGACGACCTGGGTGTCGTCGCGGCCGCAGTAAGGGCAGCGCATGACGGCGCCTGGCCCGCGCCTTCAGCCGTAGACCGGGAACGCGCGCGTCAGCAGCGCCACCTTGTCGCGCACCGCGGCGAGGTTCGCCTCGTCGCCGGGCTTGTCCAGCACGTCGGCGATCAGGTGCGCGGTCTGCCTCGCCTGCTCTTCCTTGAAGCCGCGTGTGGTCATCGCCGGCGTGCCCAGGCGGATGCCGCTGGTGACCATCGGCTTCTGCGGGTCGTTGGGGATGCCGTTCTTGTTGCAGGTCATGTGCGCGCGGCCCAGCAGGTCTTCGGCCTGTTTGCCGGTCAGGCCCTTGGGCCGCAGGTCGACCAGCATCACGTGGCTTTGCGTGCCGCCGCTGACGATGCGCAGCCCGCGTTCGATCAAGGTGCGCGCCAGCACGTCGGCGTTTTTCGCCACCTGCTGCTGGTAGGCCTTGAATTCGCTCGACAGCGCTTCCTTGAAGGCCACCGCCTTGGCGGCGATGACGTGCATCAGCGGCCCGCCCTGGATGCCGGGGAAGATGGCGCTGTTGACCGGCTTGGCCACCGCGTCCTTCATCAGGATGAAGCCGCCGCGCGGGCCGCGCAGGCTCTTGTGCGTGGTGCTGGTCACCACGTCGGCGTGCGGCACCGGGTTCGGGTACACGCCGGCGGCGATCAGCCCGGCGTAGTGCGCCATGTCGACCATGAAATACGCGCCGATCGCCTTGGCCACCGCAGCGAAACGCTCGAAGTCGATGTGCAGGCTGTAGGCCGACGCGCCGGCGATGATCAGCTTGGGCTTGCTCTCGTGTGCCAGGCGCTCCATGGCGTCGTAGTCGATCGCCTCGTTCGCGTCGAGCCCGTACGACACCACCTTGAACCACTTGCCGCTCATGTTCAGCGGCATGCCGTGCGTCAGGTGGCCGCCTTCGGCCAGGCTCATGCCCATGATGGTGTCGCCCGGCTGCAGCAGCCCGAAGAACACCCCCTGGTTGGCCTGCGAGCCCGAGTTCGGCTGCACGTTGGCGTGCTCGGCGCCGAACAGCTGCTTGACGCGGTCGATGGCGAGCTGCTCGACCACGTCGACGTTCTCGCAGCCGCCGTAGTAGCGTTTGCCGGGGTAGCCTTCGGCGTACTTGTTGGTCAGCTGCGAGCCCTGCGCGGCCATCACCGCGGGCGACGCGTAGTTCTCCGACGCGATCAGCTCGATGTGTTCTTCCTGGCGGCGGTTCTCGGCCTGGATGGCGGCCCAGATTTCGGGGTCGACGCGGGCGACGGTGGATTGGGAGCGGTCAAACATGGCAGTCCTTTGCAGCGGTTGAACCCACCCCTCGCCGCCGCGCCCGGTCGGGCAGCGGCGGCAGGGCTGCCCAGGCGAGCGGCCGGTCGCGATGCGGCTCGAGTGCCGCTGCACTGCGCTCCATGGTGGTTGGCCCACCTTGGCGGCCAGGGCGGCCGCCGTATCGCCAGTTGCGCAGCGCCGCGAGTTTAGCGGCTCGCTGCGCCGCGCCGCGGCGAGTTCAGCCGGCCAAGGCCACCCGCTCGGGCTCGCTTTGCGCGGCCTCGGGCTCGGCCGGCGCCGCCGACGCTTCCTGCGAAGGCGCCGCGGGCTTCGGCGCGCGGTAGATCGGCACCGAGGTCGACACCGTGCTGCCGCCGCTCACGCGCTTCATGTGGCCTTGTTCAGTCAGCACTTTGCCCAGGTAGCCGCCGTCGTCCGCCTGGTTGGCGGCGCCCACGTACCAGCGGATGCCGGCTTCCAGGCTACCGGCGCGCGCGATGCACTCGCGCAGCACCTGCACGCCCACCTTCAGGTTGCTGATCGGGTCGAACGCGGCATGCGTGCCGCCGAAGGGCTGGTATTTGTCGACGTGAACGCGGGTCATCACCTGCATCAACCCCTGCGCGCCCATTGCGCTTTGCGCGAAGGGGTTGAAGCGCGATTCGATGGCGGCGATGGCCAGGATCAGCGTCGGGTCCAGCCCCACACTGTGGCCGACGGTCCAGGCTTCCTGCACCAGGCGGCCGACGGGTTCGAGCGCGACGTTGTAGCGGCGCGAGATCCATTTCGCGAGCGCGGCCTGCTGCTTGGTCAGCGCGCTGGGGTTTACGGCTGTGGCGCGTTCGACGGCAGTGGGTTCGGCTGCGGGTTGGGCGACGGCTTCGCCGCTGTCGTCCGACGCTTCGCTGCGGCTGTCCTGGCGCTCTTGCAGCCAGCTCAGCGCCCAGGCCTCGGTGCGCTCGCGCAGGTCGGGCCGCCCGGCCGCGAACATCAGCACCACGATCACCGTCAGGCCCAGCATGGCCAACCCGTTGTGGCCGATCTCCAGCATGCCTCGGCCTACATCGTCGGCGAACAGTGCGGCCGATCGTCGGGTGGACTCGGCGGCCTGGCGAAGCTTTTGCAAGCTCTTCATCGTTGTCCTTTCGTAGCACGGGCGGGCGGCGCGCAGCGCTGTCTCCACCCTTGCGCCGCCTGGCTCGCAACAAGCGGTGCCGGGGCGACAGTGATAATGAATCCGCAGTGGCAGCACCCCTCGAGACGACGCCATCGCGGCGGGCGGGGTGCCTGTGATCGACGCTGCTGGCCCCTCAGGGCCACAGGGTTAACCCTCAATGGCGTCAAAAACTTGGCGGATTCTAAAAATCGAAATATATCGAGTCAAGCATATGAAGCGACACTCTAATATCTATATCGCATGATGTACAAGGATCTGCGCGACTTCATAGCCCAGCTCGAAGGCGCCAAAAAGCTGGTTCGTGTCGCCGAACCGGTGTCCCCGTGCCTCGAAATGACGGCAATTTGCGATGCCGTGCTGCGCGCGGGCGGGCCGGCGCTGCTTTTCGACCGGCCCGCCGGTTACAACTTTTCCTGCCTGACCAACCTGTTCGGCACCCCTGAACGGGTGGCGCTGGGCATGGGCAGCGACAGCCTGGCCGGGCTGCGCGAGCTGGGCCACATGCTGGCCAGCCTGAAGGAGCCCGAGCCGCCGCGCGGCGTCAAAGACGCTGCGCGGCTGGTGAAGATGGCCAAGGCGCTGTGGGACATGAAACCCGCATTGCAGCGCCGCGCCGCCTGCCACGAAGTGATCGTCGAGGGCAGCGATGTCGACTTGCGCTGCCTGCCGGTGCAGACCTGCTGGCCCGGCGATGCAGCCCCGTTGATCACCTGGGGCCTGGTGGTGACACGCGGCCCACAGTCGATGGCCAGGCCGCGGCTGCGCCAGAACCTGGGCATCTACCGTCAGCAGGTGATCGGGCCGCGCCGCGTGATCATGCGCTGGCTGGCGCACCGCGGCGGCGCGCTGGACTTCCGCGACTTCGCCGCGGCCAACCCGGGGCAACCCTTCCCGATCGCGGTGGCGCTGGGTGCCGACCCGGCGACCATGCTGGGCGCGGTGACGCCGGTGCCCGACAGCCTGTCGGAGTACCAGTTCGCCGGGCTGCTGCGCGGCGCTCGCACCGAGGTGGTGAACTGCTCGGTGGGCGAAGGCGAGTTGCCGCTGCAGGTGCCGGCCAGCGCCGAGATCGTGCTCGAAGGCCATGTGCCGGTGGCGCCGGCCGGCTGGCGCGGCCACAGCGACAGCGGCGTCGAACTACGCGAACAAGGCGGCTACCTGCATGCGCTGGAAGGCCCCTTCGGCGACCACACCGGCTACTACAACGAGCAGGACTGGTTCCCGGTGTTCGAGATCTCGCGGCTGACGCACCGCCGCGACCCGATCTACCACTCCACCTACACCGGCAAGCCGCCCGACGAGCCGGC
>CAYZGL010000268.1:0-4956 GCA_964477985.1 uncultured Rubrivivax sp. | reverse complement strand
GGCCGTCGCAGTAGTAGTACGGCATGATCTGCGGCTTGACCTCGGCCTCGATGTCAGCAAGCAGCTTCTTCACTTGCTCCAGGTCGACGTTGGCCAGCTCCTGCTTGACCACGAACCACGCGACCGGGTTGAGGTCGTTGCCGACCATCTGCATGCCGAGGCGCGAGCCTTCCACCAGCGTGGTGCCGCCGCCCATGAAGATGTCGGCCACCTTCAGGTGCTTGAACGCGCCTTTCTTCTGGTGGTTGGCGTAGTAGTTGTCCCACACCAGCTTGGCCGCGTGCGAAGGGTCGTCCGGCGCTTTGGTGGCCGCTGCGATCAGCATCGAGCGGAATACGCTGGAACGCCGCCGCGCCCACCACTTCGACATCTGGTAGATGGGCTTGCCCGCGTTGCCTTCGATGATCGCCACCTGATTGACCGGCAGGATCGGGAAATCGACTTCCAGGCAGGTCTTGGGGCGGTTGGGGTCGTTGAAGTCGACGGTTTCGAGCGCGACCGCCTTGCCTGCGCCGACCGCTTTGGCGACTTCTTGTTGGAGTAGTTCTTTCTTGGTGGCCATCAGCCGCAATCCCTATTTGGTCAGCTCGACGAAGGGCGACAGCACTTCCAGCAGCGACAGGCCGCCATGCGTGAGCGTCGGGTAGCCGCCCTGGCTGCGCCACTTCCTGCGGCCCAGGGCCAACAGGTGCGCGCCGTGAGGGCTGTTGATCTGCAATGCCACGGGCGGCACGAAGGGGCCGGTGTCGCCGGTTCCCGTCTTGCTGCGCGAGCTTCCAAAGGTCTGCTTGAGGAACTGGCCGACCTCGCCATCGGCATCGGGGAAGTAGCCGGTGGCCGCGTAGCCGTGATCGGAGGTGATGACCAGCCGCCGCCCGGTGGCAAGGCGCTCGACGAAGGCCCAGAAGTCATCGCTGGACAACTGCTCGGCCACGTCCTTGGTCAGCGGCTCCAGCCCCTGGCCTGCGCCGGAGCCGTCGTGCAGCTTGGCGTCGGGCCAGTGGTGCCAGAAGATCTGGTTCGGCGCGCTGCCGATCAGGGCTTGGCAGTCCTTCCACGGCAAGTCCACGGTTTCGGTGTTCGCGGCTTGCAGCTTGTGCGCGAGACCGCCACCGTTGTTCTGGAGCTTGCTGCGGCTGGCGAAGCCGAGCGCGCGGGCAAATTCATCGGTTTCGCCGGGCAACTCGGAGGCACAGGCAGCAACCTCATGCGTGGTGAAGCCGCGCTCCTTCGCGCCCTGCAACAGCCACGGCAGCTCGCGAAGGGAAAGGCCGTCGAGGATCAACACGGCCTTGGCGCTGAAGGGCTCGGCCCACCAGCGCACCAAGCGATCCGAGGTGCGCTCCACGCTGTCGCCGAAGGCTTGCCACAAATCCCAGCCGCTGGAGGAGAGGAACAAGTCCAGTGCACCGATTTCGCGGTCGCGCTTGACGACCTCGCTGGGTGCGTTGCCTGCGGCCAGTGGTTTGCTGGCAATTTCGACTGCGTGGCCGACGATGACACGCCAAGCATCGGTGTCGGAGCCCTGGGTCAGTGCCTGCAAGACGCTGGCGGTCAGTGCCATCAGTCGTCCTCCTTCTCAAGGTTCAGCTCGAAGGTCATGCCTTCGGGCAGCTTCTTGAGCAGTTCCTTGAGTTGCGCGCCGGTGGCGGCAGACACCTTGATGGACACCTCCGCGACCTTGGTGGCCGGGCCGATGCCCCAACCCTCGATCTTGCCGATCAGGTTCAGCGGCGATGTGGCCGGGTTCGACAGCGCCGTGCGCGGCTTGGTGGTGCCGCCGTCGCCGCCGAAGATGCCGCCCGGCGTGGGCCCTGGCGTGGGTGCGGGCGAACCACCCGGTGTGGGATCGGGCGCTCCCGGCGTGGGGGCCGCGCCACCACCTGATGGCGTACCACCCGGCGACGGCGCGGGCGGCGTGGAGCCTCCGGTTGCGGGCACGGCCGAGGGCAGCATCACGAACACGTCGTCGAGGTGGCGGCCCGTGAGCGAGAGCTTGGGACGCAAACGCCGCCACGCGGTGTCCTCGTCCTCGCCGGGGTTCGTTTGCAGGTACTCCATGCCACGCACGTTGATGGCCACCTTGCCCTTGGCGCACAGGCGCAGCAGGCGTTCCTTCATCGCCGTTTCGCCCAGCCACGGGATGCAGTCCTGCCCGGCCGGGCGCGGCTCTTGCAGCTCGCGCAGGAGCTTGCCGACCGATTCGTTGTTGCTGGCGTATTCGAGCACCAGTTCCTCGAAGTCCTCGGGCACGAACAGGTCGCCGGTCAGCGCCTCCTCGATGGCTTCGGGAATCTGCGAGCCCTGCTTGTCGAGACGCTCGACGCTGAATTTGCACTGCGCGGGGTCGGCGAAATTCCAGCGTTGCAGCACGGCGAAGCGGTCGAAGCGCTTCTTGAGGTTGTCGCGCAGGGTGTTCTCGAACTCCTTGTGCAGCTTCTTGTATTCGGGGTTCTGCGTGCTCCATTCCTGCGCCTTCATTTCGGCGCGGGCGAGGATGAGCAGGTCGCGATCCATGAAGGAGTTGGTACTGCCCGCGCGCGGCAGCAGGAAGCGCACGGTGTTGCGGCGCTTCTGCAACTGGTCTTTGAGCCAGCGGCCCAGCGTGGCGTCGAGCTTGTCGGCTTCCTCGGGCAGCACGAGGATGGGCAGACGGTCATCCCACTTGTCGGGCTGCTCGGCCTCATCGAGCGCCGTCCACGGATCGTTGACCCACGATTTCGGCAGGGCGATCACACGGAAGGTTTTAGCCACCTCGTCGCTGCCGCCGATGACGTAGCGCACCTGCTTGGCGAGCTGCGCCTGATCCGCGCCGTCGGCGAACAGCTTGTCATTGCGCGCGTAGGCCATGAGCTTGGCGCGCGGGTTCTCTTCCTCGCGGAACAGCAGCTTGGTGCCGTCCTGGTGGATGTTGAAGCTGTTCTCGACGATGGTGGCCAGCTCGACTTGGAATGCGTTGTCGTCCACCGGCTTGCCACGGGTGATGTCCAGTTGCAGCGTGGCGGGATCGGCTCCGGCGAGGTTGCCTACGGCAATCGAGCGCAGCCACAGCGCGCCGATGATTTCCTGCAGGTGTGGCGCGACGCTGGCGTGGTCGTGGCGCGCCTCCTGCACCGAGATGATGTTCTGCTGCGCCTTCTCGCGCAGCGTGCGATGGTGCTGGTTGGCGACGGCTTCGAGCAACGCGCCGATGCCCGAGGTGTCGTCGTCCAGCCGGAAGTCGGCGGCGGTGAGCACGGGCACGGCTTCGCCACGGCTCTTGTAGAGGTTGGCGAGGATGCGGATCAGGTCGCGCGTTTCCTGCGCGTCGGTGGCGATGAGTACCTGTTCTTCGAGAAGGCGCAGCAGGTGCGGCGCGTAGGGCCACGATTCAGTGAACTCACGGCGCTTGCGTTCCTGCTCGGCAGGCGGCACATCCAACAGACGGAACGATTCGGCGACGTGCTGCGCGACCAGAGATTCGATGGTGCCTCTGGCGATCTGTAAGCGGTTGTCGAACAGGCGGTGCAGCAGCATCCGGCGGCGATCCAGCTGGATGCGCTCGGCGCTGCCGCCCGCCTTGAAGTCGATGGCGACCGGGTTGACGCGATGCACCTGCTGGTAGGCGTCGCTGCCGCCGTTGCGCACCGAGATCACCAGCACCAGCAGGTCGGGGCGCTCCTTGGCGATCTCCGAAAGAATCTGGATGAAGTTGAACGCCCAGTTCTTCCAAGGGTACTGCTTGGTGTTGGTCAGGCCGTCGTACCACGTCTGGAACTCGTCCAGCAGCAGCATCGTCGGCTTGTTCTCCAGCAACTCGATGATGAGCTTGTCAGACGGGATCTCGGTTTTGGACGCGCCCTGGCCGTCCCACTTGCCCTTGATGAAGGTGCCGTGCGGATGGTTCTCGAACAGGACATCCCACAGGAATTTGTAGCGGTGGCGATGCAGGCTTTCGCCGATAACGTGCATCCCGTCGCGCAAGGCGATCTTGCCGATGCTGGCGTCGGCGAGCGTGGTTGCCCATGCATTGAGCCACGAGCTGGTCGAGGACGGGTCGGTCACCGCGTGGTAGAGCGCGGCCATCAAGTGCGACTTGCCGAGGCCGCGTTCGCCGATCACGACCACGGGGCGACCCTGGCTGGGGCCGACGGCCTCGATGCCTTTCAGCAGGTCGTGCGTGGGATAGGTGATCTCCAGAAACTGCTTGGCTGCGATCTGGGTCGCGCCCGTGTGCTGATCGTTGGACAGCTCGATGGCTGTGCCCTTGAGGCGTTTGCCCCGGAATTCTGCTCGTAGCGTCAGTCCAAGCATTACTTCCGATCCCCCTTGTTCGATGCCTTGCTCGCGGCGCGTTCGGGACTGCCCGCCGATTGCTGTTTGATCCAGCTTTCGATGTCGCTGCGCGAGAACCGCCACGTCCCGCCGAGCTTGAACGCAGGGATCTCCCCGCTCGCTGCGAGCCGATAGATCGTGCGCTTGCCCGCCTTCAGGTAGGCCGCGACCTCGTCCAAGGTCAGGATGTCGCCATCAGGCTCTGCCATTGCCGTTCCTATGCAGACGTTGAATTTTAATTGCCAAGTTTTGCCGATTTTCCCACGGCAAGCAATGCTTATTAATCCGGGTTCAAACCCACCAAAAACCTGCTTGAGTGCGAGCCGGGAACCTAAGAGTGTGGGCGGCATCCTGCTCTGGCCGCTGCTCGGAAAAGGAGTAGCGCTCCAACTCGGCCGGCTCCAACTCGGCCGGCTCCAACTCGGCCAGCCCAAGAACGTAGAATAAGCGCCGACAGGTGTCAGTTTGCGCTTGTCTAAATTTTGTACAACTCACGTTGGCAAAGCTGCGGAAATTGGGCTAATCGCGTCTTGCTTTTCCCTCTGGTCCAGGTCGCGCTGCTGACCATCTACGACATGTGCAAGGCGGCCGACCGCGGCATGACCATCACCGGCGTGCGCCTGCTGCAAAAGCACGGCGGCA
>CAYZGL010000267.1:0-4999 GCA_964477985.1 uncultured Rubrivivax sp. | reverse complement strand
CGCACCAGCGCGGGCACCAGCACCACGCCGCCGCACAGCAGCGCCGCCACCGACGCATAGGCCGCCAGCGGCAGCTCACCCAGCGGCGGCGCCAGCGCCAGCAGCACGCCCAGGCCCAGCAGCGCCAGGCCGGGCCAGGCGGGCGCCGGCGTGGGGCGGGCATCCCCCAGCCCCTTCAGGGCCTGCGCCGGCGACAGCGCCTGCGCGCGCCGCGCCGGCATCCAGCCGCCCAGCAGCGCCGAGGCCGTGCCCAGCAGCGCGAAGCCGGCGGCCGCCAGGCCGTCCCAGTGCAACGCCGGCGCCACGCCGGGGAAGTAGCCGCCGCCCAGGTCGCCCCCCAGCCAGCGCAGCGCGGCGAAGGCCAGCGCCGTGCCCAGCGCCAGCCCGAGCAGGCTGCCGGCGATGCCCAGCAGCGCACATTCGGCCAGCACCAGCACGCGGCGCTCGCGCGCGGTCAAACCGAGCACGCCCAGCAGCGCGAGCGCCGGTGTGCGCTGCGCCAGCGACAGCGACACCACCGAGTACACGAGGAAGGCACCGACGAACAGCGCCACCAGCGCCAGCACGCTCAGGTTCACGCGGTAGGCGCGCGACAGGTTCGACGCGCGCTGCCCGGCAGCGTCGGCCGGCACCGCGTGCACGCCCGGCGGCAGCGCCAGCGCCGCCAGCAGCGCGGGCGCCTCGGCGCCGGGCTGCAGCCGCAGGTCGATGCGGCTGAGCCGCCTGTTCATGCCGAAGTGCGCCTGCGCGCCGGCGATGTCCATCACCAGCAGCGGTGCGCCCGGCGCCGGCACCTCGCCGGCCACGCGCAGCCGCTGCCAGTGCGGCCCGGCGCGCAGCGCCAGCGTCTGGCCATCGTGCACCTGCAGCCGTGCGCGCGCGCTGGCGTTGACGAAGACCGCGTCCGGGTCCAGCACCGCCAGCCGCGGCTCGCCGCGCGCCGGCCGCGGCAGCAAGCTGCTGGCCAGCGCCGCCACCGACAGCGCGTCGATGCCCAGCACGCGCAGCGCCACCGGCTTGGCTTGCGCCGCGTCCGCGGCGCGGCCGTAGGTGTCGATCTCGAGCAGCGGCGTGGCCGCGGCCACGCCCGGCTGCAACGCCACGCGTTCGAACAGCGCATCGTCGAAGCCGTCGCGCTGCGCACGCAGGCTCAGGTCGGGCGCGCCGTCGGCCGCGCGCAGCGCCGCCGCGAACTCCGCCAGCGCCGACGCATTGATCAGGTGCACCGACCAGGCCAGCGCCACGCCCAGCGCCACCGCCAGCAGCGCCATGCCGTGGCGCCACGGGTGGGCGCGCCATTCGCGCCAGCTCGCGCGCCACAGGCCGAACGGCGGCATCAGTCGCTCGCGTGGGGGTGCACGCCGTCGGGTGCCAGCCGCAGCACGCGGTCGGCGCGCCGCGCCGCGGCCGCCGAATGCGTGACCAGCAGGCAGGCCGCGCCGCTGTGCCGCACCTGCGTCAGCAGCACCGACAGCACGCGCTCGGCGGTGGCCGGGTCGAGGTTGCCGGTGGGCTCGTCGGCCAGGATCAGCCCCGGCGCATGCACCAGCGCGCGCGCGATGGCCACGCGCTGCAGCTGCCCGCCCGACAGCTGCGCCGGCGCGCGATCGCCCAGGCCGTCCAGGCCCACCTCGTGCAGCAGCCGCTGCACGCGCTGCACTGCCTGCGCCTTGGGGCGGCGCAGCAGCAGCAGCGGCAAGGCCACGTTGTCGGCCACGCTCAGGTGCGGCAGCACGTGGAAGGCCTGGAACACGAAACCCAGCTGGGCGCGGCGCAGCCGGGCCAGCGCGGCCTCGTCCAGCGCCAACAGGTCGCGCCCGTCCAGCTGCAGCCGCCCGGCGTCGGGCCGCTCCAGCCCGGCGATGCAGTTCAGCAGCGTGGACTTGCCGACGCCGGATTCACCGATCAGCGCGACGAATTCGCCGCGCCGCAACTCGAGGTCGACGCCGCGCAACACCGGCGTGGCGCCGAAGGATTTGCTCAAGCCCCGCAGTTGCAGCATGTGCGGGCATCATGCCCGAACCCCCTGTGTGCGGCGCCGGCATGGTGGGCCGCTCAGGGCCGCGTCGTGAAGCCCCAGCTCTTGGCCAGCTGCGGCGCGCCGTCCTGCAGCGTGGCGGTGAAACTCACGGTGTAGCTCTGGCCGCGCGGCAGCGGCGACAGCGGCACCAGCACCACCGCGCCCACCGGCAGCACCGCGTCCTGGTGCAGCACCACGCCGCCGGCGCCGCTCAGCCCGGCGTGCGCCAGCAGCGCGGCCGGCACCAGGTTGCCGGCGGCGTCCGTCAGCGTGAACTTCGTGATGCGCGGGCGCAGCGTGCCGGCGGCCAGCAGGTTCAGGTAGTCGGCATTGCGCACGTTGACGATCACCGGCGTGCCGGCCAGCGCATTGGGCAGCACGGTGGCCGAGGGCCGCGGCGACTCTTGCTGCAGGTTCACGCTGTCGATGACCTGGGTCTGACCGTCGTAGGGGTAGGCGACGATCTTGCCGGCCGGCGCCACCTGGCCCACGGGCTGGTCGGCCGGCGCGGCGACCACGCCGAGGCAGAACTGGGTGAACGAGTAGCTGCCGTCCCAGCCATGCAGGCCCACGTGCGTGGCCGGGCCGAGCAGCGCGACCGCGTTGTACACGCTGTTCAGCAGCTCGCCGGCGCAGTCGTAGGACTGCGGGCCGGCCAGCGGCTGCGCGTCGCTGATCGCCTCCGACCACAAGCTCGCGGCGAAGCCCGCTTTGGCGATGCGGCTGCCGGGCGTGGCCTCGTAGTAGTCGATCTTGCCGGCCGTCTCGGTGTGGCCCGAAGCGCCGATGTTGCGCACCAGGTAGTTGGCGTGCGCAGCGGCGGCGGCGTCCAGTTCGCTGCTTTGCGCCAGCTGGCCGGCGCCGGCCAGGCGGCGCGCGAAGTTCAGGTCGCGCCAGGCGGCGCTTTCGGTGCTGCCGCCGGCATAGTTCGCGGTGGGCACGCTCTGTTGCAGCGTGCCGGCCGCGGCCACGCCGGGCGCACCGCTGGGCAAGGTGCCGCTCGAGCCGCCCGAGCCCGATGCGCTGCCACCGCCGCCACCGGCGCTGCCGTCCGTGCTGCCGCCGCCCCCCGTGCCGCTGCTGCCGCTGCTGGTGCTGCCGCCGCTGCCGCTGCTGCCCGCGCTGCTGCCGCTGCCCCCCGTGCCCGATGCGCCGCCGCCCGAGCCACTGCTGCCGCCACTGCTGCTGCCGCTGCTGCTGCCGCTGCTGCCCGCACCGGCTGCGCCAGCCGCAGCGCCGTTGACCGCTCCACTGCTGCCGCTGCTTCCCGCCGCGGACCCGCCGCCGGCCGCGCCCGACGATGCCTGGGGGCCGGCGGCGGCGGCGTCGCTGCCACCGCCGCTGCCGCCGCAGGCGCACAAGGCGGCGGCCGCGGCCAGCACGGTCAGGGCTTGGAGGGTGCGGCGCGAAGTCGTCATGTCGTCACTCTGCGTGGCTGTGGGGGTGTGCAGATTGGGCCGTGCCGCACCCTGCGCGGCAACACGCGGATGGGGGGTCGGCACGCCGTGGCGACGGCAATAGTTGGCACGCCGCGGGCGCGGCCTGCAACCGATGCGGCGCGGCGGCGGGCGCCGCGCACCTGGCGCGCCACGGGCGGCGTCGCGCGTCGGGCGCAGGGCTACCATTGCCGCGCCTTCGATCCGGAGGCGCTCGGAGATCGGCGCGCCATTCATGCTTGCGAACCTGTGGGCCTTCCTCATCCAATGGGCCGTCACCGCGCTGTCGCTGTGGGTGGCCAGCCACGTGTTCAAGGGCGTGCGTTTCGCCGACACCTCGTCGCTGGTCGTCTCGGCGCTGCTGCTGGGCTTCGTCAACGCGGTGCTGCGCCCGATCCTGATCGTGCTGACCTTGCCGCTGACGCTGCTCAGCTTCGGGTTGTTTCTGCTGGTGCTCAACGCGCTGCTGCTGATGCTGGTGTCCAAGCTGATCCGCGGCTTCAGCCTGTCGGGCTTTTGGACCGCGTTCTTCGCCAGCATCTTCATCACCGTGCTCGGGCTGCTGCTGGGCATCGCGCTGTTCGGCGGCGAGCTGTCGTGGAACGCGCCGCTGCCCATGCGCATGCACCCCGACTGGGTCTGAGCGCGCCGGCGCCGGTGCGGCCGCCGCCGCGCTTTCAGCCGGCCAGCAGCCGCAGCACCGCCTCGTGCAGCCGCTGGCTGGCGTCGCCGTGCTCGCACGCGATGCGCGTGTGCGCCTGCATCGAGCGCAGCCAGGTGATCTGGCGCTTGGCCAGCTGGCGCGTCGCGGCGATGCCGGCTTCGCGCAAGGCCCCGAGCTGCCCGCCTTGCAGCGCAGCCCATGCCTGGCGGTAGCCGACGCAGCGCATCGACGGCATGTCGGGGCGCAGCGCGGGGCGCTGGCGCAGCCGGCGCACTTCGTCGACCAGGCCGGCGTCGAGCATCGCATCGAAGCGCATCGCGATGCGCTGGTGCAGCCAGGCGCGCTCCTGCGGCTCGAGCGAGATCAGCGGCCAGCGCGCCGCGCCGCCGCCGGCGGGGTCGGCGGGGTCGGCGCCGGCGCCGTGGGCGTCGCGCGCATGGAACGACGACAGCGGCCGGCCGCTGACCCGCCAGACCTCGAGCGCGCGCTGGATGCGCTGCGCATCCCCCGGCGCCAGCCGCGCGGCGGTGGCCGGGTCGACGCGCTGCAGTTCGGCGTGCAGCGCGGGCCAGCCTTCGGTGGCAGCGCGTGCGTCGAGCAACGCGCGCACGCCGGCATCGGCTGGCGGCATCGCATCCAGCCCGTCGCGCAGCGCCTTGAAGTACAGCATGGTGCCGCCCACCAACAGCGGCAGCCGGCCGCGCGCGCGCACCTGCGCCGCGGCGGCGCTGGCGTCGCGCACGAACTGCGCCGCGGAATAGGCCTGCTCGGGTTCGATCAGGTCGATCAGGTGGTGCGGCACCGCCGCGCGTTCGGCCGCGCCGGGCTTGGCGGTGCCGATGTCCATGCCGCGGTAGACCTGCGCCGAGTCGACGCTGA
>CAYZGL010000266.1:0-5008 GCA_964477985.1 uncultured Rubrivivax sp. | reverse complement strand
GGCTTGGCGGTGCCGATGTCCATGCCGCGGTAGACCTGCGCCGAGTCGACGCTGACGATCTCGATCGGCAACTGCTGCGCCAGCTGCAGCGCCAGCGCGCTCTTGCCGCTGGCGGTGGGCCCGGCCAGGCAGATGCCCAGCGCTTTCACGGACGCGGCGTGGCCACCAGTGGCAACAGGCAGCGCTCGTGCTCGGCGGCGCGTTCGGCCGGCAGCACCTGGCCGAGGCAATCCAGCGCCGACCACAGCTGCATGCGCTGCGCTTCGGTCCATGCGGCCTTGCACTGCAGCGTGCGCGTGGCCACCACGCTGTCGGCCGCGCCGCTGAGCAGGCCGTGCAGCGCGCAGCTCGCGTTGCGGTACTGCAGCCACGCGGCGTGCTGGGCCTTCAGCGCAGCGGCGAAGCGGCCCTGCTCGCGCGCGTCGGTGGTGGCCTGGCGCACCAGGTCGTCGTGCTCGTGCTGCAGCGACTCATCCAATGTGCGCACGCGTTCGGGCAACGGCGGCGCGGCGCGCTCGGCCTCGGCGTTGTCGGCGGGCTGGGCCAGTGCCAGCAGCGGCAGCAGGGCGAGGCTGGCTGCCGCGATACGCAGCCGCGAGCGGTGGCGCCAGTAAGGTGTCATCGGATCTCCCCATGTGTTGCTGTACCGGCGCCCACGACGCGGAGGCCATAGCCGCCGGCATCACGCCGGTAGTGTGCACCGGGAGCAAACCGCCGCTGTCCGGCCAGCGACCGCGCCGCCAGCGCGGCGCTGCCGCGCGCCCATGAACGGCGCGCGCTCAGTGCGCGGCCAGCGCCATCGCTCGAGCCAGCAACGGCTGCAGCGCGACCACCGTGCCGATGACCAGCAGCGCTGGTGCCTTGACCGCGTGCTCGCGCGCCAGTGTCCGCAGCGTGGCCAGCGTGCCGGCCACGCAGCGCTGTTCGGGGCGCGTGGCGTTCTCCACCAGTGCGGCCGGTGTGTGCGGCGCTTGCCCGTGCGCGATCAGGCGTTCGCAGATCAGCGCCAGCGCGGCCACGCCCATGTAGACGACCAGCGTCTGGTTCGGCCGCGCCAGCTGCGCCCAGTCCAGATCCAGCGTGTGCGTGCCCTCGGCGCCGTCGCGCAGGTGCCCGGTGACGCACAGCCACTGCGCCGCGTGCGCGCGGTGCGTCAGCGGAATGCCTGCGCTGGCGGCCGCCCCCTGCGCCGCGCTAATGCCGGGCACCACGCTGAACGGCACGCCGGCGGCGGCCAGCGCCTGCGCCTCTTCGCCGCCGCGGCCAAACACGTACGGATCGCCACCTTTGAGCCGCAGCACGTCGTGACCGGCGCGCGCCAGCCGGATCAACAGCTCGATGATGCCGGCCTGGCTCATCTTGTGTGCGCCGCTGCGCTTGCCGACGTCGATGCAATGCGCGCCACGAGGAATCAGCTCGAGCACGCCGCGCCCGACCAGTGCATCGTGCATCACGATGCTGGCGCTGCCGATCAACCGCGCCGCCTTCACCGTCAGCAGCTCGGGGTCGCCCGGGCCGGCGCCGACCAGCATCACCTGGCCCGGCCGCGACGCTTGCGACAAGTCCATCGAAGCGTGCAGCGCGGCGTCGAGAAGGCTCACGAGATCTCCCTGGCTTGTTCAGGATCATTGTTCGAAGCGGGCGCCGGATGAGCCTTGACGCAGTTCAAGGACACTTGCCGCGCCGTTGACGAGCATCAAATCGCCCCGGTGTTCCACGACCGACCCATGGACTTTCCCGCCCCGCTTCTTGCCGCTGCCACGCTGTGTCTGGCCTGCGCTATCGCCCCGGCGGCTGCGCAGGTGCCCGATGCGCAGCGCCGCGCCGAACTGGTGCGGCTGGTGCGCCAGGAGTGCGGCTCCTGCCACGGCATGCGCCTCGCCGGTGGCTTGGGGCCGGCGCTGACGCGTCAGGCGCTGGCCGACAAGCCGGCCGAATCGCTGGTGGTCACCATCCTGCAAGGCCGCCCCGGCACGCCGATGCCGCCGTGGCGCGCGATGCTGGGTGAAGCCGACGCGCAGTGGATCGTCGCGGAGCTGCTGCGCGGCTTTCCCGAACAGACCCAAGACGCACGATGAAGTCACACCCTTTCGACTCACGCCGCGATGCGCTGATGCGGCTGGGCGCCGTTGCGGTGCTGCCGGCGCTGCTGTGGCTGCCCGGCTGTGCCAGCGCGCCGGCCGAGACGCGCGGCACCGGCACGCTGGGCGTCGTGATCGAGCGCGCCGACGGCGCGCTGACCATCGTCGACACGCAGCAGCGCGTCGTGCTCGGCCGCGTCGATGGGCTGGGTGACCTGTCGCACGCGTCGGTGGTGTTCTCGCGCGACGGCGCCCATGCCTACGTGTTCGGCCGCGACGGCGGCCTGACCAAGGTCGATCTGCCGCAGCGGCGCATCGTGCAGCGCGTGATGCAGGCCGGCAATTCGATCGGCGGCGCGGTGTCGCAGGACGGCTCGCTGGTGGCGGCGCAGAACTACCAGCCCGGCGGTGTCAAGGTGTTTGACGCACGCACGCTCGAACTGGTGGCCGATGTGCCGGCCGAAGTTGCGCCAGGGCAGCGCTCGCGCGTGGTCGGGCTGGTCGACCTGCCGGGGCAGCGCTTTGCGTTCAGCCTGTTCGACGCCGACGCGATCTGGATCGCCGATCTGAACGATCGTGCGCAGCCGCGCATCACCCAGTTCGCCGGCATCGGCCGCCAGCCCTACGACGCGCTGCTCACGCCCGACGGGCGGTACTACATCGCCGGGCTGTTCGGCGAGGACGGGCTGGCGCTGATCGACCTGTGGCAGCCGCAGCCGCAGCCGCGGCGCATCCTCGCCGGCTATGGCCGCGGCGAGGCGCCGCTGCCGGTGTACAAGATGCCGCACCTGCGCGGCTGGGCGGTGGCCGGCCGCCACGCCTACTTGCCGGCGATCGGCCGCCATGAAGTGCTGGTGGTCGACACCGCGAGCTGGCAGGAAGTGGCGCGCATCGCGGTCGCCGGCCAGCCGGTGTTCGTGATGGCGCGGCCCGATGGGCGCCAGGTGTGGGTCAACTTCGCGGTGCCCGACTACGGCCGTGTGCAGGTCATCGACACGCCGACGCAGCAGGTGGTGCGCACGCTCGAGCCGGGCCGCGCGGTGCTGCACATGGAGTTCACGCCGCGCGGCGATACGGTGTGGATCAGCTGCCGCGACGACAACGTGGTACGCGTGATCGACACGGCCAGCTTCACCACATTGGCTTCGCTGCCGGTGAAAGCGCCTTCGGGCATTTTCTTCACGCCGCGGGCCAACCGCATGGGGCTGTGATGAGACTGCGCGACGCTTCGAGCGACGGGTTGATCGACGCCCTGCTCGACGACTGGCAGCGCGGCTTCCCGCTGCAGCGCGAGCCCTACGCCGCGATCGCAGCGGCGCTTGCGGCGCAGGGTGTGCGCGGCGCCGACGAGGCGGCGGTGATCGAGGCCTGCGCGCAACTGCAGCGCGACGGCGTGCTCGGCCGCATCGGCGGGCTGTTTGCCGCCGGCAGCGGCGGTGCCGGCATGCTGGTGGCGCTGCGCGTGCCGCCGCAGCGGCTGGCCGAGGTGGCGGCGCGGGTGTCGGCCGAGGCCGGCGTGAATCACAACTACGAGCGCGACCATGGCTGGAACCTGTGGTTCGTCGCGCACGCGCGCGACGCCGCGGCGCTGGCGCGCATGCTCGACGCCATCGAGCGCGGCACCGGGTTGCCGATGCTGCGCCTGCCGATGCGCCGCGCCTACCGCATCGATCTGGGCTTCGGCCTGCGCGGGCGCGTGGCCGACGCGGTGACGACCACCCGCGGCGAGGCGCCGGCACCGATTGCTGCCGCCGACTGGCCGCTGGCCGCGCGCGTTGAGGCAGGGCTGAGCTTGCAGCCGCGGCCGTTCGATGTCTGGGCCGATGAGCTGGGTGTGCCTTGCGACGCCGTGCTGGCGCGGCTGCGCGGCTGGCTTGCCGACGGCACCGTGCGCCGCTTCGGCCTGGTGGTGCGCCACCACGAGTTGGGGTTTCACGCCAACGCGATGGCGGTATTCGCGCCGGGCGAGGCGCTGATCGACCGCTGCGGCGCTGCGCTGGCGCGCGAGCCCGGCGTGACGCTCGCCTACCGCCGCGCCAGCGCGCCCGGCTGGCCGTACACGCTGTACGCGATGCTGCACGGGCGCGACCGCGACAGCGTGCGTGCGGTTGCGGCCGGCGTGATCAAGCGTGCCGGGCTGAGCGACGTGCCGCACGAGTTGCTGTTCTCGCTGCGCCGCTTCAAGCAGACCGGTGCACGGCGTTTTCGCGAGCTGGCCGATGTCGGCTGAGTCCGCCAGGGCCGAGCTGCACGCGCCGGTGCCGATTGCGCCGGCCGACGCGCGCTTGATCGAGCGGCTGCACGGCGGCTTCCCGCTGGACGAGCGGCCGTTTGCCACGCTCGGCGCCGAACTCGGCATGGCCGAGGCTGAAGTGATCGCACGGCTGCGTGCGCTGCTGGACGCCGGGGTGCTGACCCGCTTCGGCCCGCTGTTCCAGATCGAACGTGGCGGCGGGCAGTTCGTGCTGGCGGCGCTGGCGGTGCCCGACGAGCGCTTCGACGCGGTGGCTGCGCTGGTCAACGCGCACCCCGAGGTCGCGCACAACTACCGGCGCGAGCATGCGCTGAACATGTGGTTCGTCGCCGCCGCCGAGACGCCCGAGCGGGCGCAGCGGGTGCTGGCGGCGATCGAGGCCGAAACCGGCCTGGCGGTGCTGGCGCTGCCCAAGCAGCGCGAGTTCCGCGTCGAGCTGCGCTTGCCGGTGCTGCACGGAGTCGACAACGATGCTGGATGAACTCGACCGCGCGCTGATCCGGGCCACGCAGGCCGGCCTGCCGCTGGTGGCGCGGCCGTACGACGCGGTGGGCGAGTTGCTCGGCGTGCCCGGCGAAGTGGTGCGCGAACGTCTGGCCGCCATGCTCGAGCGCGGCCTGGTGCGGCGCATCGGCGCGGTGCCCAATCACTACAAGCTGGGCTACACCGCCAA
>CAYZGL010000265.1:0-5022 GCA_964477985.1 uncultured Rubrivivax sp. | reverse complement strand
CAGTATCCCGGTCTTCAACGAGTCGGCCCCTTCGGCGTCAACGACTGCGGCCTGCTGTGTCCCGGCCGAGGCTGCCGTCGCGCCGAGCACGGAGCCTGCAGCCTGTTGCACACCGACGCCACGCGGCAAGCGCACCGGCATCACGACCAAGCCTTCGGCTTCTTGCTGCTGAAGTCACGCATGAGCGACAAGGTCTACAACGTCCTGTTCATCTGCACCGGCAACTCCGCCCGCTCCATCCTGGCCGAGGGGCTGATGAACCATCTCGGCGCCGGGCGCTTCAGGGCCTATTCGGCGGGAAGCCATCCCAACGGCACGGTCAACCCTTTCGCGCTGCAGACCCTGGCCGAGAGGCGCATCCCGACGGACGGCTTTCGCAGCAAGAGTTGGGACGAATTCGCGCTGTCCGGCGCGCCGAAGCTCGACTTCGCGTTCACCGTCTGCGACAACGCGGCCGGCGAGGTCTGCCCCGTATGGCCGGGACAGCCGATGACGGCCCATTGGGGTGTTCCTGACCCAGCCGCCGTCGAGGGCACCGACACGCAGATGGCCAAGGCCTTCATGGATACGGCCATCACCCTGAAGCGCCGCATCGAGCTGGTGCTGTCGCTGCCTCTGAACTCGCTGGCCGGCATGTCGCTGCAGCGCGAGATCGATCGGATCGGCAAGACCGGCGCTTGAGCGAATGAGGTCGAACTAGAACAACCATGAACACGACTGTCCTTCCCGCGCCCACCACGGCGCCGGCGCCGATGAGCGTCTTCGAGCGCTACCTCAGCCTCTGGGTGTTGTTGTGCATCGTCGCCGGCGTCGCGCTCGGCCAGCTGCTGCCGGGGCTGTTCCAGGCCATCGGGCGCATGGAGGTCGCCAAGGTCAACCTGCCGGTCGGCCTGCTCATCTGGGTGATGATCATCCCGATGCTGCTGAAGGTCGACTTCGCGGCGCTGTCGCAGGTCGGGCAGCACTGGCGCGGCATCGGTGTCACGCTGTTCGTCAACTGGGCTGTCAAGCCGTTCTCGATGGCGCTGCTGGGCTGGATCTTCATCCGCCACCTCTTCGCGCCCTGGCTGCCGCCCGACCAGGCCGACAGCTACATCGCCGGCCTGATCCTGCTCGCCGCCGCCCCTTGCACGGCGATGGTCTTCGTGTGGAGCCGGCTCACCGGCGGGCACCCGCTGTTCACGCTGTCGCAGGTGGCGTTGAACGACACCATCATGGTGTTCGCCTTCGCGCCCATCGTGGCCCTGCTGCTCGGGCTGTCGTCGATCATCGTCCCGTGGGACACGCTGATCACCTCGGTGGCGCTGTACATCGTGATTCCAGTAGTGATCGCGCAGCTGTGGCGCAAGGCGCTCATGCGCCGCGGCCAAGCGACTTTCGACGTTGCGCTCGCCAGGATCGGCCCCTGGTCGATTGCCGCCTTGCTCGCAACGCTCGTGCTGCTGTTCGCGTTTCAGGGCAAGGCGATTCTGGAGCAGCCGCTGATCATCGCCATGCTGGCGGTGCCGATCCTGATCCAGGTGTTCTTCAACTCCGGCCTGGCCTATTGGCTGAACCGGCGCCTGGGTGAGGCACACAACGTGGCCTGCCCATCGGCACTGATCGGGGCCAGCAACTTCTTCGAACTCGCCGTGGCCGCGGCGATCAGCCTGTTCGGCTTCGAGTCCGGCGCTGCGCTGGCCACCGTGGTGGGCGTGCTGATCGAGGTGCCGGTGATGCTGCTGGTCGTCCACGTCGTCAACCGCAGCAAGGGCTGGTACGAAGCCGGCCTGACCGCACAGCCAAAGACATGAACAACCCCGCCATCACGATCTATCACAACCCGGCCTGCGGCACCTCGCGCAACGTGCTGGCGCTGATCCGCAACGGCGGCGTCGAGCCGGCGATCGTCGAGTACCTGAAGACGCCCCCCGGCCGCGGCCAGCTGGTGGGGCTCATCGCGGCGCTGGGGATGCCGGTGCGCAGCGTGCTGCGCCGCAAGGGAACGCCGTACGACGACTTGCAACTCGACGACCCGAAGTGGACCGACGATCAGCTGATCGACTTCATGGTCGCGCACCCGATCCTGATGAACCGGCCGATCGTCGTCACGCCGCTGGGCACCCGCTTGTGTCACCCGTCGGAGGTCGTGCTCGACATCCTGCCGTCGCCACAGCTCGCGCCGTTCGCGAAGGAAGACGGCGAACCGGTGATCGACGCGCAAGGCCGTCGCGTATAGGGGCTTGCATGAAGACTTTGCCTGTCGTCTGGAAGTGCCTGGTCAGCGAAGGCGAGACTTGTCCGCGCTGCGGCTCGACCCAGAAGAACGTGGCCGACGCCGTCGCCCAGCTGGAATCGGCGCTGCAGCCGCTGGGCATCCGGCTCGTGCTCGAGACCCGGGCCATCGACGCGGCCACGTTCCGCGCCGACCCTGCGCAGTCCAATCACATCTGGATCGGCGGCCGGCCGATGGAGGAGTGGCTGGGCGCTCGCGCCGGCAGCAGCCCGTGCTGCGAGGTCTGCGGTGACCTGCCGTGCCGGACGACGGAAGTCGATGGCCGCAGCTACGAGGCCATTCCGCAGGAGCTGATCGTCAAGGCCGCCGTCATCGCGGCATCACGGATGATCGGCCCGGAGACCGCAGCGCCTGCCGCGCCGTGCTGCACGAAGAGCTGCGGCTGCGGCTGAACCCGATGCACGACCCGAAACCCGTCTCGCCGTCCGCACCGTTGTCGCTGCTGCGCGACCCGCCGCGCTTCCTGTTCTTCACCGGCAAGGGCGGCGTTGGCAAGACCTCGCTGGCCTGCGCCTGCGCGCTCGCGCTCGCCGATGCCGGCAGGCGCGTGCTGCTGGTCAGCACCGACCCGGCGTCCAACCTCGACGAGATGCTCGGCGTCGCGCTGTCGGACCGGCCGCGCGCCGTGCCCGGCGCACCCGGCCTCGACGCGCTGAACATCGACCCCGAAGCCGCGGCCGAGGCCTACCGGCAGCGCGTCATCGCACAGATGCCCGACGACAGCAGCGAGGCCGATCGCGGCACGGTGCGCGAGCAGCTCTCGGGTGCCTGCACCACCGAAATCGCCGCCTTCGACGAGTTCATCGGCCTGCTGGCCGGCGATGCGCAGGGCTACAACCATGTTGTCTTCGACACCGCCCCCACCGGCCACACGCTGCGCCTGCTGAGCCTGCCCAAGGCATGGACGGGTTTCCTCGAAGGCAACGACCGCGGCGCGTCGTGCCTGGGCCCGCACTCGGGGCTGAAGATGCAGGAGCAGCGTTTCCAGGCCGGCATGCAGGCGCTGGCCGATGGCGCGCGCACCGCCATCGTGCTCGTGACCCGCGCCGACGCGGCGGCGCTGCGCGAGGCGGCGCGCACGCACGACGAACTGCGGGCCCTGGGCCTGGCGAACCAGCGCCTGGTGGTCAACGCCGTGTTCCGCGCCAGCGCGGCCGACGACGCGGTGGCCGCCGCGCTGCAGGCGCTGGGCGACGAGGCGCTCGCCGCGCTGCCCGACAGCCTGCGCCGCCTGCCGCAGGACCGCGTGCCGCTGCAGCCCTTCGACATGATCGGCCTGCCCGCGCTGCGCGCCTTGTCCGATCCGAGCGCCGCATCATCGCCGGCCGCCGCGCCGCCAGCGAGCCTGCCGGCCGACGCGCAGCCGCTGCGGGTGCTCGCCGACGAACTGGCGCAACAGGACCACGGCCTGGTGATGGTGATGGGCAAGGGCGGCGTCGGCAAGACGACGATCGCGGCGGCGCTGGCGCTGGCGCTGGCCGCGCGCGGCAAGACGGTGCACCTGTCGACCACCGACCCCGCAGCGCATCTGGCGGCCACGCTCGACGGCAGCGTGCCGGGCCTGCAGGTCGACCGCATCGATCCGGTGGCCGAAACGCAGCGCTACGTCGACAAGATCATGGCCAGCCGCGGCCGGGATCTGGACGAAGCCGGACGCGCACTGCTGCTGGAGGATCTGCGCTCGCCCTGCACCGAGGAGGTGGCGGTGTTCCACGCCTTCTCGCGCATCGTCGGCGAGGCGCGCAGCGCCTTCGTCGTGCTCGACACCGCGCCGACCGGCCATACGCTGCTGCTGATGGACGCCACCGGCGCCTACCACCGCCAGATGAAGCGCGAGTTCGAAGGCAGCAGCGCCGCGCGCATCGTCACGCCGCTGATGCGGCTGCAGGATGCGCAATACACGCGCATCGTGCTGGTCACGCTGCCGGAGGTGACGCCGGTGTCGGAAGCCGCGGCGCTGCAGGACGACCTGCGCCGGGCGCGCATCGAGCCTTGCGCCTGGGTCGTGAATCGCAGCCTGGCGGCATCGGGCACCCACGATCCGGTGCTCGCAGCGCGCATGGCGGGTGAGGCGCATCAACTGGCCCGCGTCGCTGGCGGCCTGGCCAAACGCACCTACGTCGTGCCGTGGGTGCCACGGCCTCCCGTCGGCGTCGCTGCGTTGAGCAAGCTCGTCGACGCCGGCACCGTGCCGGTCGGCGCGGGTGGATGAAGCACCGGTCGACGGCGTCCGTCCCGCGATGACCCGACTTGTCACTGAATCGGTACTCACCTGCCCGCACTGCGGTCACCGCAAGCGGGAGGTCATGCCGACCGATGCATGCCAGTTCTTCTATGAGTGCGGGCATTGCAGGGCGATGCTGCGACCGAAGCCGGGCGACTGCTGCGTGTTCTGCTCCTACGGCTCGGTGCCGTGCCCACTGGTTCAAGGCCGGAAGGACTGCTGTGGCTGAATATAGAAGGGGCGCGGACGTGTAGGGGTTCTGCCTCGCCGGCCATTCCGGCATTGGCAAGACCACGTTGCCCAAGCAATGAAGTCCCGCTGCTCGGCAACGCCCGCTGGGCGCTGATGCACGAGCTTCGCGGCGACCCGAACCGTCGCCCGACGTGCTGCTCGGGCACATGGCGCCCTGTGACTTGGTGCTGGTCGAGGGCTTCAAGGGCGGCGACTTCCCGAAGCTCGAGGTCTGGCGCACCGAGGACGGCAAGTCGACGCTGCCGCCCCATCTGACCGGGCATCGCCACGA
>CAYZGL010000264.1:0-5050 GCA_964477985.1 uncultured Rubrivivax sp. | reverse complement strand
CCAGCTTGCGCAGGTCGATCAGCGGCACCACGCCGGGCAGCGGGTAGTCCGAGCCGTTCAGCAGCCGGCCCTGCCATTCGCGGCGCGACAGCAGTGTGGGAATGACATCGATGCGGTTGGCCTGCACCACCGCCGAGATGTCGCCGAACAGGTGGGCGCGCCAGCGCGGCTCGTCCATCAACTGCGTGAACAGCTCGAAGTTCGACGGCTGGCCGCTCTTGACCTTGGCGTCGAGCTCCTCGGCGTGGCCCAGCGATGCGCAGTGCGCGACCACCACGCGCACGCCGGCGTCCAGCGGCCGGCGCAGCCGCATCGGGTTGCCCAGGTGTTCGCCGAAGCCGACCACCGCCTGCTCCTCGCCGGCATGGGTGATCAGCGGCAGCTTCAGCGCCGCCAGCCTGGCGTAGAAGGCGTCGCAGCGCGGGCTGGCCGGGTCGATGTTCTGCGCGCTCGGCAGCCACTTGATGGCGCGCGCGCCCTGCGCCACCGCCGCATCCAGCCGGTCGAGCGCGCTTGGGTCGTAGGGGTGCACCGAGGCCACCCACTCGAAATGCTCGGGGTGCTTGGCGGCCAACGCGGCGATGTGCTCGTCGCCGGCGTAGTAGGTGGAGACCTCGCGCAGCGGCGCGCCGGCTTCGTCGCGCGCCCAGTCGAAGGCGAACAGCATGGCCTTGAAGCCGGGGTCCATGCCTTCGGCCTGCGCCAGCAGCTGCGCCATGAAGCTGACATCGATGTGCCCGGGCCGGTCGTCGATGCACGAGGCGTTGATGTAGATCCTGCGCCGCAGGTATTCCACCGGGCGCCACAGCTGGCTCATGCGCGGGTTGAACCACAGCCCGCTGCCCGAATCGCCGTCGCCGAAGACGTGGATGTGCGTGTCCCACACCTTGGCCGCGTCCAGCCCCTGCCAGGCGGCGCGCACGCGCGGGTCGTCGCGCAGTGCGGCCGGCAGCGGCCCGAGGCACTTGTTGAGCAGGCCGTCGCGCAGGCTCAGGTCGAAGCCGGTCAACCCCAGCCCGGCCGCGGCGGCGCCGAGCACGATACGGCGGCGCATCATGGTTTGGCCCCCGCCGGCCGCGTGGCGATGCCGTGCTCGACGCGCTCCATCAGGAAGTCGAAGAAGGGGTTCGACGACATGCGCGCCAGCGAGTCGATGCTGACGATCAGCAGGCCGCGCTCGCCGCGCGTGGCCATCGCACCCAGGTTGGCGCCGTAGTCCTCGCGCGTGTCGGGTTGCAGGCCGTACAGCGGGTCGTTCAGCGGGAAGGGGATCGCCAGGTGCGACAGCGAGAACACGCCGGGCGGGAAGCTCGCGTTCAGCTCGCGCACCGTCTCTTCGGTGCTGCCGGCGGCCACCGTGCGCGCGGCCACCTGGTCGCTGTTGCGGTGCACGTTGGTGACCACGGTGGTCGTGAAGTTGCGCGGCGCATCGGGCAGCAGCCGCGACAGCACGGTGTCGGCGCTGGCGCGCAGCAACGGGCCGAAGCGCGCGTTGCGGTTCAGGTCGAACAGCACCAGCTCGCTGCCGTTGGCCGGCAGCTTGGCATACAGCGCGCTGACGATGGCGCGCGTGCTGACGGTGAAGTCCACCACCGATTGAAAGGTCAACACCGGCGGCAGGTCGCGCAGCTGGTCCTCGCGCGCATGGCGGTCGATCTGCGATTGCAGCCTGCGCGCCACCAGCGACGACTGGCGCGCGCCGTTCACCGGGAAGCTGTTGAACTTGAAGGGGTTGAACTCGGGCACGATGCCCAGCCAGGCCGCCTTGTCGAAGCGCGGGAAGAACGCCGGCCAGCCGAACACGCCGGCAAAACGCGCCATGCTGGTGATGCCGATCATCGGCGCGAACAGCACGATGCGCTCGGGGCGCGCCAGCTTGGGGTCGTCGAGCACGTCCAGCGCGTACTTCATGGCCAGCGCGCCGCCGTTGGAAAAGCCCACCACGTGCAGCGGCGCGGGCGCCGGCACCAGGCGCCGCGCCTCGCGCACCGCCAGGTGCGTGGCCGCCATCCACTGCTCCCACTCGACCTTGCCCAGGCCCGCAGGCACCGTGCCGTGGCCGGGCAGGCGGATGGCCACCGCGACCCAGCCGTCCTGCACGTAGCGCCGCGCCACGTGGCGCAGGCTGTAGGGCGAATCGGTCAGGCCGTGCAGCAGCACCACCGCGCCCACCGGGGTGCCGCTGGGTTTGAGCACGTAGGAGCGGTTCCAGTCGGTCTGGAAGCGCCCCGGGTAGATCGGGCTGCCGCTGTAGTAGCGGTTGGATTCGACCTGGTCTTCGGGCCCGAGCTTGTCGCTGACCTCGGCGCGCACCTCGTCGAACAGCTTGTTCTCCTGCTGCACGTAGCCGGCCCAGTCGAGTTTTTGGATCTGCTCGGCGCTGGCTTCGTGCGGCGCGAAGGTGTGCCAGCGTTCCAGGTGCGGCGCACGCAGCGCGTCGTAGGCGCGCCAGGCAACCACCGCCACCAGTATCGCCAGCAACAGGGCCAGCGTGCGTTTGACAATCTTCAGCGCGGTCGTCTTCATGGCTCGCGGCCGATCCCACTTTGATTCAAGCGCGGAATGATAAGTGGCACCGTCGGCCACGCTGCGGCGCCGCGCGCGAGGCACGCCGGCGGGCCGCGGGTGAAGGCCCGGATGCCATGCCGCCGCCGGGATGCGGCCCGGGCGCCGGCTGGGCCAGTGTCGCGCTGCGCTAAGCCACGGCGGCGCGCGCCGCGGCCCGGCGCTTGGCGGCGCTCTTGCGCGCCGCCGGCGCCGCCGTGTCGGCCGCCGTGTCGGCCGCGGTTTCGGCCGCGGTTTCGGCCACCGTGTCGAAGGTTTCGATCTCGGCCAGCGCGTCGCGCAGACAGCCGATCAGCTCGTGCGACGCCGCTTGCGGCAACACGCGGCGGCAGGCGGTGATGCCGAATTCGAGCTGGCCGGCGTAGCTTTGCACCGTGATGTTCACCGCCGCGCCGTGGTACGGGATCGAGACCGGGTAGAAGTGCCGCATGCGCGCGCCGGCCAGATACTGGTGCACCGGCAGCCCCGGCACGTTGGAGATCACCACGTTGGCCGGCGCCGGCAGGCGGCGCACCAGGTCGATGCGCCCGATCAGCGAGGCCAGGCCCGACATCAGCCACGGCGACGCGGTGAAAGGCAGGTCGACGCCGAGCACCGGCTTGAGCTCGCTGACCACCGCCTTGGCCGCTTCGGACGAGGCGTGGATCGCCCTGAAGCGCTGCTGCGGGTCGGCGATCTCGGTGGCCAGGTCGACGCGGATCATCGACACCTGGTTGTTCATCGCGCTGTCGTCGGCGCTGCGCAGGCTCACCGGCACGGCGGCGATCATGCCCTTTTCCGGCAACTCGTGATGTTGCTCGAACCAGCGGCGCAGCGCGCTCGCGCACATCGCCATCACGATGGTGTTGACGGTGCCGCCGACGCGCCGGCCCAGCGCCTTGATGTCGGCCAGCGGCAGCGACATCGTGCCGAACGAGCGCTGGTTGGTGATCGACACGTTCCAGGCGGTGCGCGGCGCCCAGCCCAGCTCGAGGCTGCGCTGGCCGCGCTGGCCGCGCCGCTTGGCGACGATGCGCGCGGCGCTGGCCAGGCCCCGGACCATGGTGGGCAGCTGCTTGACCGACTTCAGGTACTGGCGCGCGGCGTTGGCCACGGCGGCCTTCAGCAGCTCGGCCATGCCGGCGTCGTCCCACGCGTCATGGGCCGCGCGCCGCGGCGGCGGGATCTTGCGGCCCGTGGGCTCCATGTCGTACAGCACCTTCACCAGCTCGACACCGGCCTTGCCGTCGATGCCGCTGTGGTGCGCCTTGGTGTAGTAGGCGATCTGGCCGCTTTGCAGCCCGTCGATCACATAGATCTCCCACAACGGGCGGCTGCGGTCCAGCAGCGACGAATGCAGCCGCGCCACCAGCGCCTCGAGCTGCGCCATCGAACCGGGCTTGCGCAGCGTGACGCTGCGCACGTGGTAGTCCAGGTCGACATCGTCGTCGTCCACCCACACCGGGTCGGCCAGGTCGAAGGGCATCGTCAGCAGCTTGCGCCGCAGCAGCGTCACCAGGTGCATGCGCTCGGCGATCATCGCCTTGACGTCGTCGTAGAAGTCGCCGCGCCAGCCCTTGGGCAGATCGAGCAGCATCAGGCTGCCGACGTGCATCGGGGTTTCGGGCGTTTCCAGGTGCAAGAAGGCGGCGTCGATGGTGCTCAGGTGTTGCATGGGGCTCCTCGGGTGCGCGATGCGCGCGCGGCGCGTTGGCTTGGACGGTGCTTGCTGCGGGCTTCAGCGCGCCACCGGCATCGCGAATTCGGCGCCCTTGGCAATCGCGTCGGGCCAGCGCTGCATCACGCTCTTTTGCCGGGTGTAGAAGCGCACGCCTTCCTCGCCGTAGGCATGCATGTCGCCGAACAGGCTGCGCTTCCAGCCGCCGAAGCCGTGCCAGGCCATCGGCACCGGGATCGGCACGTTGATGCCGACCATGCCCACCTGCACGCGCCGCGCGAACTCGCGCGCCACGCCGCCGTCGCTGGTGAAGCAGGCCACGCCGTTGCCGAACTCGTTGGCGTTGACCAGCTGCAGCGCCTCGGCCAGGTCGGCCACGCGCACGCAGCCCAGCACCGGGCCGAAGATTTCTTCGCGGTAGATGCGCATCGCAGGCGTCACGTGGTCGAACAGCGTGCCGCCGGTGAAGAAGCCGCCCTCCAGCCCGGCCACCTCGTGGCCGCGGCCGTCGACCACCAGCTTGGCGCCTTCTTCGACACCCGCCGCGATGCAACCCTCGATGCGCTGCAGCGCCTCGCGCGTGACGACAGGCCCCATCTCGGCGTCCGGCGCCATCGGGTCCTTGATCTTCAGCGCCTTGGCGCGCGCGGCCAGCTTCGGCACGATGCGCTCGGCGACATCGCCCACCAGCACCGCCACGCTGATGGCCATGCAGCGCTCGCCGGCGCTGCCGTAGGCCGCGCCGATCAGCGCGTCCACCGCCTGTTCGATGTCGGCGTCGGGCATCACCACCATGTGGTTCTTGGCGCCGCCCAGCGCCTGCACGCG
>CAYZGL010000263.1:0-5057 GCA_964477985.1 uncultured Rubrivivax sp. | reverse complement strand
CGAAGGCACCGAGAACCGCATCACCGTGGCGCGCAACCGCTACATCAAGGCGGTGAACGACTTCAACGTGCTGGCGCGCAGCTTCCCCACCAACCTGACGGCGATGGTCTTCAGCTATCCGGTCAAGCCGAACTTCACGGTGCAAAACGAGGCCGCGATCAGCGTGCCGCCGAGCGTGAGCTTCGACAAGCCCGCGCCCGCGAAGTGAAGCGCCTCTGAGAGCCGGCCATGCGGTTGCTGCTCGCGGCCTGGCTGCTGGCAGCGCTTGTGCCGGCCTGGGCGCAGGAGCTGCTGCCGGTGCCCGCGCTGACGGCGCGGGTGATCGACCAGACCGGCACGCTGGATGCGGCGCAGCGCGGCGCGCTGCAAGCCAAGCTCGCCGCCTTCGAGCAGGCCCAGGGCACGCAGATGGTGGTGCTGATGGTGGCCACGACCGCGCCCGAGGACATCGCCGCCTACGCCTTTCGCGTCGCCGACCAATGGAAGATCGGCCGGCGCGAGGTCGGCGACGGCATATTGATCGTCGTCGCCAAGAACGACCGGCGCGTGCGCATCGAGGTGGCCAAGGCGCTGGAGGGCGCGGTGCCCGACCTGGCGGCGCGGCAGATCATCGACCGCGCGATCGGCCCGGCCTTTCGTTCCGGCAACTTCGCCGGCGGCCTGGACGCCGGCATCGACGCGCTGATGGCGCGCATCAAGGGCGAGGGCCTGCCCGCGCCGCAGGCCCGCACGCCCAGCGGGCCGCAGGACGGCTCGCTGCAGGAGCTGCTGCTGTTCTTCTTCGTCGCCGTGCCGGTGATCGGCGGCATCCTCGGCAAGCTGCTGGGCCGTCGGCTGGGCGCGCTGCTCACCGCCGGCGGCGCCGGCGTGGCCGCGTGGATCGCCAGCGCCAGCGTGCTGATCGCCGCCGCCGCCGCGCTGGTCACGCTGCTGGTGGTGGGGGTGCTGGGCATCGGTGCACTGACACGCGGCCTGGGCCGCGGCGCGCGGCACCGCGGCGGACCGGTGATCTGGGGCGGCGGCGGGGGCTTCGGCCACGGCGGCGGCTTCGGCGGGGGCGGCGGCTTCGGTGGCGGGGGCGGCTTCGGCTCCGGCGGCGGCGGCGATTTCGGCGGCGGCGGCGCGTCGGGGGATTGGTGATGCACCGGCTGTTGCGCATCCTGCGGCACCGTTGGTTCGACGAGACCGACGCGGCACGCGCGCTCGACGCAGCCGCGCTGCAGCGGCTGGCCGAGCGCGTGCACGCCAGCGAGCAAGGCCACAGCGGCGAGATCCGGCTGTGTGTCGAAGCCGGGCTGCCGCTGTCCTACCTGTGGCGCCACGCCGCGCCGCGCGAACGCGCGCTGGCGATGTTCGGCAAGCTGCGCGTGTGGGACACCGAGCACAACAACGGCGTGCTGATCTACCTGCTGCTGGCCGAACACGCGATCGAGATCGTCGCCGACCGCGGCTTGAGCCGGCAGGTGCCGCCCGAGCGCTGGCACGCTCTGGCGCAGGGCATGTCGACCGCGTTCAAGGCGGGCCGATTCGAAGACGGGCTGACGGCAGCCATCGCTGCGGTCGACAGGCTGCTCGTGCAGCACTTCGCGCTGGCCGAAGGCGCGGCCAATCCGAACGAACTGCCGGACAGCCCCTTCGTCGGTTGATCGAACGCCCTCGCGCGGCGCTTCAGCGGCCCGTCGCAGCACCCGCGCTTCGGCGGGCCGCGCTCACGCCGCGCCTGCCCGGCCGGCCGACCGTGCGCTACTTCTTGCGGAACTTGCGCAGCGCGGCGATCTGCGCGGCCATCGCCGCGAACTCGCCCTGCGCCTTGGCGAAGTCGATGTCGCTGGCGGCGTTCTTCATCGCATCTTCGGCCTGCTTGCGCGCCTCTTCGGCCTTGGCCTCGTCGAGGTCGCGGCCGCGGATCGCGGTGTCGGCCAGCACGGTGACCGTGCCCGGCTGCACCTCGAGGATGCCGCCGGCGACGAAGACGAATTCCTCCTCGTCGTTGTCGGCGCGGATGATGCGCACCGCGCCGGGCTTGATGCGCGTGATCAGCGGCGTGTGGCGCGGGTAGATGCCGAGCTCGCCCATCTCGCCGGGCAGGGCGACGAACTTCGCCTGGCCCGAGAAGATGCCTTCCTCGGCGGACACCACATCGACGTGCAGCGTGGCCATGTGTTTTCCTTCCCGGCTCGCTTACTGAACCGTCTTGGCCTTGGCGATGGCCTCGTCGATGGTGCCGACCATGTAGAAGGCCTGCTCGGGCAGCGCGTCGCACTCGCCGTTGACGATCATCTTGAAGCCGCGGATGGTTTCCTTCAGCGGCACGTACTTGCCGGCCGTGCCGGTGAAGACCTCGGCCACGTGGAAGGGCTGGCTCAGGAAGCGCTGGATCTTGCGCGCGCGCGCTACCGCCAGCTTGTCCTCGGGCGCCAGTTCGTCCATGCCCAGGATGGCGATGATGTCGCGCAGCTCCTTGTAGCGCTGCAGCGTACCTTGCACCGCGCGTGCCACGGTGTAGTGCTCCTCGCCGACGACGTGCGGGTCGAGCTGGCGGCTGGTGGAGTCGAGCGGGTCGACCGCGGGGTAGATGCCCAGCGCGGCGATGTCGCGGCTCAGCACCACGGTGGAGTCCAGGTGGGCGAAGGTGGTGGCCGGCGACGGGTCGGTCAGGTCGTCCGCCGGCACGTACACCGCCTGGATCGAGGTGATCGAGCCGACCTTCGTGGACGTGATGCGCTCCTGCAGCCGGCCCATTTCTTCGGCCAGCGTCGGCTGGTAACCCACCGCCGACGGCATGCGGCCCAGCAGCGCCGAGACCTCGGTGCCGGCCAGCGTGTAGCGGTAGATGTTGTCGACGAAGAACAGCACGTCGCGGCCCTCGTCGCGGAAGGACTCGGCGATCGTCAGGCCCGTCAGCGCCACGCGCAGGCGGTTGCCCGGCGGCTCGTTCATCTGGCCGTAGACCATCGCCACCTTGGATTCGGCGAGGTTGTCGCTGACCACGACCTTGGACTCCATCATCTCGTGATAGAAGTCGTTGCCCTCGCGCGTGCGCTCGCCCACGCCGGCAAACACCGACAGGCCCGAGTGCGCCTTGGCGATGTTGTTGATCAGCTCCATCATGTTCACGGTCTTGCCGACGCCGGCGCCGCCGAACAGGCCGACCTTGCCGCCCTTGGCGAAGGGGCACACCAGGTCGATCACCTTGATGCCGGTCTCCAGCAGATCCTGCGACGGGCTGAGTTCGTCGTAGGCCGGCGGGCGGCGGTGGATCGGCGCGGTGAGTTCCTGGCCGACGGGGCCGCGCTCGTCGATCGGGTTGCCGAGCACGTCCATGATGCGGCCCAGCGTGGCGCGGCCCACCGGCACGGTGATCGCCTTGCCGGTGTTGCTGACCTCCAGGCCGCGGCGCAGGCCGTCGGACGAGCCCAGCGCGATGGTGCGCACAATGCCGTCGCCCAGCTGCTGCTGCACTTCCAGCGTCAGCGCGGTGCCTTCGAGCTTGAGCGCGTCGTACACCTTGGGCATCGCGTTGCGCGGGAACTCCACGTCGACCACCGCGCCGATGCACTGGACGATCTTGCCGGCCGCTTGAACTTCAGACATTTTTCGCTTCCTTCGAGATGCGTGATTCTTGGGCCGTCTAAACCGCCGCCGCGCCGGCAACGATTTCGGACAGTTCCTTGGTGATGGCCGCCTGGCGCGTCTTGTTGTAGACCAGCTTCAGCTCGGCGATGACGTTGCCGGCGTTGTCGGTGGCCGACTTCATCGCCACCATGCGCGCCGACTGCTCCGATGCCAGGTTCTCGGCCGTGGCCTGGTACACCAGCGCTTCGATGTAGCGCACCAGCAGGTCGTCGATCACCGCGGGCGCGTTGGGTTCGTAGATGTAGTCCCAGCTGCGCGAGCCGACTGCGCCCTCGGTGATCTGGTGTGCCGACAGCGGCAGCAGCTGCTCGACCACCGGCTCCTGCTTCATCGTATTGATGAAGCGCGTGTAGCACAGGTACACCGCGCCCAGCCGCCCTGCGGTGTAGGCATCGAGCAGCACCTTGACCGGGCCGACCAGCTTGTCCAGGTGCGGCTTGTCGCCCAGCTGCACCGCATGCGAGACGACCTTCGCGCCGATGCGGTTGAGGAAGCCTAAGCCCTTGTTGCCGATGGCCACCGCCTCGGCCTTCACGCCCTGCCCCTCCAGCTCCTTGAGCTTGGCGGTCACCATGCGCAGCACGTTGGTGTTCAGGCCGCCGCACAGGCCCTTGTCGGTGGTGACGACGATGAAGCCGGCGAGCTTGGCCTCGTCGTGCTTCAGCATGAACGGATGCTTGTACTCGGGCGTGGCCAACGACAGGTTGGCCGCCAGGCTGCGCACCTTTTCGGCGTAGGGCCGGGCCGAACGCATGCGCTCCTGCGCCTTGCGCATCTTGCTGGCGGCGACCATCTCCATGGCCTTGGTGATCTTCTTGGTGTTCTCGACGCTCGAGATCTTGCCGCGTATTTCCTTGCCGACTGCCATCGCTGCGACTCCTTGCTTCGGTCAGGGGCTCAGGCGAAGGACTTCTTGAAAGCTTCGATCGCGGCGCTCAGCTCGGCCTCGGATTCCTTGTCCAGCTGCTTGCTGTCGTCCAGCTTCTTCAGCAGCGCGGCATGGCTGGTCTTCAGGTGCGTGTGCAGGCCGTGCTCGAAGTCGAGCACCTTCTTCACGTCGAACTCGTCGAGGAAGCCCTTGTTCACCGCGAAGATCGACGCGGCCATCAGGCTGATCGGCAGCGGCGAGTACTGCGCCTGCTTCAGCAGCTCGGTGACGCGCGCGCCGCGGTCCAGCTGCTTCTTGGTCGCGGCATCCAGGTCGGAGGCGAACTGCGCGAAGGCCGCCAGTTCGCGGTACTGCGCCAGGTCGGTACGGATGCCGCCGGACAGGCCCTTGATCAGCTTGGTCTGCGCCGCCGAGCCGACGCGCGACACCGAAATGCCGGCGTTGATGGCGGGGCGCACACCGGCGTTGAACAGGCTGGTCTCGAGGAAGATCTGGCCGTCGGTGATCGAGATCACGTTGGTCGGCACGAAGG
>CAYZGL010000262.1:0-5087 GCA_964477985.1 uncultured Rubrivivax sp. | reverse complement strand
CTGGTCGATGTCGATGCCGCGCGCGGCGATGTCGGTGGCCACCAGCACCTGCAGCTGCCCGGCCTTGAAGTCGCCCAGCGCCTTGGTGCGCGCGGTCTGGCTCTTGTTGCCGTGGATCGCCATCGCACTGATGCCCTGGTCGTTCAGGTACTCGGCCAGCCGGTTGGCGCCGTGTTTCATGCGCGTGAACACCAGCACCTGGTGCCAGTCGCCTTGGCGAATCAGGTGCGCCAGCAGTTCCTTCTTGCGCTCGCGCGACACCGGGTGCACCTTCTGCGCCACCAGCTCGGCGGTGGAATTGCGCCGCGCCACCTCGATCAGCCTGGGTGCGTTCAGCAGCCGGTCGGCCAGCGCCTTGATCTCGTCGCTGAAGGTGGCACTGAACAGCAGGCTCTGCTTCTTCGCCGGCAGCACCGCCAGCACCTTCTTGATGTCGTGGATGAAGCCCATGTCGAGCATGCGGTCGGCCTCGTCGAGCACGAAGATCTCCACTTGGCTCAAGTCCAGCGTGCGCTGGCCGTGGTGGTCGAGCAGCCGCCCCGGCGTGGCCACCAGGATGTCGACGCCGCGCCGCAGCTTGTCGATCTGCGGCTGCATGCCCACGCCGCCGAACATCACCATGCTCGACAGCTTGCTGTACTTGCCGTAGACACGAACGCTTTCCTCGACCTGTGCGGCGAGTTCGCGCGTGGGTGTGAGGATCAGCGCGCGGATCGGCAGCTTGCCGCGCGCGTCGCGCTGGCCCGGACGGGCCATCAGCCGCTGCAGCATCGGCAGCGTGAAGCCGGCCGTCTTGCCGGTGCCGGTCTGCGCGCCGCCCATCAGGTCGGCGCCCGACAGGATGGTGGGAATGGCCTGCGCCTGGATCGGCGTGGGCGTGTCGTAACCGTGTTCGTGCACGGCACGAACCAGGGGCTCGGCCAGGCCGAGATCAGCGAAATTCATGTGGAGTTCGGGCTCGGCGGGCGAGCCATGTTCGCGGCCTGCGGCAACCCATGGCGGGTGCACCAGTCGGCAGGCGCGAGATCGAAAGAAGCGTCGGAAGCGACAGCGCCGCGATGACTGGGTGCCGCGGCGGCAGCGCGATTGTACCGGCGCATGCCGGGCCGCCGCGGATCGGCGCCCACGGGGTTCACCGCCGTGCCGCCACCGGGCCGCGGCTTGGTTGCCGGCCCCGAAGGCCGCTGCTAGCCTTGTCCGGCGCACGCGCGAGCGCCGGGCGCTGCGTTGCGCGGCGCGCCAACATGGAGCCGCTGATGTTCGAACATCGCTTCGGATTGCCGCTGACGGCCCCGGGGGCCGGCGCACGCGGCGCGATCGCCGCGTCCCAGCGCGCGCTGCCGCAGGCGGTGCGCATTGGCGGCAGCCGGGCGCAGCCTGACCCGGCGGATGCGACACGGCTTGCCGCCCAGCGCGAGGCCGGCCACACCGGCGCGGCAAGCCGCATCGCGAAGCGGCGTGCGCGGCGGTCGCGGCGGCTCGGCGGCGCGCGCCGAGAGCGGCGATGACCACTGCCGGGCCGCTCGCGGGCCTGCGTGCTGCCGTGGTCGGCGGCTCGCTCGGCGGTCTGTGCTGCGCGCTGCTGCTGCGCGACCTGGGTGCCGAAGTCGACGTGTTCGAGCGCACGGCGTCGACGCTCGTCGAGCGCGGCGCCGGCATCGGGCTGTTGCCCGAGACGGCACGCTACCTGGTCGAACGGGCCGGGCTGTCTGTGGACCGCATCGGCATCGCGACCTCGCGCATCCGCTATCTGGACCGCCGCGGCGAACCCCTCTACGAGGCCGCGCACGCCTACCGGTTCAGCTCCTGGAACACGGTCTACCGCGCCTTGCTCGCATGCTTCGATCCGCAGCGCTACCACCTCGGGCACGAGTTGACCGGGTGGGCCGACGATGGGCAGCGCGTCGTGGCGCGGTTTCGCGATCGTCCCGCGCGCGACGCGCAGCTGCTCGTGTGCGCCGACGGTGCGGGATCGACCGCGCGCGCGCTGGTGCTGCCCCAGCTGCGGCCTGCGTACGCCGGCTACGTCGCCTGGCGCGGCACCGTGGCCGAGACGGCGCTGGACGGCCGAACGCTCGGCTTGCTCGACGACGCCATCACCTACTACGTCTACGCCAACAGCCACATCCTGAGCTATCCGATCCCGGGGCCCGACGGATCGGTCGAACGCGGCGCGCGGCGGATCAACTTCGTCTGGTACCGCAACTACGACAAGGGCGACGACCTGGCCGAGCTGCTGACCGACTCGAGCGGGCGATCGCACCAGCTGTCGCTGCCGCCCGCAGCGGCAAGCCAACGCCATGTCGACGAACTGCGCGCCGTTGCCGCGGCGCGCCTGCCCGCGCCGCTGGCCGCCGTCGTCTGCGGCGCGCAGCGGCCCTTCGTGCAGGTCATCTGCGACCTCGAGACACCGCGCATGGTGTTCGGCCGCGCCTGCCTCGCCGGCGATGCCGCGTTTGTCGCCCGCCCGCATGCGGCGGCCGGCAGCGCGAAGGCCGCGGCCGACGCCTGGGCGCTGGCCGCGGCCATCGAGCGGCACGGGTTCGACATCACGTCGGCGCTCGCCGCTTGGGAGCCGCCGCAGCTCGCGCTGGGCCGGCAGCTGGTGCAGCGCACGCGGCGCATCGGCCGGCGCTCGCAGTTCGACGGCAGCTGGGTACCGGGCGATCCCGAGCTGATCTTCGGGCTGCAGCAGCCGGGCGCTTGACCTGGCGCTTGCGCCTGCGCGTCGCCGTTGAGGCCTTGCTCGCCCCGCCATCGGCGGCGCACCTCAGGCGATCTCGATCTCCAGCAGCATCGGCCCCGTGCTGCTCAGCGCCTGCCGCAGTTCCTCATGCAGCAGCGCTGCATCGGCCACGCGCCGGCCGGGCACGCCCTGGCCCGCGGCCAGCGCGACGAAGTCCAGCTCGGGCAGGTCGCTGCCGGGCACCTTGGCGCCGGGGACGAAACCGAACTGCGGCGCGAAGTCCTGCAGCGCGGCGTAGCGGCCGTTCTTCAGGATCAGGAAGGTCATCGGCAACTTCGCCTGCGCGGCGTTCCACAGCGCCTGGATGCTGAACATCGCCGAGCCGTCGCCGATCAGCGCGATGACGCGCCGCGCCGGCTCGGCCAGCGCCACGCCGACGGCTGCGGCCAGGCCGAAGCCCAGGCCGCCGCTGCACATCTCGTGGAAGGTCTCGGGCTGCAGGATCGGCAGCCGCTCGAACATCACCGGGCGCGCGCTGGGCGCTTCTTCGACCACGATGCTGTCGCGGCTTCGCACTTCGGCGAGTGTTTGCAGCACGTAGGCCACCGACATGCGTTGCCCCGCAAGCGGCGGCTCGGCGCGCGCCGGCAGGCGCCGCGGCGGCGGCAAGGCGCGCACCGGCGGCCGCGCCAACGCCAGCAGGTCCTGCACCCCGAGGCGGATGCTGCACAGCACCGCATGGCCCACCGGCGCCCAGGCGGCGATCTCGGGGTCGTCGGTCAGTTGGCCGAGTTGTGTGCCTGCGGGCAGGAAGGGCCCGGCGCCGTCGACGTGGAAGGCGAACACCGGCGCGCCGATCACCAGCACGTAGTCGTGCCCGGCGAGCTTGTCGACGATCTGCTCGCGCCGCGGCGGCAGGTGGCCGGCGAACAGCGCGTGGTCGCCCGGGAAGCCGCAGCGCCCCGACATCGGCGCGTGGAACACGCGTGCGCGGTGCATCTCGGCCAGCCGCACCGTGGCGTCCCAGCCGCCGTCGCGGTCGATCGCCGCGCCGACGACGAAGGCCGGGCGCTGCGCCGCATCGAGCGCCGCCGCGATCTCACCCAGCAACTCCGGGTCGGGCCGCAGCGCCTGGCTGACGCGCCGCGCTTGGACCGGCTCGCAGGGCTGGTCCCAGTCGTCGGCCGGCACCGACACCAGCACCGGGCCGCGCGGCGGCAGCATCGCCAGGTGGTAGGCGCGGGCGATGGCGCGCGGCACGTCGGCGGCGCGCGCCGGCTCCACCGCCCACTTCACGTAGGGCTGCGGCAGCTCGGTGGCGCGCACCGACGACAAAAAGGGGTCGAAGGGCAGGATGCCGCGCGACTGCTGGCCGGCGGTGATGAGCAGCGGCGTGCGGTTGCGCCAGGCGGTGAAGATCGCGCCCATCGCGTGGCCCACGCCGACGGCCGAATGCAGGTTGACGAAGGCTGCCGTGCGCTTGGCCTGCGCGTAGCCGTCGGCCATGCCGACGACCACCGATTCCTGCAGCCCGAGCACGTAGCGGAAGTCTTCGGGGAAGTCGACGAACATCGCCAGCTCGGTCGAGCCGGGGTTGCCGAACACGGTGCGCAGGCCCAGGCTGCGCAGCAGCTCGAAGGTGGCGGCGCGCACGGTGGTGGGGCTGCTGGTGCCTCGCGGGGTGTTCGGTCGGGATGGCGCTTCGTGGCTCACGGGGGATCCTCCTGGCGGCGACAATAGCCGGTTTCGCGCGCGCGCCGCGCAAGCCCCTCGTTCAACATTCTTCGAGCTACCGAGCAAGCGCTATGGCCCAGTACGTCTACACCATGAACCGCGTCGGCAAGATCGTGCCGCCGAAGCGGCAGATCCTGAAGGACATCAACCTGTCCTTCTTCCCCGGCGCCAAGATCGGCGTGCTCGGCCTCAACGGCAGCGGCAAGTCCACTCTGCTGAAGATCATGGCCGGGCTGGACAAGGACATCGAAGGCGAGGCCGTGCCGATGCCGGGGCTGAAGATCGGCTACCTGCCGCAGGAGCCCTTGCTCGAGCCGACGCAGACGGTGCGCGAGGCGGTGGAACAGGGCATCGGCGGCGTGCTCGCCGCCAAGGCGCGGCTGGACGAGGTCTACGCCGCTTATGCCGAGCCCGACGCCGACTTCGACCAACTCGCCGCCGAGCAGGCCGAGCTGGAAGCCGTGATCGCCGCCGCCGGCAGCGTCAACACCGACATGGAGCTGGAAGTCGCGGCCGACGCCTTGCGCCTGCCGCCGTGGGACGCGCTGATCGGCAACCTGTCGGGCGGTGAAAAGCGCCGCGTCGCTTTGTGCCGGCTGCTGCTGAGCAAGCCCGACATGCTGCTGCTGGACGAACCCACCAACCACCTCGACGCCGAATCGGTGGA